>JAUBOH010000039.1:0-7281 GCA_036700145.1 Microcoleus occultus BM001215366
TTCAAAGTCCCCCTTCTTAAGGGGGATTTAGGGGGATCTAGACTTAGCTAAAAGCGAGAGATACCAAGGATTTTAGGCTTAAGTTGACACCTATGGTCATTGCCGTGTCCCTACTACGGTTAATCTGGTGATAAACCTTTTGAGGCCAACCACTGTCGATCGAACAAACGCGACTGGTACCGAGCCCCGCCGTCGCAGAGTACCGTAACAATCGTATTTCCCGGCCCCATTTGCTTCGCCAAAGCCACCGCCGCCCCCACATTAATCCCCACAGAACCGCCCATAAACAACCCTTCTTTCCTCAGCAGTTGGTAAATCACGCGGACAGCTTCAGTATCGTCAATTTGGATAGCGTCATCTACCGGGGCATTCTCCATATTTGCAGTCACGCGGCTGGTTCCTATTCCCTCAGTAATCGAACTACCTTCAGTCTTAATTTCCCCAGTTTTGAAATAACTGTAAAGCCCGCTGCCCATCGGGTCTGCTAAGACAATTTTAACAGCAGGATTTCTTTCTTTCAAAAACATTCCTACCCCAGCAAAAGTCCCGCCCGTACCCGTAGCTGTTACCCAAGCATCAATTTTTCCCTCGGTTTGTTTCCAAATTTCCGGGCCAGTTGTCTCGTAATGAGCTCGGCGATTGGCTAAATTGTCAAACTGATTTGCCCAGATGGCATTTTCCATTTCCGCAGCCAATCTTCCCGACAATTTGACATAATTATTCGGGTCTTTGTAAGGAACAGCGGCAACAGTCCGAACTTCTGCGCCCAAGGTTCTCAAAGCATCGATTTTTTCTTGAGATTGGTTATCTGGAATCACGATCAAACACTTGTAACCTCTGGCATTGCAAATGTGTGCTAAACCGATGCCAGTATTGCCGGCAGTGCCTTCTACTACAGTTCCCCCCGGTTTCAGCAAGCCTTTTTCTTCTGCATCTTTGATGATGTATAAAGCAGCCCGGTCTTTGACGGAACCGCCGGGATTGAGAAACTCTGCTTTGCCGAGAATTTCGCAGCCGGTTTCATCGCTGAAGCTGTTTAAGCGGATGAGTGGAGTATTGCCAATAGTGCCTACAAAGCCGTTTTTGATATCCATATTGTTTGGGTGTTTCTATGTAGCGGAAGTTTTACAATACTTTAATATCTGAAGTCCTGAGTACAAATCGGTTCGTAGTGAGGACTTCAGTCCTCCTTAAAAATAGGGCAGGACTAAAGTCCTTACTACAAACCTGTAGTGAGGACGACCGTCCTCAAAAAAGAGGATTAAGGACTAAAGTCCTTACTACAAACATTAAACCTATTTATTTGGCTGAGGAGTCATCCGCAAATAAGGCTTAATCGGCGTGTAACCTTTGGGAAATTTCTCTGCCAATTCTGCGGGATCGGTAATCGAAGGTACGATGACGCAATCGTCGCCATCTTTCCAATCAACCGGAGTCGCAACGCCGTATTTGTCCGTAAGTTGCAAGGAATCAATTACTCGCAAAATCTCATTGAAATTCCGACCGGTACTCGCCGGGTAAGTAATGCTCAAACGCAGTTTCTTTTCCGGGTCAATCACAAAAACTGTGCGGATTGTCAGGTTGTTCAGCGAGTTAGGATGGATCATATCGTAAATGTCGGAGACTTTACGATCGCCATCTGCTAAAATCGGATAATTGAGGGTGACATTTTGAGTTTCCTCAATGTCTTTAATCCAGCCCATGTGAGAATCCACGTCATCGACGCTGAGGGCGATAGTTTTCACACCGCGCTTTTCAAATTCAGACTTGAGACGGGCCACTGCACCGAGTTCGGTGGTGCATACTGGAGTATAGTCTTTCGGGTGGGAAAACAACACGACCCAGCTATCGTCGGCCCAGTCGTAGAAGTTGATTTCGCCTTCGGAGGAGGCTTGGGTAAAGTTGGGTACTGTATCGCCTAATCGCAGAGACATAACTGATTTCCTCTAGTTGTATTTAAGGACGGTTCTCTATCATCTCACGATCGAGAAAGTTTCTCGAATTTTTGGTCGATCGCGAACCAATGCCACTAATCTAATGTATATGCGGCTTCTACCGCTAAATTTTTGTCCTATGCTTTACTATCTGCTAAAGGCAATACAGCCTATTCTCGTCCCGCTGTGTTTTGTATCCGCCTGGGGCTTAGTTTTTTTGGTATGTTCGAGTGTCGGGCGTACTGTCACCGATTCTATGCGTCGAGCTCAGCAAATGCACCAAATTCCTTGTGCTAACTGCGTATTTTTTACCGACGACTACCGTCTTAAGTGTCCTGTTCAGCCTACAATAGCTTTGTCTGAAGATGCGATCGACTGTCCCGATTATCGATCGCATTCTGGAACTTACGGTTAAAAAAATCCGACCGCCGCCAGACATATTTCTTAACATCTCTGGCTCTTTGCATTAAACTTAAGTTGTGGTAAAGAGATTTTCAGGAGTATCGAAAGAATGCTAATTCAAAAGCTAAATGCCTGCGACGAGTTTATTGCTGGCGACGGAACTCAACTGCGAGAATTGCTGCATCCAGACAAACAATCTGTCGAATTGCGTTACAGTTTCGCCCATGCTACTTTACCACCGGGACAGACTTCGGCGCTGCATTCGCTGACAACTTCTGAAGTTTACTACATCATCAGCGGTGTTGGGGAAATGCACATCGACGGCGAAAATCAACTTGTGGAAGCCGGAGATACAGTTTACATTCCGCCAAATGCCAAGCAGTTTATTTACAACTGCGGCCCAGAACCGCTAATATTTATTTGTATCGTCGATCCCGCGTGGCGAAAGGAAGACGAAACAATTTTTCAGTAACTTTCTGGCTTTTCTCTTTTTATGCTCGTTACCAGGCTCTATCCCTACTGAAAACAAAACCTAAAACTTCTGTTAACAACAACAGCACCCTAGCCATATGTACCGAGTGATTTCCTCTTTTTTCAACTTCGATGCGGAGTTGCAATAATCCTCGGATTCACTTGCATTGCTCCCCTCTAATTAGTTGAGGAAGTATCAGCTTTGTTGGTGGGTGCTGCTATTGTTTTTTAATGAGACAGATGTGAGATTAAACAGCGTTTTACTCCTTAGATTCTATTGTGAACTTCGCTGTAATATCTAGATTTGGCATCTGTCGGAGAAGCTTTTGGTTTGCTTCATATTATTAATGTAGCACCTTCTTCTAGAACCACAAGTATCTGCAACTAAACTTTACAGTTTGAGCAGTTACTGCCGATAATTATGAAGTTAAATCAAGGATCGAGCTTTCTAAATGCTCAGCTAAAATAGTAGAGTTCGGCAGTGCCTGCTACTGCGAAAAACAGGCATAATAATTATATGAAAACAACCAAACTCATCAAACTGTGCGCCTTATCGCTCAGCATTTTTCTGCTGTGCAGCAGTGCGGCGACAGCGGAACCGATGGCGAACCCTCAACCCCAGCAGACTTACACAAACCAAGAGATTCTGCAACAGTTGGTGAAGGCGAAAATCGTGTATCTGGGAGAAACCCACGATAGCGAGTCAGACCACCAAGCTCAACTGAAAATTATCCGAGAAATGCAGCGGCAAAATCCGAAAATTGCGATCGCGATGGAAATGTTTCAGCGTCCTTTCCAAAGCGCGATCGACAACTACTTAGCAGGTAAACTGACAGAAGAGCAATTAGTCGAGCAAACAGAGTACAATCAAAGGTGGCGTTTTCCCTGGGAATATTACGCCCCCATCTTGCGGTTTGCCAAAGAAAACAAACTACCTGTAATCGCCTTAAATACACCGTCAGAAGTAACGAGAAAAGTAGCGTCTCAAGGTTTAGAAAGCCTCACAGCAGAGGACAAAAAGTACATTCCGCCCATCTCCGAAATTCGCACCGATAACGCCGAATACCGGCAACTGCTGCTAGAAGTTTACCAACAGCACCAAAAGGCAGCACAGGGAAATAGTACAGCTTTTGAAAGATTTTTGCAAGCCCAAGTTTTGTGGGACGAAACTATGGCCGAAAGCATAGCCGAATTTGTCAAAGCCAACCCTGACTATCAAGTTGCAGTGTTGGCAGGAAAAGGTCATATTATCTACGGTTACGGCATTCCCAGCCGCGTCGAGAGGCGTTTGGGAGTCGGAAATGTGAAAGCGCGATCGATCTTATTCAGTTCGCCGACAGATACTCCTTTGTCCGCAGATAAGTCTATTGTTGACTTTGTTTGGAAGCATCCCCAATAGTATAATTTTAGTCGCAAACAACGATCGGGAACAACGAATGATAAATAGACCAAAAATTCTTGCTTTTGCTGGGAGTACCCGCGAAGCATCCTACAACAAACTGCTGGTAAAAGTTGCAGCGGCTGGGGCTAGGGCGGCGGGCGCAGAAGTTACTTATGTAGATTTGCACGACTTACCGATGCCGCTATTTGACGAAGATTTGGAAGCAAAGGAGGGAATGCCAGAAAATGCCCGGAAGTTGAAGGAATTGATGGTAGCCCATGACGGGTTTTTGATAGCTTCTCCCGAGTATAACAGTTCAGTTACGGCTGTGTTGAAAAATGCGATCGACTGGGTGTCGCGCCCAGCTCCCGGCGAACCGGGATTGGTGGCTTTTACTAACAAAGTAGCGGTAATAATGAGCGCTTCCCCAGGCGGTTTGGGCGGTTTGCGGGGATTGGTGCATTTGCGATCGATTCTGGGGAATATTAACGTGTTCGTGCTGCCGGATCAGAAAGCAATTCCCCAAGCTTTTGAAGCATTTAATAGCGACGGTACTATGAAAGATCCGAAACAGCAGGAGTCTGTTGAGAATCTCGGTGCTAAGTTGTCTAATGTGCTGTCGAAATTAATGGCGTGAGGCAATAAATTCATTTTGTAGTAGGGACACAACATTGTTGTGTCCTAATCCTAGTAATTGTTGTGCCCCAATCTCAGTATCTGTGATTTTGCTGGCTGCATCATGTGCGATCGCGTCGCAAAATTGCTATCATGATAATTAATTGCCTGTCATACTAAACCCCCAAATTAACATGACATTCACCGGAGATCCCGACTCAGCGCCTGCTTTGCCAACACCCGAAGAAGCAGCAGTTGCCAAAACCAGCAGTCGCGCTTTAAAATCGCACTTAGAAAATCATCCGTCTGGCGAATCCCTCAAATTAATCTTAAACGAAAAAGAGGGAAAGACAATTGACATACCTGCGGCAGCATTGCCACTGCTGTTAGAGATTTTGCAGCAGACAAGCAGCGGCAATACTGTTAAACTGACTCCTATTACTGCGGAACTCGATATCTGGCAGGTTGAGGGTTTACTGAATGTCTCCCGGGAGTATGTGTGGAAGTTGCTAGATTCTGGCGAAATTCCTTACAAAATGGTACAAAGCTGTCGCCGGATACGTTATGAAGATGTCATGAAATATAAAAAGCAGGATTATGACAAAAGAAGTAAAATTCTGGACGAACTTGTGGCAGAATCAGAAGCACTCGGTTTGTACGACTAACTCATGAAAATTGTCAAAGTTGTCTGCGATGCTAATGTTTTATATTCAGCCGCACTCCGCGATTTGTTGATGGAACTAGGAGTTGGTGAAGTATTTGAACCGAGATGGACAGAAGAGATTCACGAAGAATGGATCAGAAACGTGATTCTGAACAATCCAAATCTTACATCAGAACGACTTACCAGAACCAAAAATATGATGAATGCCAGTATTAAAAATTGTTTAGTGCAAGGTTATGAGCCAATTATACCAGAGTTGGAACTTCCCGATTCGGGCGATCGTCATGTTCTCGCAGCAGCAATTCATTGTCGCGCGGATTTTATAGTTACTTTTAATCTCAGAGATTTTCCGGCTGACAAACTCAGACAATATAATATTAAACCGCTGCACCCAGATCAGTTGATCCTGCGCTTGCTCAACTTTAACTTTGAAGGTGTATGCAAAGCCGCAGAAAAACAAAGAATTAGGCTCAAAAATCCGCCAAAAATGCCTGATGAGTATTTGCAAACGCTGGTAGAATTGGGACTGCCACTTTCAGCAAATCGGATGCGAGAATTGTGCTATCGAGATTAGTTCGATCGCGAATCGCAGACGTTTCTTAGTTTCTTCCAAGATTTTCCATTGTGCTTCTACTTGAAAACGGGTATAATTTTATTTCATACAAATAATAGCTAGTTGAACCGCTACCATAAATTGTAGCAGCATCGCATCACCCGATCGACCTAAAAGAAAACCACCCGACCGCACATTGGCAGATATAGACCAGAGCCAGCATACTTAAGTCATCGGTCATCGGTCGGTTATATTTGTAAAAAACCGCACGGTAGGCGTGGGAGACTCCTCCATCACATCTACCATGCGGTTTTATTTGACTAATAGTGCGATTCACGTTCGGGATAGTTTCGTTTCACATCAATCACCCATTTTTTTCTTCTTCCAAGCCTCCACAAACGGCAAAAACACCGACACCAACTCCTGCCGATTCATCACCAAAGTCGGATAAGAAACCCTCCCATAATTCTTCCCCACTTCCAGCGGAAAAATCGCCTGGGACTCCAGCGGTAGCCAAACCGCACCAGCAGCCTTCACAATTACCCAACTCCCGGCAATATCCCAAATTTTCGGAGTCGCTTCCACGCCTCCCATAGCCGCACCAGAAGCCACAGTTAAAAAATTGTAACTAGCCATACCCAACATCCGAATTTTACTCGGAAGATGAGGCCCGATTCCCACACTCCGCGAACACAAATTAAAAATATGATTTCCGCTCATTTTATCAGCAGTCGGGCGAATCGGGCGATCGTTCAAAAATGCACCTTGAGGCATATTTGTCAATAAATTATCGCCAGCCAAATCGCCAGCATAAAAACCGTGAAAAGATTGATTCAGCAGCGGCAAATACACGCAGCCAAAAACCGGAGTTCCGCGATACAATAAACCCAAAGAAATACCCCAAATCGGAATTCCCCGAGCAAAATTAGTGGTAGCATCCAAAGGGTCAACAACCCAACACCATTCAGTATCGGGGAAAACGTGTTCTCCTTCCTCGCTCAAAATCCCGTGACTGGGAAAAGTAGAGGCGATCGCACTTCTAATTGTCGCATCCGCCCAATTGTCAGACTGCGTAACCAAAGTGCCGTCATCCTTCTCATCCGCTTGTGCAGAACCGAAATCTTTCAAAAACTGCTGTCCAACTGTCTTGACAGTAGTCTGAGAAAAGCTTAAAATAGAATCCCAAAAATCTTTCATTAGCAAAAGGTTCGTAGTAAGGACTTTAGTCCTTAATAAAGTTCGTAGTAAGGACTTTAGTCCT
>JAUBOH010000039.1:7381-27750 GCA_036700145.1 Microcoleus occultus BM001215366
ACTGAAGTCCTCACTACGAACCTTAGTCTAGTTCATTTTCAAGAATAGTGGCGATCGCACTTTTAGCATTATCCTGAAACTCCTTAACATCCACCCTACCCAACAGCCAAACAGCCAGAATCATACCCGCCGCCGGCACCGCAAACACCAACCCGTAAGCCAACATCGGCACCCCAAACAAACTCTTGCCAAAATCTAAAATAGCACCGCCGCTAACCGTCGCCACACCCCGCGCCATCGCCTGCGACAAACCCCAAGCCCCAATAAAAGTCCCCGCAGTTTCCGCAGCCGTCAAATCCAACATCAAACTCAGCGCCCCCGTCGTGGTAATTCCCGAAGCCAGCCCAAACAACAGTAAAGCCGACTTAAACAAAATCGGATTACCAGTAAATCCCGATGCAATAATTAAACCAAAACAAACCGCCACCGACAAACAGCCCAACCTAATCGTATTTTGCTTGCCAATTCGCGGCACAATTAAAAAACCAGTGGCACTCAAACCCAACAGCACGCCAGTACCATAAATAGCATTCAACTGCGTAGTTTGCGAAATCGACATCTTAAAAATTTCCCCGCCGTAAGGTTCCAAAACCGCATCCTGCATAAACAAACTAATTGTCATCACCAGCAGGAAAGTAAAAAATAAACCGGTTTGGCGGCTAGCAGTCAAAATCCGCAAAGCCCTTCCCAGAGTAATTTTATCTTCTCGATTCACTGCGGACGATCGCACTCCATACCGCGAATACTTTTTTTCAACCCCAAAAGTCGCAATCCCCACCAACAGCAAAACCACCGCCGGCACTTTCACAAACAAACCATTAATCGAAGCCTCCAAAACTTCCCGCGGCACATCCCCATCAATTTGTTTGAGTAAACCGCTGCTGACAATCGCCCCGATAATAATACCAACCATCAGCATCGACCACACCACACCCACCAACTTCGATCGGTCATCCTCATCGGAAACATCCACCAACAAAGCAGCAAAAGGAGTCGAACTCGAACAAATAGCAATACCGTAAACTGCAAAAACTAAACCCAACAAACCCACCCAACCGTAAGTAGGAGTCGTCCACCCCACAGCCTCCAAACTGCCGCCCAAGCGCCACATCACCTGCACCGCCAAAAAAGCGGAAATCACAAACAAAACGCTTCCCACCCACACATAACCCGTGCGGTGATGCCCAAACAAAGGCTTAGCATCAGACATCTGCCCAAACCACACCCTCGCCGGGGCGACAAACTGGTGCATCGCCAGAGTCCCCGCCACCACAGTAGCCGGAATCGCCAACTCCTTAATCATCACCCGATTCAGCACTCCCAGGGTCAAAATCGACATCATGCCCAACCCCATCTGAAACAAACCCAACCGGAACATAGTCACAAGGGAAACTCTCTTGATAGCAGGAGTCGCGGAATCTGTTAATCTAGAATCTGGCACACGGTCGATCGACATAACTATTTAAAATAAACACAGCATGACTCATTCATAGTAACTGAGATACTCACGCACCAGCCGCCTTTCCTCCCCTAGCTAGAAGCTCAAAAGCGATTATTCATATAAAAATAATAGACAATAAAGAATTGTGGATTTACCAACCGTGACAACCATTACCTTGGGACAAAATGGCCCAGCCGTCATACCCCTGTGCGTCGGAACTTGGGCTTGGGGCGACAAACTATTTTGGAATTACGGCAGCAACTACGGCGCCGCCGAAGTAGAAACAGCATTCAAAACATCTCTAGACGCGGGAGTCAACTTTTTCGACACAGCCGAAGTCTACGGTAACGGCTTATCAGAAGAATTGCTGGGGCAGTTTATCAAAAAAACCAGCCAACCCGTCCAAATAGCCACCAAATTCGGCCCCGTACCTTGGCGGATTACCGGAAAATCAGTTTCCGACGCTTTGAGTGCCAGCTTAAAACGCTTGCAAGTAGAACAAATCGCCCTCTATCAAGTACATTGGCCTTTCGCTTTTTTACTGAGTCAAGAAACCCTGATGAACGCCTTAGCAGACGAAGTAAAACAAGGCAGAATTCAAGCAGTAGGAGTCAGCAACTATTCAGTAGAACAGATGCGCGAAGCCCACAAAATATTAGCAGCCCGAGGCGTTCCTTTAGCAACCAATCAAGTGCGTTACTCCTTGCTATCGCGACAAGTAGAAAAACAAGGAATTGTCAGTACCGCTTCGGAATTGGGAGTCACAATTTTAGCATACAGCCCCTTAGCCCAAGGATTGCTCACCGGCAAATATACAACCCAAGAACAACCTACAGGAGCCCGTAAATTTGACTCCCGCTTCAGCAAAACCGGCATCGAAAAAATCGAATTAGTCATGTCTACTCTGCGGAAAATGGGCAAAAAGCGCGATCGAACGCCCGCCCAAGTTGCCCTAAACTGGTTAATAGCCCAAAACGGAGTAATCCCAATTCCCGGCGCCAAAACCGCAAAACAAGCCCAAGAAAACGCAGGCGCATTAGGCTGGACTTTAAGCCAAGATGAAGTCAACCAACTAGAACTAATGACACGTCCTTGGCTCGAATAAATCTCAGTCCTTACGCACAAATTAGTTTGTAGTGAGGACTTTAGTCCTTGACGGCTGCGGACTAAAGTCCTCACTACAAACATTCTTTCCGTTACATCCGTTACATCCCGTACACAATCCGTTGCCGAACTTCCTTCGATTATGAAAATATTAACTGATTGGGGTTTCACGCGCGAAGGCTGGCGCAACAACAGCCGCGGCGAATACTTAGTTTTGCTTCAAGGAGCATTAATCGCAGGATTTACCATCTTACCAGTTTATCAACTGCCGGGATTCAAAATTCAATCAAGTCAGTTACTTAATTTTACCTGGTTTCTGGCAAGTATTCTGAGCTCCGGCGCCTTAATTTTCATCATCAAAGGACTCATAGACTTAGGAAAAAACCTCACACCTTTACCGTATCCAATAGAAAACGGAGAATTAGTCCAAACAGGCATTTACGGAATAGTGCGGCATCCATTATACAGTGGCTTAATCTTAGCCGCCCTCGCCTGGACAATTTTTAAATTCAGCTTATCCCATTTCATAGCAACTGCAATTTTACTAATATTTTTTGACATCAAAGCCAGCCGAGAAGAAACCTGGTTAACGGAAAAATATCCTGACTATTCAGATTACCGCCAGCAAGTCAAAAAACTCATTCCCGGAATTTATTAAATCGGATTTAGGTCATATTATGTCGGTCTATCGACAACAATAAACTTGGTTTGTAGTGAGGACTTCTGTCCTCCGATTTATGAGGACAGAAGTCCTTACTACAAACACTTTAAATTGCGGATAAACGACTGGACATCATATCACACCTTACCCCTATTGTCGGCGCGGATTTAGCGCCTAAACTTAACATCTAACAGACAATCTCCGAACAAAATCCGCCCTATCCCATGTTTTGACCGAGCGAGTGATTTGAATAATTATGACAAAAAAAATCAAACTTAAAATACTGGCGATCGCACTTTTTTTCTGCTTGACAACAGCTTTGTTTGGATGCGATCGCCTTTTCACAAAACCCTTTCAACTTCCCGCCTCAGCCAAACAAGAACCCTGGCCGGTTCAAACAGGTCTCCGAGCAGCCATCCTCCGCTCCAACATACCAACAGTCAACCGCACAGTTCTCGTACCCGACGAAGCCACATTCTTAGCAGCAATCCAAAAATGGAATCTCAAAGGAAACTGGCCTATTCTCATCGAAGACAAAAAATACGCGCCCATGTTTTTGCAGCGCTTTAAACCAGAAGAAATCGTCCGTTTGCCAAGCATCAAACAGCAACTCCCAAAAGGTCAAAAACTCCAACAATTAATGCTGAATGCCGCAGCAGCAGCCTGGAATGCCACAGATACTCAAACCTTAAAAACAAAATGGACTGAGCTCGGCTGGGAACCCCCTGGAGTTGCAATCACATCAGAAAACGACCCCGCACGCTCGGCAGCAGTTGCCTTAGCAGCCGCTCGCGGTGAACCTTTAGTATTTCTCGAAGGCAACTTCGGAAAACCCAACGATAACCTCAATACTGCACAGTGGAAAACTCTGCAAACAGCGGTTACAAAAGCCGTAGAGTCCACCGGATATTTTTACTCTCAACTCGGAGACGCGATCGACACAATAACCATTGTACGCCAACTAGCAGTAAAATATCAATCCCCTCAAAACAAAGATGAACAATTAGCTGTTACCGACGGTTTGGGACGGCACCCGAACGGCGAGCGCTGGGCCGCCGCCGGCTGGATTTACGGCTCCGAAGTGCGATCGATCTATCAAGCGATGTGCGCCATATTTCTCGACAGCCAAACAGCCATGCTTTATGACAGTTACCCAAAAGAAGGAAATTGGGGAAAATACGAAATGGAGGAAGCAGCTAGCGGACTAAAAACCATAGGTCTTAATGTCGAATTAGTGCAGCAACCAGAATCTAGCCTGCAACTGTGGCGGAGTTTAGCATCAATACCGTGGACATTTGACTTAATATTGATGAATTCCAAAGGCTATCCAAAATCATTTCAAGTCGGTAACGGCGACGCCTCAGTTGACGATATACCAAAACTCCAATTTCCCGCAGCAGTCCACATGATCCACAGTTGGTCAGCAGCAGCGCCAGAGGACACAAATACCGTGGCCGGCAGGTGGCTGGAAAATGGCGCTTACGCATATATTGGCAGCGTCAACGAACCTTTGTTATCTGCATTTATTCCACCTAAAATAATGGTCGATCGCCTGAAGCGAGGCGCACCCTTTTTAATCGCAGCGCGCCAGCTAGAATCCCCTCCCTGGAAAGTCGCCACCATCGGCGATCCCCTAATGTCGATCGCCAAACCCAGACCAAGAATCCCGCCCGCTCAACAACCGCTCTAATCTTATGTGCGATTGTTTGATCGCAATAAAATTAGTTTACAGTCAGGAATTTAGTCATTATAAAACATAGTTAATTAACTCGATCGCCGAATGTATCTAAGTTTGAATGTAACTGAGCATACAATCACCCCAAATCCGCCGCTCCTCAGAATTAGTCATTCCACCCCAGCGACCAGCCCCAGAAATCCTCCCTAAAATAGACCTTAATTAACTTGTCAATTCCCCTAAAATCACTCAAAATTAAAATAAGAAATAAAATGTAATATTTATCTAACTTCTCACAGAAGAATTAACCGCTAAATGAGAGCCACCCATCCTGTGGATCTGCCGCCACCCGGGCCAACCACAGCAACTCCCCAAGCCTCCCGCCTAAGCCCGCTATTTAACCGCCTGCACCCGAGTCCAGAAACCCTTCTGCTCATCCTCTCCCTAGTCATAGGGGGAGTTACGGGCGCAGGCGTCGTCACCTTTCACTATCTGATCAACTTGATCCACAGCCTGATGCTGGAAGACTTCATGGGGGCGATCGCCTCCAAAGGCTCTTGGACGCTAGCGTGCATTCCCACCCTCGGCGGAGTCGTCATCGGGCTGATGCGCTGGCGGTTTCGGGACTTTGGCCCGAATATGTCTTCCTTAATTGCAGCCACCCGCGGGCTGCAAGAACTCTCCCCCCTCAAACCCATCGCCAAAATGGTGGCGGCCTCAGTTTCCCTCGGCACCGGTGCTTCCCTCGGCCCGGAAGCCCCCAGCGTCGAAATCGGCGCCAACTTCGGAATGCTGCTGGCTCAAGTCTTGCAGCTCTCCCCAGAACGGCAGCGCTTGCTCCTAGGCGCGGGAGCAGCAGCAGGTTTATCTGCCGGGTTTAACTCTCCCATCGCCGGAGTATTTTTTGCCTTAGAAGTCGTGCTCGGCAGTACCTTCGCCACTTCGTCAGTCAGCGTTGTCTTGCTCTCCGCCGTAGTTTCGGCGCTGATCGCTCAAATTTGTTTGGGATCTCAGCCGGCTTTTGCTCTGCCTGTCTACGATGTCCGCAGCCCCTTGGAACTGCCTTTTTACATGGGATTGGGACTTTTGGCTAGCGTAGTTTCCCTAGCCTATACAGAAGCAATTCAATTGGCCGATCGCTGTTTTCAAGGAAAAGTCCGAGGATTTGCTTGGCTCGGACGACTGCCCCGGCCGGTTCACCCCATCATCGGCGGGGCCTGCGTCGGCTTAGTTGCTCTGAAATTGCCTCAAATTTTGGGTGTCGGCTACGAAACAGTCCAAGCAATGCTCCAAGATGTCAAGTTTTCTTTGCCTTTGCTGCTACTCCTGGTCTTCGTCAAACTAGCGATGACAGCAATCAGCCTCGGTAGCGGTTTAGTGGGCGGTATCTTTGCTCCGGCGATGTTTTTGGGAGCTTCCCTAGGTTCGGCTTACGGCCTCTTTTTGGGAATGGTGCCGACTTTGGGGGAACACGTTGCCGGCCCTCCCGCTTACGCAATGGTGGGAATGGCCGCTGTGCTCGCCGGCAGCGCCAGAGCACCGCTGACAGCAATTCTGTTGATGTTTGAATTGACTAGAGATTACCGGATTGTGTTGCCTTTGATGGCGGCGGTTGGATTGAGCGTTTGGCTGGTGGAGTGCGTTAACCGCCGATCGGCAGCCCACAGCCTCAACCTTCAGCAAATGGGCGTAGACGTAGCTGTCAACGAGCCGATCAAAGCCAGGGAACAGTTGCAGGATTGGGAAGATGCTTTGGGCGATCGGATTGTCACAGAGTTGATTTCTTGCCAACTGCCGATCGATGACGAACAAAGGGACGATGAGCCTGTGCTGGCGATCGGCAAGGCACATTTACCGGAAAATATCAAGCCATTACCTGTACCTGAAACAAAATCACCAGTTTGACGGATCTCAAATCCCGTTGCTTCGCCACCAAACCGATAACCTCAAAGTTAAATCTGACAACTATGATATTTATCAACCCAAAAACCGATTACGCCTTCAAAAAAATCTTCGGTTCCTCAGAAAGCAAAGAGATTCTAATTAGCTTTCTCAACGCCTTAATTTATGAAGGCAATTCCACCATCGAAGACTTAGAAATAATCAACCCAAATCTGCCGCCCAAACTAGAAGGATTAAAAGATAGTTATCTGGATGTGAAAGCCCAACTGAGCGACGGAACTTTAGTAATTATTGAAATGCAAGTGCTCAACGTCCAGTCTTTTGGTAAGCGAGTTTTTTACAATGCAGCAAAGACTTATGCTTTTCAATTGGAAGCAGCCCAAGGATATCGACTGTTGAAGCCAGTGATTGCTTTGACAATTACTGACTTTGAAATGTTTCCTGAGAGTGAAGAATTTATTTCGAGATTTGTGTTAAAAGAAGTCAATAAAAACTTTATTTATCCCGAAAACGAGCTGGATTTAGTGTTTGTAGAGTTGCCAAAATTTACCAAAGGACAGGAGGAACTTGAAACCTTAGCAGACAAATGGATTTATTTTATGAAAAATGCGAGAAGTTTAACATCAGTTCCAGAAACAATGGATAGCGTACCGGAAATACATCAAGCTTTTGAAATTGCAAATCAAGTCAAATTAAGCAGGGAAGAACTGGCAGATTTAGACAAAAGAGAACAGTTTATTTATGACCAACAGGGAGCAATTCTGAAAGCTTCTCTAGAAGGCATAGAACAAGGACGAGAACAAGGACGAGAAGAAGGACGAGAAGAAGGACGAGAAGAAGGAAAGCGAGAAGAAAAGTTGGCGATCGCCCGACAATTACTCTCACAGCTAGATAATGCCGCGATCGCCCAAGTTACCGGGCTTACCGTTGAGGAGGTGCAAAATTTGCGGGGTGATTCATAGTTTACAGTAACTAGGCACAGGGAGTGGATTTGTGATGTCACTGGACTATCCTGAATATGAAAAACTACGCAAGCAAAGTTGGTTCTTGGGATTGCTTTGGCGTATAGGTGACTTGGGATACTATCTTGGGCTATTTGGCGCATTAGGATCGCCATTAATGATGATTTACAGTCTACTCACAAGTCAAAAAGGTCATTTGCCCTGGCGCACAGCCTTATTGGCTGGATTTCTGTCTACAGCATTCTGGGCTTGCATTTTTTGGACTGCCACACAGCTTAAAAGTTTTGCGTTGAAAAGAGGAGAGACTTTAAAAAATAAACATTGAATGGCCCCATAATCACCAGTGATATTACAATTTGAATAAACGAGATCCAAACAGAGACAGGGAGCAAATATATATTTTAAGCTCGATATTGTATACTTATAGAAGTCTCAGTTGTGGAGGTAAAACCGCTCCTTGACTGTTACCATGTCGCCGATCGCTTTCTAGCTCTAACGAATGAGAAGATGCTGTTTCATTAATTGACACTTACAATCAGTAATTAAAGTTTATCTTGCGAGGTACTAATGACTATAAACATAGGTGAAAATAGCATAAAAGAAATTATTTTTTTGGTACAAGAAGATGAGGAAGGGGGTTATATTGCTAAGGCAATCGGTGAATCTATCTTTACTCAAGCTGATAGTATTCAAGAACTGCGAGAATTGATTAAAGATGCCGTTCATTGTCATTATCCTGACGAGCAAAATCGTCCTAAGTTGATTCGCCTGCACATTGTTCGCGATGAGGTGATTGCCTCATGAAATTGCCGAGAGATTTATCAGGTGAAGCACTGGTTACGGCTTTAAGTAAATTGGGATATGTCGTAGATCGACAAACGGGTAGCCATATTCGGTTGACGACTAAAGAAAATGGCGAACATCATCTAACTATTCCCAACCATAGTCCAATTAAGATTGGGACTCTTAGTGGAATTTTGCGTGATGTGGAAGAGCACTTTAACTTAACCCGTGATGAATGCCTTACTAAATTATTTTTTTAAATCTTAAATATCCCAAACTATTTTTGATAAGCATGAGAAATGACTGCTGCTAAAACTACAGACACCTATTTTATCGTAATTTTACTCTGTACGAACACTAAGGAAACACCCCTGTTCAAAAATTGAACAGTGGCACTACCCTCAGATTTGGTCTAAAATAATCAAAAATTATCAACCAGCCCAGAGGCGCTTAGGTGACTTCTAACGAGGGAACTGCAAACAGTAAAAGTCAGAAAATACCGGGCAAAACCCCCTTGGGTTCTAGTTACTACGGCTTGTTAGGGCTGCATCCTTCCGCCTCGCCGATCGACATTAGACGATCGTACCGAGAACTCAGCAAACTCTACCATCCCGATACCACCGACTTGCCACCCACAGTCGCTACCGCCAAATTTCAGCAGCTTAACAACGCCTACGCCACCCTTAGTAACCCAGAACGCCGCCTCGCCTACGACCTCAAAATCGGCTATTCTCGGATGAATGTGATTCAGCAGCCACCGGGTTTCAACACTCCGGTTTCCCAATCGCGGGCAAAAAATTTCAACTCGGCTTACCTAGATCCCGCAGATCGGCCACTTTCTCCTGGAGAAATATTCGCCCTGTTTATGATGGGATCTACCTTAGTCGGATGTTTGATGCTGGCGATCGCGATCGGCTTAATTCGTGGCAATTGACAACTAAAAGTTCTAAATTAAAGATTAACCACAGTTTTCCCAATTCCCAATTCCCAATTCCCAATTCCCAATTCCTCATGACTCTTCCCTCCGCTGACACCCCTTTGTACAACCATCCCCTCCCAGAAATCGAGCAGTGGCTCAAAAGCCGCGGCTGCGAGCAAAACCTGCGGGAACTCCACTGCTGGAACATCGATCGACCTGCATGGAAAGCAGAACTCGCCCTCGACATCGACCAACTCACCATCCGCTACATCAATGCTGGAAACGACGGCCAAGATATTCAGCGCTTCTTCAAATACTCCCTGTCGCGTCAGGATATCGAAGCAGCGGTTTTTTCCGGGCCATAATTCGATTTGAGATTTGAGATTTGGGATTTTAGATTGATGGATTGTCGTTGAACGTACAAAAAAGTGGGCGTTTTTGTCTGCATTCCCGAATCTAAAATCGCAAATCTAGAATCTAAAATCGTTAGACTTTTCCAAATCGGCGGCTGCGTTTCTGATAAGTAGATAAAGCGCGGTGAAACTCCGATCGGTCAAAATCCGGCCACAGCGTCTCAGTAATGTAAATTTCCGAATAAGCCATTTGCCAAAGCAGAAAATTGCTCAACCGCATTTCCCCACTCGTCCGAATCAGTAAATCCGGGTCGCAAACATCAGCAGTATACAAATAGCGTTTAAATAAAACCTCATCAATCTCCTCCGGCTGCAACTTGCCCTCCTGCACCTGAGTGGCGATCGCCCGACAAGCCTGTACAATTTCCTGACGCCCCCCGTAATTCGTCGCCACCCGAAATAGAATCCCCTGATTGTGCTGAGTTGCCGTAACAGAACGCTCGATTTCCGCCTGCAAAGACTTCGGCAAAGCCAGCAAATCCCCCATAAATTGAATTTGCACGTCCTCGTCCACCATCTCCCGCAATTCTTGTCGCAGCTTGCCCTCAAACAAACTCATCAAAAAGTCCACCTCCCCAGCCGGCCGCCCCCAATTCTCCGTCGAAAAAGCATAGGCCGTTAAAGCTGGAATCCCCCAATCTTTGCAGCAGCGCAGCAGTTCTTTGAGAGCGCTAGCTCCTCGGCGGTGTCCCGCAATCCGCGGCAACCCCTTATCCTTAGCCCAGCGCCCGTTCCCGTCCATAATCACTGCTATGTGCTTAGGTAGGAGTTCTTGTTGCAGATCCTCCGGCAACTTTTCCAAGCAAATTCCTTGACTCATGGTTTCTCCCGATTACCCGATCGGCGCATTATCCGCTTTAACAATGTCAATCCCTTCAATCCTATCTGCCGTCCGAGATTGCCGATCGGAATTGGAGCCACAGCTCTTTCTCCCTCCGACGGAAACAGCTTTGCTTCCAGCAATTCCTTCAGTTTGCTGCTAGTCAAAGGTCGATTTAAGGTTCCCATCTGCGCCAAAGAAATAGAACCCGTTTCCTCGGACACCACCACGCACACGCAAGCTTGCACCCGTTCTGTAATTCCCATCGCCGCCCGGTGGCGGGTTCCCAACTGCCGCGACGCGCTGCGATCGGACAAAGGCAAAATTACCCCCGCCGACACGATCCGCGAAGCTCGAATCAAAACAGCCCCGTCGTGGAGCAAGGTTTGCGGTTGAAAAATAGTCTGCAACAATTCCTTAGAGACTTCAGCATTTAGCTTCACTCCTGGAACCGAAAAATCCCGATCGTCGATCGGAGAATCTGTTTCTACAATTAGTAAAGCGCCCGTGCGGTTTTGCGAAAGTTCTTTTACTGCGTCCACAATTTCATCTATGACACTATCCGGTGCGGGAGTAGGTCGCCGATCGCGTCCAAACAACTGTATAATTTCCCCCCGACCCAATTGTTCCAGAAATCGGCGAAACTCCGACTGCAATATTACCGCCATTGCTACAGCCGAACCAGTCACCAAGCTGTTGAGGGCAACGTGCAACAGCCTCAATCCAGCCCAGTTGCTCACCGCCGCCGCCAGCATTAAAATAATAAATCCCCGTACCATCCACAGCGTCCTGCGCTCCCCGACAATGACGAGCACCAAATACGCCAGGACAAATACCAATCCAATATCGATCGCCTGAATCAGCAAGGATTGAACGAGGCCAAAGTCATAGCCAGATTGTTGATTGTTCATGGTTCATCGAACGCTACCGCCTGTGAACCGCGAACCGTGATGCACTCGAACCCATGAACCATGAACAGTTGTGATAAGGAATATGCAGAAAGTCCCCGCGTTTTTAGACCGGGGATTGTCAATCAAATCGCGTGACTGAACAAGGCAAAAGTTAAAAGTCAAAAAGAAATCATCAGTAACTAAACATGAATTGTCTTTCTTTTAACTTTTAACCTTTAATTTTTTACTTTTGAGCTGCGAGTCTTTCGGGAAGACGATCGAACCTTAGTAAATCCTGGTAAGTTTCCCGCTGTACGATCGTATTAACTTCCCCGTTTCTCACCAAAACCGCCGCCGGTCTGGGCACTCGGTTGTAGTTAGAAGCCATGCTGTAATTGTATGCCCCTGTAGCCGTAACCACGAGAATATCTCCCGATTGACACTTTGGCAACTTAGCATCTTTAATCAGAATATCGCCTGATTCGCAGTGTTTGCCAGCAACTGTCACTGTTTCCGTTAACTCAGCAGACATTTTGTTGGCTGCGAGAACTCGATAAACTGATTGGTAGGTAATTGGACGCGGATTGTCCGACATACCGCCATCGACTGATAAATAAGTCCGCATTCCGGGAATGACTTTTTTAGAGCCAACAGTATAAGCGGTGACGCAGGCTGTACCCACGAGCGATCGACCCGGTTCGCAAAGCAATTTCGGTAATGACAATTTGCGTCGAGCGCAAGCTGCTACCACTGCGGTGCAAATTGTTTGGGCCCAAGCTTGAATGCTGGGAGGATCGTCCGTTTCAGTATAGCGAATGCCTAACCCGCCGCCAATATTAATTTCATTCGCTGGTAAATCATAACTCTGTGCTTTTGTCAAGGCCTGAATTATGACTTCGGCTAAATCGTCGTGGGGTTGCAGTTCAAAAATCTGAGAGCCGATGTGAGCGTGTACTCCGACGCAAGATAGCGACGGCTGCTGGCTGATGAATTTAAAAACGTCATCAAGCGAGTTGGGATCGAAGCCAAATTTACTGTCGATTTGGCCAGTTTGAATGTATTCGTGAGTGTGACACTCAATTCCCGGCGTAAACCTGACCATAACCCGTGTCGGGCCACCTGTGAAGCTGCTGACACCCAATTTTCCCAACTCTGCTAGAGTCTCCAAATCAAGCCAGTTGTCGGCTACGGTAACGCAGCCGCTTTCGACAGCTAGCTGGATTTCCTCGCGGGATTTGTTATTCCCGTGAAAGTAAATTTTGTCGGGATTTACGCCGGCTTGCAGTGCTGTGTGGATTTCTCCGGCTGATACCACATCTATCCCTAAACCTTCCGAAGCTGCGATCGCACAAACTGCCAAACAGCTCCAAGCCTTAGAAGCATAGAGCACTTGTGATTCGCCCGGATAGTACCGTTCAAAAGCCTTTCGGTACTGGCTGCTCGTCGCCCGCAGCGTTTCTTCATCTAAAATGTACAGCGGCGAGCCAAATTGCTCCACCAAAGCTGTCACCTCGCAGCCTCCTATTTCCAAACGATCGCGACTGTTGACGCTGGCTGTCAGCGGTAACAGTTCTTGATTCGGCGATCGACTTTCCAAGGCTTCTTGAGACTCAGACAGATACTGAAGTCCAGATGCCACTTTTTCGATAGATTGAGTTAATACCATCAGCGCAATAACTATCCTTACGGTCTTTCCCAGTGTACAATTGACCGCAAGCAATTGGGCGATCGGGCCCCAGATTGATGCTTTTGAGTCATTTTAAAATCTAAAATCTAAAATCCCCTGTGCGTTTTCTCCAAATCAAACATCTGGTTCCAGAACACCTGCCTGACGCCGTAGAGCTCGATCGACTTTGTTTTGGGGGACTTTGGGCGATCGAAGGCTACAGGCGCGAGTTAGACAGTCCTAACAGCGATTTATTAGGTTTGTGGACGTGGGAGGGGGCGGGCACGGGGGCACCGCCCCTACAGGTTCGGGCGGGCACGGGGGCACCGCCCCTACTCATTGGTATTGGTTGTTTGTGGGCAATTTTAGAAGAAGCTCACATTATCATGCTGGCAATTCATCCTCAGTTTCAACGTCAGGGTTTGGGACAAGCTCTGCTTTGGGCTTTGCTGAAATCGGCTTGCGACAGGCAATTAGAGCGATCGACTTTGGAAGTGCGGGACTCGAATTTAGCCGCAGTTTCCCTGTACAAGAAATTTGGTTTTAAAGAGGCGGGACGGCGCAAACGATATTACGAAGACACCGGAGAAGATGCTCTGGTAATGTGGCGCAGCGGTTTAGAAAAACCGGAGTTTCAGCAATATTTGGCGGTTGAGAAAGTGCAGATGTGCGATCGGCTTTACCAGAAAAAGTGGTATTGGGCGATCGATAGTTTTGAGCTTTGAATGTAAAATGATGGCGTCGTAACCGCATTTGAAAGTTAAATTAAAAAGTATCATGTTTGTATGTGAGCAAAAAAGAGGGTTTTTATGTTTCATCTAAAGTATCCAACACAGCAAAATGAACCGCCGCTTTCTCCCAGGGAAACGCTGCTCACGATTTCTGGCTATTGAGGATATGACAATTCCGATATTTGTTTATTATTGAGCGCAGAATTGTAAAGCCTAACTTCATCAATAAAGCCTTGAAAGGCATTCCAGTCAGGATGATTTCCAATTGCAATCGGACGTTCTGAAGCTTGAAGCGTACCGGTAGTTGCTACTGAGTCTGCCAGTTGACCGTTGATGTAAATCAAAAGATTTTGACCGTCAAAAACACCGACGACATGAGTCCAAACACCTGTGGTAGCTGCTGCTGAAACCTTGACTGGAGTTCCCCACGTTCCACCAGGAAACGCTACTGTAAAAACGAACTTCCCATCTTCAATCAACAGCATATACGAGTTTTTTGCATACCACTTGTTTACAATAGTTTGTAATCCAGAAATTCGTAAAGGTTTGACCCAAGCTGCAACGGTCATCTGATTTGTAAAGTTGAACCTAGATTGAGAGGGAATTTCAATCAAGTCATCAACACCATCAAAGTATCCTGAATATCCAAAACGTCCGTTTGCACAGGTAACGCCCCGAATGCTCGTTCCCTGTACTAAATTATCTAATTCATCGGGAAGCAGCGGTTTCCCCACACCTTGACATAAGTCGAAATTCCAGTAGGCCACTAGAGAAGATTTTACCTGATTAATACCCGTCAGTTTGGTATCCTCAGTAACCTGTTTAGGACTGGCAATTATTTCAGCTTTTTGACTGCTGAAACCGATCAAATTCGTGCCAATGACAGCGAAAACACCAAGGGTAGCTAACCCTACTACACGAACAGCTATCATGGGTTTCATGGCACGACCTAGAGTTTCTAACCAAGTGGCATTACCGACAACATCAATCGGCCTCAGTGCTGCCAAAGCAACAGCCGCATCGGCATAGCGATTTTTCAGATTTGGTTCCACCATTTTGGTCAGCCACTCAACAAAGCGCGGCTTCAGTTTGGGAACTAATTTCTTGAACTCAAACCGATAGTTGTCATCAATTAACTTGCCAACATCAACAGAACGACTACCAGTCAATAAACAAATCAGCGTTGCCCCTAAACTATATAAATCTGACGCTTCCGTCAAAGAACGACCAAACTGTTCTTCTGGCGCCATAAAACCCACCGTTCCCGCTGCGACGCTGCTAAGCGCCATTTCCCCACCCCGAATACGGGCAAAACCAAAATCAATTAGATAGGCATTTAATTGCTTGTCCACCAAAATATTCTCTGGTTTAATATCTCGATGAATAACCGGAGGAGTCCGCTTTTGCAAGTAAACCAAAATTTCTAATACCGACACAGAAATTTGCTGAATTTCTTCAGGAGTAAAGCTGCGTCGTTCCGCTAAAGATGGCGCATTTTTATATTCCTGCACCAGACAAAAGCCCGATGAAGTTTCAAACGAATCCAGATGGCGGGGAATCCGGGGATGATTTAATTGTTGCAACAGTTCAATTTCCCGTTGATAAGCTTTATAACCCGACCAGTCAGCACCCGCTATAGCAAAACGGAATTCTTTAGTTACTACCTGTCTCTCCTTGTTAAGGTCAGTTGCCAGGTAGATAATGCGCCCTGCTTCCCGGTTGCGTCCTAATTCTCGGATAATTTGATACCCGTGGCTGGTAAAGTCTGGATGGTTGCTCATAAGTTTAGTGGCTTCTGGGTAAAGGCTTGACTCAAATTGAGCTGGGTGTTTGGGAGTTCAACGAAGGAGCGATCGCTTTCTACGAAAAACTCGGCTACGAAACAGCCTACCGAAAAAATGTAGAAGTCACTGAAGTGAAGGTCTCGATCGCCCATCAAATCAATAACTTTTGTAAAAAAACAGCCCTACACTTCGGTAACTACCATTTTTGCAGCGACATAACAGCCCAAAAGATTGTGCTAGAATCCTCAATACATAGTCGTAGGTTGGGCACAGACCGAGAAGAGCAATCTTCTTGCAGTCTAGGGGAGGTTGTAGGTCAGCCACCATTTGGGTATTCCCAGTTGAAAGCCACCCTGCAACAACAGCCTAGAATCTGCAACCGCTTTTCCAGTGTGGCAGAGCGGTTGAGAGTGTCACGCTAGAATAAGTACGAGTAGGGAAACGGCAATGCCATGTCCAATGCACAGCAATGCCTTTTCCCTACGAGAACAAAAACGCTCGTTGTGCGAGCGTGACCTCAAAACGGGCACATAGCAGGTGATGGGAATAAATCATGTTTGAACGCTTCACAGAAAAAGCAATAAAAGTAATCATGTTGGCCCAGGAAGAAGCTCGTCGCCTGGGTCACAACTTCGTAGGGACAGAACAGATCCTCCTGGGTCTGATCGGAGAAGGAACCGGAGTTGCAGCCAAAGTCCTCAAATCAATGGGGGTCAACCTCAAAGATGCTCGGATTGAGGTCGAAAAAATCATCGGGCGCGGTTCGGGCTTCGTAGCAGTCGAAATTCCGTTCACCCCTCGCGCCAAGCGGGTTCTAGAACTGTCCCTCGAAGAAGCTCGCCAACTCGGACACAATTATATAGGTACTGAACACCTGCTGCTGGGTCTGATCCGCGAAGGTGAAGGAGTCGCAGCCAGAGTCCTAGAAAACCTGGGAGTAGACTTGTCGAAAGTCCGCACCCAAGTGATTCGGATGCTGGGAGAAACCGCAGAAGTCGCAGCAACAGGCGGCGGTGCTCGCACCAAAACTCCAACCCTTGATGAGTTCGGATCTAACCTGACTCAAATGGCGGTGGATGGGAAGCTTGACCCAGTAGTCGGACGCCAAAAAGAAATCGAACGGGTAATCCAAATCCTCGGTCGCCGTACCAAGAATAACCCGGTGCTGATCGGTGAACCTGGAGTTGGCAAAACCGCGATCGCCGAAGGCCTGGCCCAACGCATCGCTAACAACGACATCCCAGACATTCTCGAAGAAAAGCGCGTCGTCACCCTCGACATCGGCTTGCTCGTCGCCGGTACGAAATACCGGGGCGAATTTGAGGAACGACTCAAAAAAATCATGGACGAAATCCGCACAGCGGGTAATGTGATTTTAGTGATTGACGAAGTGCACACTTTGATCGGTGCTGGTGCGGCTGAAGGGGCGATCGACGCAGCCAACATTCTCAAGCCAGCTTTGGCTAGAGGCGAACTCCAGTGTATCGGCGCTACCACCTTAGACGAATACCGCAAGCACATCGAACGCGATGCAGCCCTAGAACGGCGCTTCCAGCCAGTGATGGTCGGCGAACCGACTGTAGACGAGACGATCGAGATTCTCTTCGGCCTGCGGGAACGCTACGAACAGCACCACAAGCTGAAAATCTTGGACACGGCCCTGGAAGCCGCAGCCAAACTCTCGCACCGGTACATCTCCGATCGCTTTTTACCAGATAAAGCAATTGACTTGGTAGACGAAGCAGGTTCGAGAGTCCGCCTGATTAACTCCCAACTTCCGCCCGCAGCCAAAGAACTTGACAAAGAACTCCGCCAAGTCCTGAAAGATAAAGACGAAGCGGTGCGTTCTCAAGACTTTGACAAAGCCGGTGAATTGCGCGATCGAGAAATGACGATCAAAGCCGAAATCCGCGCTATTTCTCAAGCCAAAAAAACCGAGTCGGCGGCCCGCGGCGAAACCGACCCATCGCCTGTAGTCACCGAAGAAGACATCGCCCAAATCGTGGCAAGCTGGACGGGAGTTCCGGTCAACAAACTGACCGAATCTGAATCCGAAAAGCTGTTGCACATGGAAGATACCCTGCACCAGCGTTTGATCGGCCAAGAAGAAGCAGTGAAAGCCGTTTCCCGCGCCATTCGTCGCGCCCGCGTCGGCTTGAAAAACCCCAATCGCCCGATCGCCAGTTTCATCTTCTCCGGCCCCACAGGCGTCGGTAAAACCGAACTCACCAAAGCCTTAGCCGGTTACTTCTTCGGTTCCGAAGACGCGATGATTCGGCTGGATATGTCCGAGTACATGGAACGTCACACCGTCTCCAAACTGATCGGTTCTCCTCCCGGCTACGTCGGCTACAACGAAGGCGGACAACTCACAGAAGCAGTCCGTCGCCGTCCTTACACTGTCGTGCTGTTCGACGAAATCGAAAAAGCTCACCCCGATGTCTTCAATATGCTCTTGCAAATATTGGAAGACGGCCGCTTAACTGATGCCAAAGGTCGCACCGTAGACTTCAAAAATACGCTGCTGATTATGACCTCTAATATCGGTTCTAAGGTCATAGAAAAAGGTGGCGGTGGTCTCGGTTTCGAGTTCAGCGACAACCAAGCCGATGCTACTTACAACCGCATTCGTTCCTTGGTTAATGAAGAACTCAAAAACTACTTCCGTCCAGAATTCCTCAACCGACTCGACGAAATTATCGTCTTCCGTCAGTTGAACAAGGAAGAAGTCAAGGAAATTGCCGTCATCATGCTCAAAGAAGTGTTCGGCCGCTTGACGGAACAGGGAATTACGATGGAAGTGACCGAAAAATTCAAGGAACGGCTGGTGGAAGAGGGCTACAATCCGAGCTACGGTGCTAGACCTTTGCGCCGCGCTATTATGCGTTTGTTGGAAGACAGCTTGGCTGAGGAAATTCTTTCGGGCCGCATCAAGGACGGGGACATCGCTGTTGTGGATGTGGATGAGGCTGGGGTTGTCAAGGTGCTGCAAGGTCAAAAGCGGGAATTGCTGCCCCAAGGCGTTGAGTAAGTGCGATCGCGAGTAAATTTTTGAGGCCGGACAAATCTCGCAGCCGCAAACAACTCAAAATCCTCACATAAAAAAAGGTAGAGAATCTTAATTCTCTGCCTTTTTTATGAGTTAATATCAACAGAATGCACGCTTACTTTTTGGAGTATCTTCGTCTCAAAAAACATAAGACAGATAATTAGCAGCAACTATATAGCGGAGGACTTTCATGACATCTGAAAAAAAGAATTTGGGTACAGAAGTAGCAGACAATCAGGCTGAAACCTGGTGGCAGAAAGCGTGGAAGTCGCAGGGTGAAAATATAAAGATAGTGATTATTGCTTTGGGTTTAGCAATAGTGATTCGAGCGTTGGTGGCCGAACCGCGTTTCATACCCTCAGATTCTATGTTACCAACTTTGCACATAGGCGATCGCGTGGTTGTCGAAAAAATCTCCTACTACCTCGAACCGCCAAAAACTGGCGACATCGTAGTATTTTCGCCGCCTGAAAAGTTGCAAGAACAAGGCTTTAGCCAAGACCAAGCATTTATCAAGCGGGTAATTGGTTTACCGGGTCAAACCGTCGCTGTTAAAAAAGGTCTAGTCTACCTCAATGACAAGCCGATCGTCGAAAAATATATTGCCGAACCTCCTAAATACCAGTGGGGGCCTTATCGCGTCCCGGAAAATCAATACTTCGTGATGGGAGACAACCGCAACAACAGCAACGACTCCAGCAGGTGGGGATTTTTACCTAAGCAGAACATCATTGGCCGCGCTGTAGTGCGGTTTTGGCCGCTAGAACGCATCGGGCAAGTTTGAAGAAGTCATTAGTCATCAGTCATCAGTCATCAGTCATTAGTTATTGGTTATTGGTTGGTTGTTAGTTTTAATAACCAATAACCAATGCTTCTTGGGCCCGATGCCCGATGCCCGATGCTTTTCGGGCCCGATGCCCGATGCCCCATACCCCATTCCCGATGCCCATGCCTTATCCTGTACGGAAATTTCTACTTATTCTTGCGTCTTGAAGGGTAGGGACTTCCCCCACCAACTGATAAAATATTGAAATAACCAGCGGGAGTTCCCGCTTACATGAAAATTAGTTCAAAATTAAAAAATTAGGAAAGCTATGGGATTTTTTGATTCAGAAATTGTTCAGCAAGAAGCCAAGCTGTTGTTTGAAGACTATCAATCTCTCATCCAACTAGGCGGCAATTACGGCAAGTTCGATCGCGAAGGCAAGAAAATGTTTATCGCTCAGATGGAATCAATGATGGATCGCTATCGTATTTTTATGAAGCGTTTCGAGCTGTCTGAGGATTTCATGGCTCAGATGACTGTAGAGCAGTTAAAAACACAGCTAAATCAATTTGGCATCACGCCCCAGCAGATGTTTGAGCAAATGAACTCAACGCTGGAGCGGATGAAATCCGAACTGGAAAAGCAACCTTAGTATCAGAAGGAAGAAGGAAGTTCGGCAACGGATTCTGTAACGGATGGAAGGAAGAAGGAAGAAGGAAGAGGGAAGAAGGAAGAAAAAGAAAGTATTCCCAATGCCCTGTTTGGCCAATGCCCTGTTTGGCCAATGCCCTGTTTGGCCAATG
>JAUBOH010000040.1:0-27435 GCA_036700145.1 Microcoleus occultus BM001215366
AATAAATTAATGTTTGTAGTCAGGACTTTAGTCCTTAGAAAAAGAAGGACTAAAGTCCTCACTACGAACCTTTTTGTTTGTAGTGAGGACTTCAGTCCTTATATTTCTCGATTTATGCACTGCGACTCTTAGAAACCGGGTTTTTTGCCGAATCTGCGGGCTGAAACCAAATATTTTCGCGAAAAAACCCAGTTTCTGGACCCCCGTGCGTAAGTCCTTCTATTACTTAGATATACTTGTTCATTTGGCTTTTTCCATGAGTTCGGTGAGAGTTGTAAAAATACGATCGCACTCTGAAGAAGCCTTGCGAACCTTGTCAACATCCAACATTTCTAACAGCTTGGAAGCGTGCTGTATCTTTTGATATTCGCCTTTCGATTTTGTGTCGCGGCTAGCTGCTCTTAGACTTGGTTCTAACGAATCCTTTTCAATCATCTCTACATTCCTATTTTTAGGAATCGCATTTTCTTTAAATCCCTGTCCGTAAAATCTTTTTAAAGTATCAATATCAGCAATCAACCAAGCTTCCATCGCTTGAACCATCAGATAGCAATGAGTGTCATCAACCCCAGGCGAATCCCACTTATCCCTCGACTTCAAATGTTCCCAAGGCGACTGCTTTTCAACAGGTGCTTCTGAGTCAACCAGAAGGATGACAAAGGCATTTGGGTGATCTGCCAAGGCATTCTTGAAATCCCTGAAAGCATTATTCCGGGAACCGCAAACAGTGATATTCCACTTGATTTGCTTGCTGCGGGCAACCTGCACAAGTTTTTTGAAAAAACTGCTAAATCCTCCTCGGAGCAATTGCTTTGTATTCTTGCCATCCCCGCCGCCTTCGATGTAAATGCGAATCTCCTTTACCATCGGTTGCCCCCGATTTCTCCCATCCGCCAAAGGTCTCCCAAACTGTAATTCTCAAGCCATTTTTTCAGTCGATCGCCATCGAGACGGTTCAGGTGGCTTCCTCTATCATCCCGATCGCATATTAACACTGACTCAGGACTCAGCGCCGACACTAAAGCATCGGAATGAGTCGTTACAATCAATTGTGTGCGCTGTGAGGCTTCGATCAGCATTTCAGCAACAGCAGGCAGAATGTCGGGATGCAAGCCAATCTCCGGTTCTTCAATACAGATAAGTGGCCCAGGAGTTGGATCTAGAAGTAAAGCTATTAAGAATAAATAACGCAGCGTACCGTCTGATAAACGAGTTGCGGGTATTGGCTGAATCAATCCGGTTTCGCGGATAAATATCTGGACAGTACCGCCATAAATCTTGATACTAAGTTCTTCGGCTGCATCGTAGAACAGTTGTAATTTTTCAATAATCTGCCTACTTCCTAATTGATACTGTAAGTTATTTAAAACCAGTCCTAAGTTGCCACCATCTTCTAGGAGGGGATGTTCTGGCAAGTCAGTTTGCTGAGCCTTTATACATACTGAATCTCTCCCTGTCTGCCAGTTACGATATAAACCAATGTCTGCAAATTTATTTCCCAGATATGATAGTTCTGGATATTGTTCGGGATCTTTTCTTTGAGATAAGATAGATTGATCGGGAATGATATCTTCTCGCCGCAGATTCCGCAGCTTTCTTGTTGGCTGCTCGTTGTCCTCTATAACATTGATAACTGGGCGACCCCGATCGCTATAACGGTAATAGAAAAATGGCTGGCTTTCAGAACTATGGCGCGGTGCCATATCTTCTATAGCTTCGTCCACTACTTCAAGTCTCGGACCGACTGCGGTAAAACTAATCTGATAGCGCAGTGGCATCGTTCGTTCTGGGTAATTTAAAATAGCCTCAATTTTTGCTGTGGGAGTACCTTTTTCACCTTTCCACAGAAAATCGCTGATGCCACCTCCTTGACGAATCGGAGCAAGTAAGTCTGTAGGTGTTGCCTTCAACACTCCCATCGCTTCGATTAAGTTAGACTTGCCGGATGCGTTAGTACCGATCAATACATTCAGGGGTTGCAGTTCAATTTTTTCCCCCTCACTTCCATAAGAAAGGAAGTTTTGCAGTTGCAGGGAGTGAATAAATCTCTTGCCTTCCACCTTGTCCTCCTATGCCAATTCGGAACTATTATACCTTGCGAAAGCTTTCGTTTTTAGTCTTGAATTAAGTAGGGGTCTCCTGCAACGGTCTTTGACCCATTACAATAAACTCAGCAAAAAATCTTTACACATAAGAACTCATGCAGCTCAAGTCCACAACCCGCCATATTCGCATATACACCGCCATCCTCGAAGATAACGAACTTGTACCCAGCAACGACCTTTTGACTCTGGACATTGACCCAGATAACGAACTCAACTGGAACGATGAGTCAGTAAAACAGGTATATGCCAAATTCGACCAACTCGTAGACGCTTACGAGGGCGAAGACTTGACGGAATACAATCTCCGCCGCATTGGTTCGGAATTGGAGCACTTGGTTCGATCGTTCTTACAGAAAGGCGAAATCAGCTACAACCTCAACAGCCGCGCTGTCAACTACAGCATGGGATTACCCCGAGTTGACGCGAAAATTCACTTGTAAGGGCGATCGGGCGATCGTTCGAGTATGAGAGGGGGAGAAGGGTAGAATTGGGAAAATATTCTTTTATTCTGGTTCCTGGTTCCTGGTTCCTTCTTCCTCCTCCTCACCATCAACCGCACAATTTGGAGCGCGATCGCGCTCTAGAAACTGTTTCACCGCAACTTTGCGGTTAGTCATAAACTGACCCCAAGCGCCGGGAAACAGCTTATCTAAGGTTTCCACCAGCGCCCAAACCTCAAGATTCATCACTTTGTAATAAAAACCGTGAGAATGTTGAATCTTAGTCAGCATTTCGTCTACCTCAACTGCAGGGAGCTGCTTCGGAGCGGGCAAATTCTCGCCAAAGGCGCTGGGCTCGTGTAGGGACATGGTTAGTAACTCAACAGCTTGCAGAGAGAGGCCGATCGGTCGATTTGAGATTTGAGATTAAATAATTGACTCCACACCAGATGAATCAGGGGCTGGAACTAATATCTAATTTTTTTTGCTCTCCAGGACTCCTGTCGGGGGCTTGTATCAGTCAGTTGATTTGAGATTTGAGATTTGAGATTAAATAATTGACTCCACAGATGAATCTGGGGGCTTGTATCCGTGTTTGGGTAAGGTACAATTTAACTTTACTTGCATTCCTCGGGCACTCCTGTACCCAGTACCCTTGGCGATCGAACCGAGAATTGATATTTATTTATACCATCCGGCTCAGATGATTTCTACGTACCTGCATCGTACCATTAGAATTAGTCTAAAATCTCAATTCGCTCACAGCCCGCGATTTATTCGTCCACTGGCACGGTAGGAATATGCTAAAAACAAGGCGCTTTCAAGCCTTCAGACTTTGCCGCTGCGCGAGCGCCGAAAGAATGAAAGCTGATAGCAAGATTTATCCGGGCGCCAACGAAATGGTAGACTGTTTGTGTCAGTACAAGACTTTAAAACCTACCCTGGACTGGGGGAAAGTCACGCCTAAAACATTGTCAGGAGAGATCGCGGTGCTGGTGAGATAGCCAGCGCGGTGAGCCTGGGAACCTGAAAAATCAGGATATTAGGACTGCGAAGTCTTAAGCATCCCCGTTGCGAAGGCTGGGCGGGGGTGTCAATCATCCCCACGTATCAACCCGTCGAGGTTCAAGCGCTAAAATAGTTCAGATCAGCACGCTTGCCCAAAGGCGTCAGGAACCCTTATGCAAAACTCTGTGCCAAAACACTACTTGTGGGCTGTAGGTGAAGGGATCAAAGCGTGTAAGCCGGGCGATCTGATCGCGGGTCGCTACTTGGTCAAGCGCGATCGACTTCTTGTCGATACTCAACCCGAACATTTGCCGGAACTGCCCGAAGAGATTCCGAGTGCAGTCACTCCTTATCTGAGACTGTTTGCCTATCAGTTGCACGTACCTCAAGTATACGGACTGGTATCGTCTGCGACGAGCAAGCTCTCGGGAGATATCTGGCTGCTGGAAAACGCGCCTATTTTGAAGGTGACGGAATCTTTAATGCCGGAATTGGCGGACTCCTGGAAAGGAGCCGCGGCGATGCGACAGCTCAATTGGCTGTGGCAAATTGCTCAGTTGTGGCAGCCGTGCATCGCTCAAGGCGTGGCTTCGACGCTGCTGACTCCGGAACTGCTGCGGGTGGAGGGGCAGTTAGTGCGGTTTCTGGAATTGCAGCCCGATCGCAAACCGCCTAGTTTGTCGCAATTGGGCAAATTGTGGCAGCAGTGGCTGGAAGATGCTCACCAGGCGAACGCCAATTTTTTGAGGCAACTTTGCCAGCAAATGGTGGCCGGTCAAGTGCGCCACGGCGAACAACTGATGGGCCAGTTGGATAAAGCTTTGGCAATATGCGGCCGATTTTACGATCGTACCGTTGAAATTGCCACGGGCACGGATGTGGGTAGAGCGCGGGCTCACAACGAAGATGCTTGCTATCCGCCCAGCGGTACGGTGTTCGCCGGCCTCCCGGGCTCGGAAGCTTGCGCGATCGTCTGCGACGGTATCGGCGGACAAGACGGCGGCGAAGTCGCTTCGGAATTGGCGATTGGCGTGCTGCGGGAAAAGTTGCAGCAAATGCCCCTGCATCAGGCTAATTGGGACCCCAAAAGCCTGACTTCCAAGCTGGAACGGGCCGCTTGTGCTGCTAACGACAAAATAGCCGGTCGGAACGACAGCGAACACCGTCAAGGCCGCCAGCGGATGGGAACTACCCTAGTTATGGCTTTGGCCCACATTCACGAACTCTACGTCGCCCACGTCGGAGACAGTCGGGCTTACTGGATTACCCGCACCGGCTGCTATCAAGTTACTCTCGACGACGATGTAGCTTGCCGCGAGGTGCGTTTGGGCTATTCCCTCTACCGGGATGCTTTGGAACAAGTGGCCGCCGGAGCTCTGATTCAAGCTTTGGGCATTACTTCCTCGAACACTCTGCACCCGACTGTGCAGCGTTTTCCGGTGGATGAGGACTGCGTTTTGCTGCTGTGTTCCGACGGTTTGAGCGATAAAGACCGGGTTGAGGAATGTTGGGAGGCGGAAATTTTGCCGATTCTCGACGGTAGCATTAGTGTGGCGAAGGCGCGCGATCGGCTGATCGAGATTGCTAATACTAGAAACGGTCACGATAACGTCACTGTTGCTTTAATTCACTGTCAGGCACATTTGAGGGAAGAAGGCAATACTTTTACAGAATTGTCGATCGCACCTTTAGATGCGCCGATCGAACTAATTGCTGACAGCGAAGATGCGCCGACCGATTTGACGGATAGCACCAGCCTTGGTGATGTTAGTTCTCAACTGAAAACGCAGTTGGTACAGCCGCCGGACAAAGGCAAAGGCCCATTTTCGCTGCTGCTGAAAATAGTCTTTTTGTTAGGTTTGGGGGGTGTATTTGCTTATTTTTTCATCCCTCCGGTGGGTCGGGCGATCGATACTGCCGGGGAGTCGATTTTCGGGAAACGCGCTTTAATTAATGCTGCAAGCGGGCCGGATAAAACAGTTGAATCTGTACCTTCTTCGGTCAAATCTTTAGAAAAAGGCTCGTTTATAGAGACTAAAAGTTCTGCGGCTGGGGAATTGGGAAAAAAGGGCGATCGCTTGGATTTGCGAGTAGCAATCGGTGAGTTGACTGTCAAAGGAACAGTCCCTGCCGGCAGCGTTTTGCAGGTGACAAACAAACAGTTGACGCCTCAAGGCAATTGGCTGGAATTGAAAGTTTGCTCGCTTCCTGAAATAGCGCAGTCTGACTCTCCCAAACCCAAGTCAAATAAAGATTTTTCTACAGTTTCAAAACCCGAGCTCAGTCCATCTCCGGCTGTGGCAAGTCCATCGCCTTCCCCGGCAGTTAAGCCAACAGTTGCAGTAGATATCGCCAAGCTGCAAGCGGGGGAAATCGGATGGATTCAAGAACAAGATGCCGTTTCTAAGGTAGTTTATAACCAAAACCCAAACTTAAATCAACAGGGAAAATGCGCTGAGTCGGACTCAAATCCCAATGCTAATTAATCGGTAATTGGTGCGAGAGAATTTAGTCAAATAAATATAAATCATCTTGGGGCGGGTTTTACAGACAATATGTAATTCCCACAGAAAATATAGATAAACCCGCCCCCGCACCACCGATAAGATTAAGGCAATTTCTTAGATATCTCTGCAAGTTTAGTCACCATTTGGGATACAGCTTTATCAACTGCCGAACTCAAAAGTGAATCTTCATTGCTACTGCTGGAATTGCCGCCAATACCCCTAACAGAAATATTAGAATCGCTTTGATCCGCTTCTCCTACTGCTTTAGCCGTAGCAAGAATATCTCCCGAAGCTGTACCGATTAACCGCACGTCTATTTGCACGGTAGCTTTGGTTTTTTGGGAACCAGCGCCGATTCCCATGAAACTGCCGCCTCCAGATTGTTTGTCGATGTTAAATTTGGTAATGGTGCCGATGAGTACGGCGTCAACTCCTAATTGCTTGCCAATTTCTGCTGCTGTGCCGGCATCCATCGCACCTGTGCGGTTTTGCTGTTTGAGCACTTGTTCGAGTTTGCTGCGATCGACTAATGTATAAGTGCCATTGTTGACGAGTTCGTTGATTAGCAGTTCGCTGATGCCTTTGGCGGCACCGACTCCCCTGTAGGAAGTGTAATAGCTGTTGGTGGTGCCGTAGTCGAAATCCATCACGACGAGGCGCTTTTTGGCGGTAGCTTGGGCGAGTTGGGTTGCGGGTTGGGTGGTGGCTGGCGTGGCGATCGCGCTTACACAAACACCTGCTAGCATCAGCGCAGCGAGGGAAATGCTTGTCAAGCGAGACATCGGGCTTATTTTCATAAATTTTTCCTCACAGTTGTTTTGTTCCTAGAATAGTTCAAACAACAGCCGGATGTCATATCAAATCCGGTAGCATCGGAATTAATATTACCCAGAGCTTTCGAGACAGCAGTGCCGTGTCCCTACAATTAATCGCAGTAGGGAAACAGCACTGCTGTGTCCTCTATATTATTCCGGTGCAACCGGAATTGATGTCAGTCAATTTGAGAGTTGAAATTTTAGCTTTCAGCTTCCATAAAACCCATCAACCAATTAGCCATTGTCGCCCTGCGAGTCTGTCTCGGCCCGAATTCCCCAATTTTATAGCCTTGAAAGCCCAATTTTTCCTTCAGCAACTGCTTGTTTTCTGGCGGGATCGATCGAGTCAATTTCACCGTTGCGGGTCTAGAATTGATAAAATCAGGCGGTTCAGGATACTCTAGACGCCACTCGGATGCAACATCTGCACTGTTCCAGTTGCCAGTCTCTGCATCGCAACGATAACCGAGATATTGCCAAACTAATCGGTTGACAGCAGCATCGTCTATCTCTGCGTTGAGGATAGCCCAAATAGTTTCGTTATTCAGCGGTGGCAATTCAGACATATAGAATTGGGAATTGGGCATTGGGAATTGGGCATTGGCCAAACAGCGAATTGAAAAAGAAGGAAAATGAAATAATTGTCAGAAACAGGCAAGATGCCCGTTCCACAAAAAATCCTAGGAATTTGTTTGTGGGGTGGGCTTCTAGCCCGCCCAAAATCCCCACTCTACAAAAAATTAATTATTCAAAATTCCGTCTTTCTCAGCCATCGACAACATCAAATCAATCACGCGGCAAGAATAACCCCACTCGTTGTCATACCAAGAAACGACTTTAAAAAACTTAGAATTCAGTTCAATTCCCGCACCCGCATCGAAAATGCTCGATCGCGCATCGCCCTGAAAATCCGTCGAAACCACCGCATCCTCAGTATACCCGAGAATGCCTTTCAGTTCACCAAGAGAGGCTTTTTTCATGGCTTCACAAATTTCTTTGTAGCTAGTTTCCTTCCCCGTTTTAAAAGTAAGGTCAACTACAGACACGTCGGGAGTTGGCACGCGCAAAGCCATTCCCGTCAATTTTCCTTTCAATTCTGGCAACACCAAAGTAACAGCTTTCGCCGCACCGGTCGAAGATGGAATAATATTTTGACCCGCACCGCGTCCTCCCCGCCAATCTTTTTGGCTGGGCCCGTCTACAGTAGGTTGAGTAGCTGTCATCGCGTGAACTGTCGTCATTAAACCTTCTTCCAAACCGAAATTATCGTTGATAACTTTGGCAATTGGTGCTAAACAATTGGTGGTACAGCTAGCATTAGAAACAACAGTATCTTTGGTCGGGTCAAATTTGTGGTGGTTGACGCCTACTAGATATGTGGCAACTTTTTCCGGGTCTTTTGTCGGTGCTGAAAGTATTACCCGTTTTGCTCCCGCCGTCAAGTGTTTTGATGCGCCTTCAAAATCCGTAAACAATCCCGTAGACTCTACAACATAATCTGCACCGGATTTACCCCAGGGCAATTCTGCCGGATTTCTAATCGACGTACATGGGATAAATTTTCCGTCAACGACAATCCCGTCTGGTTTCCCTTCAACTTCGCCGTCGTAAATGCCGTGGGTGGAGTCGTATTTGAAAAGATAAGCCAGGTTGTCTGGCGAAACTAGGTCGTTAATGCCGACAAATTCGATGTTGGGGTTTTTGATGCCGGCGCGCATAACTAGCCGTCCAATGCGACCAAATCCGTTGATGCCGACTTTTAATGCAGCCATGTTTAAACTCCTATTGAAAATATCGCTAGTCGATCGCAACTACTGCGTTAGAACTTACCACGTCAATTCATTTATCCAACTTAATCTTTTCTATATCTTAAGAATTTTGAATTTCCCAGCCCCCTGGGAATTGGAAATTGGAAATTGGGAATTGCGAATTGGTAATCGGTAATGTCAACTGACAACAGTCAACAGTCAACAATCAACAATCAACTGTCAACTGTCAACTGTCAACTGACTTTCTACCCAACACACCTAGTAATCAGCAATTCCACCGCATCTGAAATAAAACACGACCCACCAAACTTATTCAGAACTGGTCTAATGTTTTCTGCAACTGCTGATACTTGATCGGGGGCACAAAAAGCAAGCACATAAATGTTATCCAGCGCCGTCATTGATGAACCGCGGGAAACGTGATCCCTAGTATTTTTTCCAGCGACATCACGAATCACCGAATAATCGGGGACACCAGCTTTGTCTAAACCGTCTAAAATCTTGCCTAGTTCCACCGAGTGGGCTATGATTTCTACTCTTTTGACTGACTCCATTATCTCATCTCCAAAACATATTGATTCCGTATAGATACATGGGAATACCTACAATGATATTAAACGGAAAAGTCACTGCTAACGCTGTCGAAATGTAAAGACTTGGATTGGCTTCGGGAACGGTTAGGCGCATTGCTGCGGGTACTGCTATGTAAGAAGCACTCGCGCACAATACCGAAAACAGCAAAGTATCTCCCTTTGGCATTCCGATTAATTTCGCGAGTAGCAAAGCAATTACTGCGTTAACTATGGGAATGAGGATTGCAAAGCCGATTAGAAAAACTCCTGCTTCTTGCAAATCTTTAATTCTGCTGGCCGCAACCAGCCCCATGTCTAGCAAGAAAAAAGTCAGAACGCCGTAAAACAAATCTTGGGTAAACGGACTCATAACTTCCCAACCGTGTTCTCCTGTCAGTATGCCCATAATTAGGCTGCCAATTAGCAGAAATACTGAACTGTTGAGGAAGGCTTCTTGCAGCACTTCTGGCCAAACTATTTCGCGTTTTCCTTCTTCCCCGCCGAATACACTGACGAGAATTAGCCCGACTATAATTGCTGGGGATTCCATTAATGCTAGGGCTGCTACCATGTAACCGTCATAGTCTATCCCCTGTGCTGTGAGGAAGGAGGTTGCGGTGATAAATGTGACGGCGCTGATGGAACCGTAGGTGGCTGCGATCGCTGCGGCATTGTAGGAGTCGAGTTTTATCCTCAGTATGAAAAAAGTATAAATTGGTACTAGCATTGACATCAGCATCGCTGCTAAAATTGTCAGGGCGACTTGCTGGTCAATTCCGCTTTTGGACAGTTCGACGCCACCTTTAAATCCGATCGCAAACAGCAGGTACAGCGAAAACAGTTTGGGGATGGGCGCTGGAATTTCTAAATCAGATTTGAGAAAAATTGCCAGCATTCCCATGAAAAAAGCTAATATTGGTGGATTTAAAATATTTGACGCTACGAGACTTAAATCCACGATCTGTCACTCCCATTTCTTGCGTTTTTAATATTACTTCACAAATAATTGTTGCACGAGAATGGATAAATAGACCGATCGAACTCGATCGAGTGCGATCGATCGATCGTACTAAATACGCCTGCAGGTGCGCCATCAGCACCCGCAGGCTAAGTATTTTTCCCTAACTAACCCACTGCCAAATAAGACTCTAGGGCTTCGGAACCGCCGACCAACTTGCCGTCGATAAATACTTGCGGCACAGTTGTAGCACCAGTCACAGCCCGGAGCGATCGGGTTGTGATATCCCGGCCCAAAACGATTTCTTCATAATCCAAGCCCTTTTCAGTCAGGATTGCCTTTGCCTTAGCGCAGAAGGGACAGCCTATTTTGGTAAACAGCGAAACTACCTTCGGCTTTGCTGCTGCCGAGTTGATATAGTTGAGCATCGTCTCAGCATCGGACACCTTGAAAGGGTCTCCCGGTTCCTCGGGCTCAATAAACATTTTTTCAACCAAGCCATCTTTTACCACCATTGAATAGCGCCAAGACCGCTTGCCAAACCCTAAATCTGTTTTATCTACCAGCATTCCCATGCCTTGAGTAAACTCGCCGTTACCGTCGGGAATTAACGTCACATTGTCTGATTCTTGGTCTTTTGCCCACTCGTTCATCACAAAAGTGTCATTAACGGAAATGCAGATGATTTCATCTACGCCATTTTCTTTGAAAACTTTCGCCAATTCGTTGTAACCCGGAAGGTGCGTGGAGGAACAAGTGGGAGTAAATGCTCCCGGTAGCGAGAACACTGCTACGGTTTTGCCTGCAAACAAATCATCGGTGGTGACATCCACCCACTCGTTGTCTTTGCGAGTGCGAAAGGTGACTTTGGGTACTCTTTGACCTTCGTGGTTAGTCAGCATGATTTTGAATCCTTGGGTACTTGGGTTGAATTCACTGGTCTAATCGTACTCATAACGAGTATGACTTGTCAAGGGTATCTGGTTTTTTTTTCGAGATGCTGGGAGAGGAGGAGTTCTTCAGGTGGGTGGTGGCTAAAAACCCGGTTTTTCACAAGTATTCAAGGCTGGAACCAGGTATTTTAGTAAAAAATTCGGTAGATTACCCGCAATACGGTTTGTAGTGAGGACTTTAGTCCTGAGATTTATGAGGACTAAAGTCCTCACTACAAACCAATTACCAATTAAATCTTCTTCCTAAATACTCTTCTAATTCCTGATTGTAAGCTGTGAAATAATCCTTCAACCAGTCCCGTACCCCATCGCCGATGGGCTGATAAGAACCGGGATTAGCATTTTGGTACTCAGGCAATTGATATTCTGGTAAATCTAAAAATTCTAAAACTTGCTTGACAGTTGTCGCCGCACCTGCATAAAAATCTTCACTTTTCAAAACTAATAACTGTTCTTTAGGAAAGAAAGCCAGCCAATTTTTAATAAATTCTATGTACCTACCGCGAGCTAAATAATTCCCCGGTTCTTCACCGATGATATATGCTGGATTTTGAGCCAATCGTTCAATTTCATCGCTAATTGCCCGATCGAGCGATCGCACTTCCCAATTTAAGTCAGTCAAGCGGTAGAATTGAGAAATAGCTCGATCGACCGGATTTCGCAAAAGTACAATCAGCTTAACCTCTGGAAACGCGCTGTAGAGACGTTCCGGCGCTTCCCGACAGTCAAAATAGCTCGGACTTGCTTCGCCGGTCAAAAATTGCGTCCCCGGAAGCATTGGCGGAAAATGAGCCAAATACCAATCAATCCCCCTGTGAAAGTGCCACGAAAAAAAATCCATCTCCTTTTTAATCGGAGTCAGAATTTGCGGGTGTTGAGCTAAATAAGTGTACAGAGAAGTCGTGCCGCACCGCTGAGAACCAATGATGATAAAATTGGGAGATTTTACTGTATTTTGTAGAACAGGCATCTTGCCTGTAACAACTCCCAAAGTTTGCTGATAACTGACAGTTTTGTAACAGGAAATTGCCTCCTCAATTTTGCCTTGTCTCGTCAAAACTTCCCCCAAATTCAGATAAGGCCAAAAAGCATCCGGTTTAGCTGCAACAACTTCGCGGTACAATTTATCAACTTCATCAAGCTTATTTTGCTTAACCAAAACTTCCCACAAATTGTAATAAAACCACCAAGGAATATCGGGATTTATTTCTATTGCTTGGAAAAATGCCGCCGCCGCTTCCTCCCAATATTTTTGGTGGCTCAGAACAGCACCTAAGTTGTAATAAGACCAGCAATCATCGGGCTTTTGGGCGACAGTTGCGCGAGATGAGGCTAATGCGCGATCCTCTTCGAGGGCAACGCTTACGCACTTTTCTTGTTCCTGCAACAACTCCTCTAATTCCGTTGATACTCCTACACAATTCGGCATAATTGTCAAGAGTGTTTGGTAAAAAATAATTGCGCTTTTTGGGCGATCGTACTTTGCTAAACTTCTTCCTAAACCCAAATAAAATCCCCGATTTTCCGGTGTAACTTGCCATTCAGAATATTGTAAGACTAAATTCAAATCAGACCCTGTTTGTCCGAGAGCCAATCCCAACTTTTCGTAAATTCCCGGCAAATTCCGGTCAATTTCAATAGCTTTTAAATATGCAGCGATAGCTTCATCCCAATATTTAAGTTGAGTTAAAGCATCGCCTAAATTGCAAAAAGACCAAGCAAAATCCGACTTGAGCGCAATCTCGCAGCGGTAAGCATTGACAGCATCCTCCCAGCGTTCGAGTTTCAGCAAAGCATCACCCAAATTGTGATAAGACCACGAAAAATCGGGATTTAACTCAACAGCTTTTCTGTACGCAGTGACAGCATCCTCCCACTGTTCAAGTTTCAGCAAGACATCGCCCAAACTGTGATAAGACCAAGAAAAATGAGGATTTAACTCAATAGCTTGTGTGTAAGCAGCAACAGCATCATCAAATCTCCCACTTTCTTGCAGAGAATTCCCCAAATTGTGGTAATCATGATTATCCATGCAAAACTCCTGCAAGATTCATTAACTTCTCCAGCGATTTCACATCCACCCGCATATCTTTATGTCCCGAGTATTTGTGAGTTTTGTCATCAAACAATTCAGCAATTAAATAGTAATGTTTCAAATCACACAAATTGCTGATAGTCCAAAAGCAACTTGGCACATAAATCGGAGAAAAAATCTCAATTACCTTAGTTCCTGGGTTGCAAAAAACTAGATTGGTCAATCCCCCGCCGTGAGGTGCTACAACTACCTTAGCCGCCGCCAAACACGCTGCTTGTTCCGCTACCGACATCGTTTCCAGTTTGACTGTACGAAACCCCAACTTTTCTAAACATCCGATAATATCTTGCTCGTTGACAATTCGCCGATAAGATGCTTTTTCTCGACTGATATAAATTCGTTCTGAATAATCTGTATTTAGCGACTGCTGTTCATTTAAAAACATTCGTTTCAGATATTCGCACTTCCATTTAGAAGTACCTGAACCACCATCACAAATTGACGGAACTATTAATTTATCCGCTGTAAAATGCGGCTGGTGACGACTTTCTAAAATTTTATCTAGTGGAATTCCTAAAGTATTTAAAGTTTCTTTTTCATAAGCCGAATCGCAAGCATTAATCGCAAATTTATCAATACTATCCATCAATCCGCTCTGCTGCAAAAGATGGAAGCGCGTCACCACATCAAACATCCAGTGAAAATAAGCTGCTCCTCCCCAACGAGCTGATAAAAAAGCCACATTTCCCTCGATGTGTTCGGCGGGAGGCAATTTGTCGGAAGTTATTACCAATTCAGGACAACCCATTGAAATATCGGTAACAAGTTTATTGTCTGAAGTAATGGCGGCGGTAGTAGCAATATCGGCCCAAGCTCGTCCGTTTGGTAATATAGCAACAAAAGCTTTTTTGAGATAAAAAATTTCATCTTCCCAACATCTGCAATCGGTGTCGATTGTTTGGGAATTTGATAAATTGATTTGACTTGCAGGATAGATGTCTATGCAAGTAATGCTCGGTTCTGACTCGGCTGTAATTGCTAAATCGTCAGTAAATTCACAGTATTTTTTAATCACACTTAACGGCAACATTTTATAGCCAAGTTTGATAATATCAGCTTCGTCTACTGCTCCTTTTTGTGCCAAAGCATCAGCTATATGATAGTAAATTCCAAACAAATCGGGTTTAATTTGGAGTGTTTGAATCAAGTTAGTTATTGCGGATTCCCACTGCTGTTTTGCGAGGAAAGTTAAACCCAATCCTTCGTAAAACCAGCAGGATTTTGGATCGAGATTGATGCCTTTTTCATAAATTACGATCGCCCTTTCGTATTCTCCTTGCTTCCGCAGAGCATCGCCCAGCTTCTTGTACAGCCAACTATCCTCCGGTTCCCGCTTAAGGGCACAACTAAAAGCAACTGCTGCTTCGTACCAATTTTCTAATTCTTCCAGAACTTCCCCCAAACTATTGTACAGCCAACCATCATCGGGATTTAATTCAGTAGCTTTGCGGTAAGCAACTGCCGCTTCTTCCCAATTTTTTAGTGCAATCAAAGCCTTACCTAATCTATCGTAAGACCAACAAAAATCGGGATTTAATTCGATTACTTTTCGGTAAGCAACAGCAGCTTCTTCTAACTGTTCTAGCTCCATCAGCACATCGCCTAAGCTGCTGTAAGTCCAACAAAAATCTGGATTTAATTCAATTGCTTTACTGTAAGCGATCGCAGCTTCTGTATTTTCGTTAATCGCCTGCAAATTTTCCCCCAAATAGTGGTAAGCCCAACTAAAATTAGGGTTAAGTGCGATCGACCTTTCATAAGCAACCACAGCTTCTGCAAAAAGTCCCTTCTCTTGCAAACTTTTACCCAACTTGTGGTAAGTTAAGTAATTGTCCGACTTAATTTTAGCAGCAGTTTCATAGCGGGCGATCGCCTCATCGACATAACCCGTATTTGCCGCCACATCTCCCAACTTTTCCCAGCCTTGAGACAAGAGTGTTTGCTCTTCCCCCAATTTTTTATTGCCGATTTTTTTGACAATCAGTTGATAGCCTTTGTGCACTACTTCTAACTGACTTCCAAACATCTCCATAAAAACATCGATCCCGATTTTAGTATCTTGCTCTGGGCTGTCGGGAAACGTAAATTCGTAATCGTCAAAAATCATCAGCCCGCCAACTTTCACCAACCTCCAAGATAAAATCGCATCTTGTAGAGCACTGGTAGGTTTGTGACAGCCGTCAACATAAGCAATGTCGTAATATTCAGAACTCAAATCAACCAATAAATCTTGAGAATAGCCTTCTAATTCAATTACTTGCTCTGCTACCCCAGTTTTCGCAATATTGCCCTTAAAATGTTCTTGGAAATACAAATCAATGCAAGTAATTTTTGCCGTCGGATGAGTTAAAATACGATCCAGCAGCCAGCAAGCCGACATTCCTTGAAAACTGCCGATTTCCACAACTTGAAAATCCGCAATTCCCGTAAATTCCTGTAAATGCCGTTGCCAAATCGGGATATTGTGGGTGAACCAATCTTGCGTAAACTGGTAATCTTTCGTCGCACATTCATCCCAACCTCTCAATTCGCTGGCTTTTTGGTGACAAAGAATCGCTTCTTCCAATTCGCCTAATTGTGGTAAAATATTTCCTAAATCGTTGTAAGGCTTAGAATCATTCGGGGCGATCGCAATTTGGTGCCGGTAAGCGGCAATTTGGGCGTATAACTCCTGTTGTTTCTCCCAAACTTCTTTTAGTTTGGCGACAACTTCCGCAGCATCTGGTTGAATCTTCACAGCCATGCTGTAAAAGACGATCGCACCTTCCAACTGTTTTTGTTTAGCTAAACTATTACCTAAATTTAGATAAAACTCGGCTCCATCTAACTCAATTCCCAGCAATCTGTGGTAAATCTTCCCGCTGGCAAGTACCTCAATAGCTTGACAATAAGTTTCGATTGTGCTGTCTAAACCAGATTCGCTCCGCTTCCGCAAAACATATCCCAACCTCTGATTTATTCCAGTCAAATTCGGCTCGATTTGAATTGCGTGCAGGTAAGCAGCAACAGCTTCATCCCAGGATTTTTCGCAGGTTAAGGCAATTCCCAAATTGCAATAAAACCAAGGAATATCTGGATTTATGGCAATCGCTTTGCGGTAGCAACTAACCGCTTCTTGCCACAGCCCTTGTTGAGCCAAAGCTTCCCCTAAATAATTGTGCGCCCAATAGGAATTCTGATTGATTTCCAGAGTGTGACGGTAACATTTAATTGCGGCATCAAAGTCCCGTTTTTGCACCAAAACATTGCCTAAACCAAGGTAAGCACGAGCATAATTGGGATTAAGTTCGAGGCTTTTATGATAACAGGCGATCGCCCGATCGCATTCTCCTCGCTCCGCCCAAGTTTTACCCAAACTGTGGTAAGATTCAAAAGAATCTGGATTGATCGCAATGGCTTGTCGGTAATTGGCGATCGCCTCATCCCACCGCTTCTGGCCGACCAGCATTTCCCCCAAATTGTGATAAGCTATTGCCAGCATCGGATTCAACTCAATTGCCCGCGAATAACACTCAGTAGCGCGATCGAACTTTGACAATTCAACTAAACTATTTCCCAAAGTAACCTGTTCGTCAGCAGTTGCCCAATTCGGCTCAATATTAAAAGCTTGATACCAACATTCTGCCGCCTCTTCTCGCTTTTGTAACTGCGTCCAAATCCTCGCCAACTGTCGGTAAACAGCGGCAAAATTCGGTGCTAGGGCGATCGCTTTTTCACAATTTGCGATCGCCTTTTCCCACTGTTTCCCCTGAGAATACAAACTGCCGAGATTAGCGTAAACTTCCGGCAAATTCGGATTGCGATCCAGTGCTGCTTCATACCACTGCTTAGCTTGCTCGATTTCACCTCGAACCTGCATCACCTTTCCCAGCGTCTGACAAGCTACCGCCAAATTCGGTTCAATTTTCAACGCTGACTCGCAAGCAGTAACTGCCTCATTCAACCTTCCTTCAGCTAAATAAACTTCTGCTTGCCGACTCAAATCAACCGCTGCTTTTTCCATCTTCTCAATCGAGGGCATAATTCAACTTACTCCAGACGCCAATTAACCCAAACCCACCACTTCAACCATCCTTTTCAGCGAACTTAAGTTCACCAAAATATCCTCAGTCAGCGAATTCTGATACATCAACTCTCTAATAGGATAGCATTCAAAAGCCTCGCCAGCCAAGTAATAATGTTGCAACTTCAGATATTGACTAATTCCCCAGTAATAATGACTGATATAGTGAGGCGACACCAACTCAATCACTTTCGTTCCATGATGAGAAAAGATCGTATTTGTCAAGCCGCTACCGTGGGCGGCAACTATTACCTCAGCATGGTAAAAATGAGCGATTTGCTCTGTTAAAGACATCGACTCAGGTAAAATAGAAACAAAGCCAAATTGCTCCAAAACCTCAACCACATTTTCCTCATTCAAAACTCGCCGATATCTCGCTTTGCTGCGGCTAATATAAATACGTTTTGGATAGTTATAACTAGGTATAATTCCCTTGAGAAACTCCCGCCTCAAAAAATCGATCGCCCATCCAGAAGGCCAGCCCAAATATCCCGCAAAAGACGGTACAATCAACTCTGTTGCTTGAATGTGAGGCAGGCGATCGCTCTCCAGAACCTTCTCCTCTGGAATGCCCAGAATTCTGAGAGTTTCCCGCTGAAATTGGTGCTGATAACTATTAACCAGAAACCAATCAATCTCCGCCAAATCCCTGCCACTTCGCCGCAGCAATTCGATCCTCGGCAAAACATCCACCATCCAGTGAAAATAGACATTTCCCGACAAACCAGAAAGCACCGCCACGCTGCCTTCAATCTGCTTTAAAGGCGGAAAAGATTCTAAGTTAAAAACGCTGTGTTTTCTGACATCATGCTTGGTGCATCCCGGCAAGAAACCCGGATAATCTCTAGACACATCAGCCAACAAATAGTGATCGGGAGTAATAACCGCGATCGCCTTGCAAATCAACCAATAATTTTGCTGCGGCACAATCCAAACTCGCCCGTTGGGAATCAGTGCCATAAAAGTCTTGGGCGCATCCACAGGTATCGGTTGCGAGTTAGACAAACGGCAAACTCCCCAACCCAAATGCACCGGATCGAACCACTTAGAAATTCGGTGCAAACACATCCCGCAAGTTAAACCACCACAATCGGAATTGGGGAATTGCGAATTGGGAATTGCGAATTGGGAATTGGCAGTATTTTCTGGTTTGGCTTCAGTCTCATATTTCCAAACTATTTCTACATAATTGCCATCCAACTTAGCAGCAACCAGCCAATCCCAAGTCGATAGATAAATACCTTGAGGAAGTTTGATCGCACTTTCTTCGAGTGCAATACAAGCATTTTTTAGCGATAGTACCGGCTGCGAATACCCGTGCAATTGCAACTTTAAAACCTTTTGATAATAATCGATCGCCCTTTCCCAATTTCCCTGTTTTTCCAGCACTTTTCCCAACTCAAAATAAACCTGCGGTAAAGCAGGTTGAACCGTCAAAGCCATGCGGTAAACTGCAACTGCCGCACTAAACCTGTGCTGCTGGGCCAAGCAATTTCCCAGACGCCAGTAAAGCTCTGTATTTTTCGGCTGAATTTGCAAAGCTTTTTGATAATAAGCAGCGGCAGATTCAGCTCCGCCGTACTCTGTTAAAGCATTCCCTAAATGCAAGTAAATTTCTGCTAAATAATCGCAAATTTCAGCAACAGGGAATTGGGAATTGGGAATTGGGAATTGGGAATTGGGCATTGGGCATTGGGCATTGGGAATAGTTTCTTTTTCCTCCTTCTTCCCTCTTCCTTCTTCCTTCTTCCTTCTAGTTAGCGCTTTCAGAAATCGATCGCACGCAGCGATCGCCCTTGACAATTCATCATCATCTACAGCAGCAACTCTGCGCCTGTCTCCCAAACGGGAGTAAGCCTCAACAAAATCGGGCTTGAGAGCTATTGCCTGCTCAAAGTAAGGCATGGCTTCAGCAATTTTGCCCAAAACCATCAAAGAAAACCCAGCGTCTGTATAGCCAGAAATATGCTCGGAATCGAGTTCGATCGCGCGATCGAAACAAGCAACCGCCGCCAAATGTTCCCCCTGTATTTGCCAAGCTTTCCCGAGATTGTAATGAGCCAAAACCATCTCCGGCTCCAACTCAATAGCTCTCAGGTAAGATGCGATCGCCATGTAGGGACTTTTGTCCAGCAATACCAGCCCCAAATTATTGTGCAGCGTCGCCCAATCCGGCTTAATCTCGATCGCCCGTTGATAAACCTCGATCGCCGACTCAGGGCGATCGTCCTTCAGCAAAATCGCGCCCAGATTGCTGTAAGCTTCCACATAATCCGGCTTCAGATCGATCGCCTGTCGGTAAGTATCAATTGCCGCTTCAAGCTGATTATTCTGATCTAAAACCACAGCCAGATTGTAGAAAGCAAGTAGATAATTTGGTTTTTGGGCGATCGCCTTTCGGTAACAGTCGATCGCCCCCAACAAATTACCCTGCTTATGAAAAACATTTCCCAAGTTATAATGAACTTCCGGCCAGTCCGGTTTCAAATCCAGAGCTTGGCGGTAGTGAAAAGCCGCCTCATCCAGCCAGCAATACTCGCTGTAAAGTTGACCCAAATAAGCATGAGCCCGAAAAAACTCTGGCGAAATCTCCAAAGCTTGCACAAAAGCGTCTCTTGCCGCCGTCGGATCGGCGCTCGCTTCTAAGATTTCCCCTAAAGTTGTATAAGCCAGCGGCGAAAATGGCTGTAGTTCGATCGCCTGATGGCAAAGATCGATCGCCTCAGTTAGCTTCCCCCGCTTCAGGTAAACTTGGGCTTGTTGGATGTATTCTTCAGTAGTCATTGCTCGCCAGAAGTTGCAGTTTTTTCCCCGTTATGAGGGAACATACAAAATTCTGATTTTAAAATTTTATATTTTCGACTATTTATATTTTGTCCGATCGGGCGATCGGCTGCTTAAAGCAATAACCAGTATCAAATTCTCTAAAATTCGCGGCGTTTTACTTCCTCGCATTGAAGCTTTCAACTTCACTCTGCTCATTGCAGAACGAAGTTGAAAGCTCTGAAAACACTCACGACCGTGGAAGAACAGCCCCGGATGTTATCCAGTGCCGCCCCACCGCAGCCAGTTTTTCTAGAACAACTCGAAGTTGTTTCTGGTGCCTGTATTAACTGCTCCCAGGTTAAGCCCTGGTTGCAGTTGAGCGATCGTTTGCACGCCGCTGCCACCGTTGTAGAACAGCAAACCGCTTTGCGGGTCGTAGACAATCTTGTTTGCGGTGTTGGTTGTTGCGCTGTTGGCGTTGAAACCAGAAACCACAACAAAGTCCGTAGCATCGAAGGTGCCGCCCAAACCAGGGAAAGCGCTCGCCTTGAGACGGATCTTATCTTCGGCTGGGTTAAAGTCAGTAATTGTGTCAATTCCAAATTCAGCGCCAGCACCCGCGAAGTAGAACGTGTCGCTGCCAGCACCGCCGGTCAGGAAATCACTTCCTCTGTCGCCAGAGATAAAGTCATCGCCAGCGCCACCGTCAACAGTGTCATTATCTCTACCGCCGTAGAGGCTGTCGTTGCCGTCGCCGCCGCTAACCAAATCGTTGCCTTTGCCGCCCAACCCTGTATCGTTCCCGGTACCGCCCAAGATGGTATCGTTCCCGTTGTCGCCCGAGATAAAGTCATTCCCAGCATTACCGTCGATCAGGTCATTGCCTTTACCACCAAAGATCCTGTCGTCGCCGCTGCCGCCATCGACCACATCGTTGCCGGTGCCAGCAAAGACATCATCGTTGCCGCTACCGCCGCCGATACTGTCATTGCCACCGCCGGAAATAACCAGGTCGTCGCCACCGCGAGCAGAGATGACATCATTGCCTCCAAAAGTGAGGATGATATCGGCTTGTTCGCTGCCGTTCAACCGGTTATCGCCTTGAGTACCGATCACATCAAGACCCCTGGTAGGGTTTTGAACTGAAGATACTGGGGTTGTTGGATTAGTTACCTGTGTCATTTACACTCCTCCTAAAAGATGAATCACTTTTCTACAATACACTTTTCCCTCCAAAGGGATTCAATAAATGAAACCGGACATCGGTTGAGACCCTAATTGACCCGGCTGCTATAAGCTGTCATGTAATTTAAATTGTCAGCAGGGAACCCCGGAGCGCGAGTTGAATCCTGTATTCGTTGAGCAGCAAATATCGGTTGTTTCCTGCTTTGGACTCTCGACTCCACGGCTTGCTCCTCTAACACGAAAATATTCCAGTTAAACGTTTGTGAGTTTACCATACTGAGCTTGGGTGCGGCTACTCATTTTAAAAACAGTAGCCGGTCCATACACATAGACCATTTTTAATGGGGGTATGCTCTCAATAAAATTGAGAAGTTGCACCGCAGTCGTTGGTAACTGTCGATCGCCCCGAAGTTCGATCGCCCGCTATCGGGCTGCAATCGGCGTTGCGATTTTTTAGTATACTCTGGTTGACCAGACTTTTGAGTTCCGCCAATAGTTCCCCAGAAAACAAAATTTTTTCCCAAGCTTTCAAAGCCCGCGCCCGCGGATGGTCGCATTCAATCTAAAGTTCGTCCCAACACAGTCCCCGACGGACTGTTGAGGCTTATCACCTTGATTTTTCCACCGATATCCTGAGCGCTCAACGCAGGATTTTTGCTAAAAAACCTGGTTCCTCAACTAAAATAAGTCATTTGGGCCGTGAGCGGCATTCATCCCGACAATCTGACAATGCAGCGCTTGTGTTGTGAAGTTGCCATGAAGGGCGGGTCGCTACAGTTCTGACCGTACTCTCAAAGGTGAGAATAAGCTGCTGCCCATCTTAATTCTGGCATTGGTTCGGCGCACTCACGGTCAAACAGAGAAATCTTTGAGCAGCGGCCCGCGACTTTTGAGAGCGACACTGTGCCCGAGCCTCGGTAAGTTTTTTAAATTAAGTCAGGACTTAAGCAAAAAGTGGTTTCACACGCGAATCATCGGCGTAAACTGCTGATGGTACACCTATATATAAAAGTTGTGCGTAAGTCATCTAAATTTAACAATATTAAGTTTAACAATATTAAGTTTTTAGCAAATATTTATTGCTAATTGTTAACTTCGAGCGGCTCATTAACAACTAGCAATTTCCCGGAAATTTGGTTCGGCATTCATAGACAAACTGTACTATTTACCCGATCGGTGTGCTTCTAGTTGGGCTGTTGACCCATTGGAATGACTCTGGCTGTCGTAGCTGTAGATGTGAGCTTCGCTCTGGAAAATGTAATTGATAGAAGTAGCTGCATAGTATGTCAGCGCTAGCAGCGACACTAGATTAAGAATTCGATAAATTGGCTTCTCAGACATTTCGTTCATTTTCACTCCTACTTTTTGTGCAAATAGCAAAGTTGGGTACAGTGACGGCAGTTTTTTTGACAAGTTCCCCAAAATCCAGCACCAGATCACAAATCCGATCGCGTTATCAACTCCTGATGCCCGAGCGCATAAAACAAGTCCTGCTTAAGATTTGAAAGAGTTTTTGTTGCTATTTCATATTGCAGTCTCTGCCTTTAATTGTCTATCTAACTGCGGTAAGAGTTAGGCAATTTGGGCGATACCGAACTCTACAATTCCCTGTTGAGAGCGGCTGCAATCGAAAAAAAATAGAGCCGGCAAAGCTTGCAGGGCAAAGACTCTAGCTATTTTTTAACACCCAGCAAGGATGTTCCAAAATGCGATTAATCGCGCCCAGCGGCCGGAAGTAATAAAAATTATTAAGTTGGTCAGCCAAACGCTGAAATATGTCTGAAGTTATACTTTTGCAAACAAGAGACCGTGTTACATTGCATATTAATAGTCCAGGACGCATGAGATCCCAGAAACCGGGGAAAGATGGACGAAAATACACTGGTTGCAGCCACAGATGAGCGTAAAAAACCCGGTTTCTTTGTCGGAGTGCGATCGCGAACTGATTAAGTTTGATGTTGGTTGAGGTGGCTGATAATTTTTGTTTGAAAAAATGTTGCGGTCGCTGTGCGATTGTTTGCCGGTGAATCTGGGTCTGACACTTTTGACCCAGCGAAAGCCTTAAATCGCGATGTGACAGCAGAAAAGCAGGCTTCAAAAAACAGAAGTCCGAATTTGAAAGCGGTAAAAAAACACTGTTTTGGGATTCATAATTTTTATTTAATTCTACCTTCTAGGTACAAGTTGTTACCGGCAAGCAAAATGATTTGCTCGCTGCGACGAGCGAGGCACGGGGGAGAATTGATGAGGAGATAACCGACTGTGCTTAAGTCAGTTACTTCTACAATTTATTATCAGTTTTGCTCGGATTTAGCTGTTTGTACAACCGACTTTTTGCTGGTAATTTGCAAAAGGGAGAGGGGCAGAACAACAGGCCAAACCAAAGGGCCGATTACTAAGGCTATCCAAGATATCAAGTCTTTTTTAGAGGTCGCAGTATCGTTCCAAAAACTTTTGAACCAAACAATAAAAACGATTAACGCAATCGAAAAGTAACCTATAACTATCATTGTTTTACCGGGCTTGCTATAGATGGGATTGAAGTATTTATCATTATTGTATCTCAGGATGCGGCTCGCCGATCGCAACTTGCGGCTGCCACCCCGCAAGTGTCGAGAACCCAAAGCTTCACAAGTCCCCGCGCTCGCCTGCAATGCCGATCGCCCGCACTTGCTGCGCGGCGCTCAAAGTCTTGAGCTCAGGACTTTTCAAGGTTTCGTCAAACCGGCATGGCTACCGCCGCCGCCACACCAGCAGGCGATCGAGTATCTCATTGTTTGTGATTTTAGTCACGTATACTCGCAGACTTAGATCACAAGTCTAGCTAAGAACGATCACACGGGTTAGCCGACTGCAATCACCCTACTCTGTTCTCAAATGCTCGATATTAGAATAGTCGAGTTCAACGAAATTCTATGCAAGCTCTGACCTTAAAATCCGATCGCGCGATCGCTGAACTATTCTATCAAGTCACCCATTCAGGCAATCTGACTCGCACTGAAAGCCACGGGCTCCGGGCACTGGGCCAAAACGCTCTTAGCGAAGACGACCGAGATGCGGTCAACCGCCTGCTTCACGCCATCCGCCGCGGATGGGTCAGGATTTCCGATTAGTTTCCTCTGACAGGAAGTTGAGATGAGTATTTCTACTTTCTCTCCTCTAAAGCTTTGCCAGCAATAAGATTTGGGTAACTATGTCGCTCCATTAACCCTATCAAAAAAAAATTGTGCTGCGATCGTCTCGATCGAACCCGGTTTCTGGAAGAAGCCGGGATTTTTGATCTGAAGCAGTCAGCAGTTAATAGTTAGCAGTGATTAAGTAGATACACGGAAAAAAGCCAATACCAAGACACTCAGTAAATGCAGCAAAAAGCAGATTGTTAAATACTCCTAAAAGTTTTATGTTTAATTGATTCGATCGATTTATTGAGCAGTTATTAGTAATTTATTAAGAGATAAATATTAATTTATTTGTCACAGCCTCTTAACAAAAGATACAGATTTCGGAGTTGCTAAAAGCGAGGAATGGGGACGGAGTTTGTGTTTCGAGTTGCTCTCTCGATCGAGGAAACATCCGATCCCCAAGTTTGGCTGACACAAATCACCAATAAAGACTGAATCGATCACATTTACTCCCATATTTGAATCACATAAACATTCGGAAAATCAGTCAATACTATCAAAAGTGAGTTACATAAAAAAAACAAATGATGACCCAAACGTTTTTACCTCAATTTACTATTGCAGAGCTAGTCTTTCAGGTATATCACTCCGGTCTGCTGACTCCCACTCACCGACAACAGCTCAAGAGCGCGCTGTTAAATGACTGTCTTACCGAAGAAGATCAAACAGCCATCAACCGCTTGCTCCACGCCGTTCGTCGGGGCTGGCTGAAAGTTGTAGATTAAACGCCGGCCCAAAAAAATTTTGCCCATCCTCTTTAAATGCACTGTCACCTGAAGGCAGAATTAAATCGCCTTAATAAAATCAAGAATTAAGCTAAATGTAGGGTGCGCCACCAGCACCCTGCGATTTTAACTTTTGTTTTGTCGGCTTATTTAATCAGAAATTTTACCGTCAGGCATCATCGCCTCTCTCAGATTCGCCTCCTTCAAATTTGTCCCGCGCAAAGAAGCTTGATGCAAGTTTGCTCCCCGGAGATTTGCTCCCTTCAAGGAAACTCCGCTCAAATCTGCTAGATGAAGATTTGCACAGCTCAAGTTAGCTCCGCTCAAATCGGCTCCCTTCAAATTCGCTTTTTCGAGATTTGCTTCGCTCAAATTTGCCCAACTCAGATTTGCTTGAGTTAGGTTAGCCTGACTGAGGTCAGCTTGTGTTAAGTTGGCGTCGGTTAAATTTGCTTTGCTGAGGTTGATTCGGCAAAGTTTTACGAATGTCAAGTTGGCACCTTGCAAGTTAACGTTAACGGCATAAACTTGCATCAAAATTGCCCGATGAAGGTTTGCATCTCTCATATCTGCACCCCTGAGACTAGCCCCCGTTAAATCGGCCCCGCTGAGCACCGCACTCCGCAAGATAGCTCCGCTCAAGTTCGCTCCCACCGCATTGCATTCGCCGAAATTAGCGGACATGAGGTTGGCTTGGGAGAGGTTGGCTTGGCTGATGTCTGCTTGATACAGATTGGCTCTGTAGAGGGTGATGCCGATCGCACTTGCACCTTTTAAACAAGCTCCACTCAGGTCAATATCGCGCAAATTTGTCCTTGACAGATTCGCCCCCTCCAGGTCTACTTTAGAAAAAACCCGTTCTCCGGCTGCATACCGTCTGAGAAGTTCCTCTGCATTCATGTCATGTTCCCCAAAATATTTAATAATGTGTTTGATATTTCAATAATATTAGGCATGAGCGACCTTTACGTTTCTTGGTCTGAGTACCATCGAAAAATTGAAGATTTGGCAGTAAAAATTGATGAATCTCAGTGGAAATTCGATCGCATTGTCTGTTTGGCGAGGGGAGGGCTGCGGGTGGGCGACACTCTGTCGCGGATTTTCGACAAACCTCTGGCGATTTTAGCGGCCTCGTCATACAGTGGGGCTGAGGGAAAAGTCCGGGGTGCGATCGAGTTGGCGCGCGATTTGACAATGGTGGGTGATAATTTGGGCAGCCACATTCTGCTAATTGACGATTTGGTAGATTCGGGAATTAGTTTGGAACAAGGTATCGTTTGGCTGAAGAACCGCTACGGCGAGGATATTCAGGAAATTCGGACTGCGGTGCTTTGGTACAAGGCTTGTTCTGCGGCGAAGCCGGATTATTATGTAGATTATTTGGCTGACAATCCTTGGATTCATCAACCTTTTGAAATGTACGAAAAGATGAGTGCGGCTGATTTTGGGGCGAAAGTCAAAAATTAGTAAAACTCGCCCTCAACGGAGTCTTTGATTTGTAGTTGCTCTTTAGCCCAAGCTCGAAATGCTTTGATTGTCGGGCTTCTACCTTGGGTGTTAGCGCGATCGACATATTCGGGAATGACATCAATAATGGGAAAGTCGGGGAAATTTTGGCTAGTATCGGACTCAGTATATTTTCCCTCTTGAAGCAGATAGATTTTCAGGGTTCGCCCGTCATATCTCCAAAGTTCCGGCACTTTCAAAGCTTGATAGCTGTTTAAAGCGGTTGGTGAAGAGTTGTCAATCTCGATCGCCAAATCGGGAGGCGGGTCTACTGTTAAATCTATTCGATCCTTGCCTCTGACAGCAGCTTGGTTCTGAATGTAGAAACAATCGTCAGGTTCTACGCCGCTCTGCATATCTTTGCTTTTGAAGGTAGTGGAACCTAAAACTTCACAATCAATATTAAGTTCTTCCAGCAGCACGTTGACAAAGTATCCAATCAATGACTTAGCTTTTTCATGTTTGGGTAGTGGCCTTCTGATTTCCAGTATTTCTTTGTAATAAGTAAGTCGAATTGCGTAACCTTCTCCTAACTCGTCTAGGATAGACGAGTACATTTCCCAGCTAACGTTTTGTAACTGCACTTTATTGCCGGGGGGGACAATTAGTTGATTCAGTTCAAATACTATTGATTTGGTTTCAGTTTGCATCGGTTGCTTCTAGGAATGGGACTCATAGCTATATTTTATCAAGGGATTGAAGAATCGATCGCCCAAAACTTTGATTTGGCTTTAAGTAAGTCGGCGTAAATAATTCAAGGTTTGTAGTAAGGGCTTGGGCCCTCTT
>JAUBOH010000041.1:0-27416 GCA_036700145.1 Microcoleus occultus BM001215366
AATTCGGCGATTGAAACCCGGAGATCCCCCTAAATCCCCCTTAAGAAGGGGGACTTTGAGGACTTCCGGTTCCCCCTTCTTAAGGGGGGCGCCAGGGCGATCTAAATCTAACGGTCAAACAGCAGTCTGTGAATACATTTGACGTTAAGTTGACCCAAATGGCACCTTACCTACTCATATCGAGTAAACTAATCAATTAAAATCATGACTCTGACTAACATCCGCTTTCCCGAAGATAATCCTTTTTCTCGAATCAAGATTAGGCACATATTTGGATGGTTATTGTTATTAACTACAGGCCTTTTTTTTCAAATAGCAATGATTGGCTATACACGGGGGATACCGTTCGATGGTAAAGCACCATTAGATCCATTACTTGATAAAATATTGCAAATTTATGTATGGATTTTGATACTGGCTTTGGTGTGGCGACAATGCAGGCTAGCGGGAATAGAAATTAAATATCTGGTCGGTAAAGTTCCCGATCGCTACCAATGGTTGCCATTAGTAGGTCTGGCGATCGCTAGCGTGTTTTTTTCAATAGGTGTATTCCGAATATTTTATTATCCTTTGTCTTTTATTGTACCTTCTTTTGTTGAAAAAATACTGAGGGACAATATAAATAATAATATTTTAATTACAGCTTCAAAAACCTTTGCTCCTGCAATGTACTACTTCATTTTAGCTATCTACCGTTGTGCAATTGATCCCATATTTTCTGCGTTTATTTTCACAGCTATTATGCTACACAGATGGGCTGCAAAATGGGGAAATATCCCAGCAGTAATAGCTATTTTTATGTTTTTTTATGTGCTTTTCCTTTCTCCGTATTTTATATCTGGTATTGTTACGACCTTAATCTACGTAATTTTGTATGCAAAAACCCGCAGCTTACTTGTAATAATAGTTTTTATGGCATTGAGAAATATTGTTTTTACGATTTGGGATTTGTCATATACAACATTTTTTGACAATCAAACAGGAAACACTCTAGATATATTTCGATCGCAAATACAACTAGGTGTGTTATTTTTTGCTTTGTCAGCCCCTTGGGTAATCGGTTTCATCTATAAAAACTGGTATGTTCTCAAAGGGCCTTTACCTTACTTTGCGAATGCTTCCGAAGCAGAGAATATTAAACAAAATTAGTTTGTAGTGAGGACTTTAGTCCTTCGATTATAAGGACTAAAGTCCTCACTACAAACCCTTTTTATTACTGGCGATCGACCGGACATGATGTTAAATCCGCTGCCTATCCAATTGTCAATTGTCCACTGTTAAAGCTGATTCCGAGACTTAAGTTGCAGATATCTGTCAACCAATTGCTGGCTAATTTGATGGGCTGGTGCATCCAAAACCAAAACTCCTTTTTGTTTCAACTGTGCAAAAGCTACCTGACGCTGTGCTAGTAAATCTAAAGCTACAGCCCGATTATAAGCAGGTGTAATTTCCACGGTGGAACTGTTCGCGATTTTGTCAACTAAAGGATCTCGCAAAGTTACGCAAAAAGGTAAATAATGAGGTGCTAAACGCGCTAAAGCCGAAAGCATTTCTGTCGAAGCGGTAACATCTACTAAATCGGTAATTAGCACCACTAATGCACGGCGAGTTTGTTGACTTACTAATTTAGTTACAGCACCAACATAGTCTGGTTCTAATAATACTGGTTGAATTGGTGCTAGACGTTCAATTATTTTAGATAGTTGATGTTGTCCTCTTTCTGGAGGTATCCAAGTGCTGATTTCCCGATCGAACACGCCGACTCCCACCCGATCGCCCCGATGCAGTCCAGCAGAGGCTAAAGACAGGGCTGCATTCACTCCCCAGTCAAAGCGCTTCAAACCCTGCACTCGCGCCGTCATCAGCCGTCCGCGATCGAGTAAAATAACCAAAGTTTGCTCTCTTTCTGGTTCTAAAACTCGGACTAAAGGGCGCGATCGCCTCGCAGTAGCTTTCCAATCGATCAAGCGAGGATCGTCACCAATACTATATTCGCGCAGTTCGGCAAATTCTGTTCCCATGCCGAGTTTTCGCAATTGACGCATTGTACCACTATTTTGCAATGTTAGCTTAATTGAAAGTTCTTTCAACATCACTAAATCGGGATAAACCGCAACTTTTTCACTAGCAGGTATTTTCCAATCATGCCATGCTAAACCCCAGTTTCCTAACTGCCGCACTTGAATATCTCCCCACTGATATTCTCCTCGACTTTGCGGGCGAATTGTATAACTTAATTCTTCATTTGTGTTAGGATAGAGCGAGGCTTCTAGCAGCGGTTGAGAGACATCAAATTCTAGGGGATAGGAGTCGCACAGGCTAATTTTAGCTATTTGATTTGGGGATCGCACTGACAGTACAACTGGATTGTCTCGCCCGATCGACAGTCGGTGCAAAGGATGGCGTGTCACTTCTACCCGATGAGATTTGACGCGCAGTGCGTCGATAATGCCTAAACCTAGAATTAAACCGTCAAATAGTAAAGTGCCGATGATACTTGTCTGTAGGTTGACAAGCATAGCTAGCAAAAGGGCGATCGGAATTGCGATCGTTAACAGGAAATAAAGGCGAATTGAAGGAATCATTTTGTTTGATGTTTTAACTGGTTCCCAGGCAGAGCCTGGAAACGAGTAATTTTGTCGATCGACTTTTAATGGGTGGCGAACTCAGTAAATTGGCGCATATAAGGGGAGTGAAACGCCAAGACTATATCTTCTTTAGGCACACCTTGTTCTAGCAGCAGCGTAGCAATGCCGACTTCAGTCCCATCATACTCTATCCAGATTTTGCCATCTTTGATATCGAGGTGGATACTGCATCCATGTGTGCGATGATTGTCTCGCCAACCTGTATGCAGCAGCAGATAGCGATCGCGTTCAGTATCCAAAACAGCCTGTACTTCGATTTCCTCCGGTGCAAATCGTCGCTGCGATCGTTCTAAAATTAAATTTTGAATAATTTGACGATATCGTTCTACTGCCATTGAACAATCACCTCCAGTTTCTCATTATAAACTAATAGATTAATCAATGGTTACAATCGTTTTATGTCGCGATCGGAGAATCGCTTTCTGTTTGGCACCAATCCGAGCGATTCAGACGATAAACAAAGCACTCGTCCTCACCTAACCATCGGCGATCGATACATTGGAAACCCAGTCGTTCATAGAAGCGGTGAGCGCGGGTATTGCTAGCAAGCGGATCGATTAATATAGCGGTGACAGTAGAATCGGCAAAACATCGGGCGATCGCCAGTTGCATCATTTTTGTACCATAACCTTTGCCTAAATCAGCCTCTTCTCCGATCCAAATGTCAATGGCGCGAAGATCCGCTGCAACATCGCCCCAATAGCGACTATCTTCCCGCGCTGGATCGATGATTTGAATAAAGCCGATCGCACGTCCTTCAATCTCAGCAATCAATTGCTCTCGCCAATCGGGATTGCGGCTTAATTCTACCTCCCATCCCCAGTCATCGTTCGGATCGGCAGCAATTACATGAGTTTGTTCATCCCAGTGTTGTAGCAAGTCTAAATCAACGGAGGTGGCGGGACGTAAATTTATATTGCTGTTAATGCCAGTATGATCAATCATATCTAACTTACCTCGGTACAGCAACTTGTTTTAATACCGAAGCAATTACCGAATCAATTTGCAAGCCATCTAACATCGATTCTGGTTTGAGAATCAGACGGTGACGCAACAGGGGAAGTGCGATCGCCTTGACATCATCAGGAGTAGTATAATCCCTGCCGGCCAGCCAAGCATGAGCCTTACTGCTTTGCAACCAAGCTATAGCCGATCGCCCAGAAGCACCCAATGCCAAATCAGGATGTTTGCGCGTATTGTGTACCAAAGCGAGGAGATAATCGATCAATTTTTCTTCTACTTTGACTGTTCGTACTGATTGACGGGCGTTCAGGATTTGCTCTACCGTTGCTACAGGTTTTATCCGAGCTAAATCGATGCGTTTGGCGCGAAATCCGGCCTCTGAATTCAGCAACATTTGCTTTTCTGCCGCTGCATCGGGATAGTCAACCACAAGTTTAAATAAAAATCGGTCTAACTGAGCTTCAGGTAGCGGATAAGTGCCTTCAAATTCCAAAGAATTTTGAGTGGCTATCGTCCAAAATAAGTCTGGCAAAGCTAAAGTTTCACCATCTAATGTCACCTGCTGTTCTTCCATTGCTTCTAGCAGTGCTGACTGGGTTTTCGGAGGCGTGCGATTAATTTCATCCGCCAGCAAAATCTCAGTAAATACAGGCCCTTTTTTTAGTGTAAAACTATGGTTATTAAAATCAAAAATATTCGTTCCCAAGATATCAGATGGCAAAATATCCGGCGTTAGTTGAACGCGACGAAAATCTGCTTTAATCAATTGGGCGATCGCTTTTACCAGTAGAGTTTTCCCGGTTCCAGGGACTCCCTCAATAATCACATGGCCGTCGCTGAGTAACGCCACTAACAACTGCTGTATTATGGAAGATTGACCCACGACTATTTTGTCCAGGGCTTGGCTAAGGCGTTTGAAAATAGAGTTTGTTTCGCTCATTTTGGATCTTTCCTATTAGACTGGAGATGTTGACGGATTTGCTCCCATTTACCTAACCAGGCTAGCAAATCTCGATCGCTGATGCGGGATTTCCGAGATGGCGATCGCACCAAATCTGCTAATTCTGCCGCTTTTCGCCCTGTTTGCTCCACCCAAGCATCGATCGGGCTTTCACTTTCGGGCGATGTCTGCCCCAATAATAAGGCTTTTTGGAGTTGTAACTGTTCTGCTTTGCCGATAAGTTCTACCGCAAAATCAGTGCTGTTGGCTTTTTCCAAGACACCCGCTAATGCTTGGATGTAAGCTTCGCTGTTGTCAACCTGCGGCGCTGATATAATGACAGGCTGTCCAAACCTTTTCCAACCGGCAAAAATAGCAACGATTAGGATAATAGTACCCTGGATCAAAACTGGAAATAGAGGAGTTTTGGCTAAATAAGTGAATAAATTTTGCTCGGATTCGCGTTCACTAATTTCTGGATCTTTGTAGCCGTGAATGTATTCATCTACCCAGACTTTATTGATATTTTTAGTTGTTTTCTGGCTCTGATAGATAGGATTTTGGATAAAGTTCACGGCTAAAGCCTGTTCCGTTCCTTCTATTTCTTTTCGTCCACTTTCTGATTGAGTAACTAGCCTTGCTAAAAATTCATAATTACCTGGAAAATCTTGATAAGCGTTAGCAGCTAGATGGGGTGCAGAGGCAAAATAGACTCTTCCCTTTCCGACTGTTTTTTGCCAAACAATTCCCCCAAATTCATCCCCTAAAATTGGCTTTTTGTCGCTGAAAACTCTCCGCCCGGTGTCAATTTTGATTTTCCCGGCTGAAGCTGGGAGCAAGCTACTAAAAGGTGCTGCTGTAACAGGTGCGCTAATTCCCAAAATTACCAAAGTATTGCCTTGTTGTACCCAGTTTTTCTCTATCTCAGGAATAGATTCTGTGAAAATTGGGCTGCTATAGACACGTAAGAGTGTACTTGACTGTTTTGCATCTGGGTTTTTGGCAAAGTCTGCAACAGGTTTTTGCCAGCGCTGAATCTCGGTTCCCCGTTTTGACATGAAAGCATACCATGCTCCGTAGCCGTCTGGTGCTCTATTATATGTAGAACCGCTATTTAGTTTGTTGTTAGCGGGAGCAAATACCAGGGTGATGATAATTATTGCAGTAATGGCGATCGCACCCAACAACCAAAACCTACGCTTTGATAAGTTCATCGCTGTTTAATCCTTAATTTGTTGGTAAGCTTGCTGACACTGTTCAAAGGTTGACTGGGTAGCTTCTGTATTTCCAAAATATAATTGCTGATGGATTGCGATCACAGTTTCGTAAGGCGCTGGTTGCGGTAATTGCTGGATTAATTGCAAATATTCGCCATCAGTGCGGCTGGTTTGGTGAATTGCTGTTCCGGCATCATTTAACCGTTGCAAAGCCGCCATGTAAAGACAGCGGCAAGCTTGGCGGTATTTGCCTTGCTGCTGCAATTCTTGCGATCGCAAAAACCACTCTGCTACCGACAAATGTTCAATTGTTTGTTTCGCACTGACATCAGTTGATTGATTCCGCTTTTTGAAATTATGAACATAAAAACTCAACAATTGCCAAATTTGCCAACTCGCCCAGACTGCGAGCAATGCTAAGATTACCCAAAAGGCGGCTCTTGCGATCGCCCACAAGATGGGAGAATCAAACCAAGATGGCAATTCGACATTCGGCATATTCTGGGCAGTTTTTAGTTCCCACCATTCCAGAAATCGCTGTTGTGACTGTGCTAATTGCCAACCAAAATTAGTTTTCTCAAAGGAGCTTTCCGACATAGCTTTATATGAGTTAATCGATTATAGTTAATTTATTTAGGATTTTTTAATCCTATCATCATCCCCAGAACCCTGACTGTTTTGACTGGTTGGGCGATCGTCCAACCGATTTAACTTACTTTCATTACCACATATATTAGCTTTTTGTCAACTGTCTATCGATCAAAAATTGATTGTATTAAATTATCAAATCAATCTTCTCCCATAACTTTTGCGATACTTAACAGCGTCATAAGAAATTTTATAAAGATTTACAAAAGAAACGTGTCAGAATGGAAACAATAAGGTATTGGATAACAGACAAGGAGGCACGTTATGGTAGCGCTGACTGAACGAGTCCAACGCAGATTGACGGTGGAAAAGGTTGAAATTGCGGCTGATACAACAGCAATTCGATGCTTGGACTGGGATCGAGACCGCTTTGACATTGAATTCGGGCTTAAAAACGGTACAACTTATAACTCATTTATCATTCGCGGCGAAAAGACAGCCCTCGTCGATACTTCTCACGAGAAATTTCGCCAGCAATACATGGAAATTCTGACGGGCGAAATTGACCCGAAAGAGATTGACTATCTGATTATCAGCCACACTGAACCAGACCACAGCGGTTTGGTTAAGGATGTGCTGGCGCTGGCACCGCAAGCGATTGTCGTCGGCGCAAAAGTAGCTGTTCAATTTTTAGAAAACCTTGTACATCAACCATTTGAGCGACTTGTAGTCAAAAATGGGGACAAACTAGATTTAGGAAACGGTCACGTTGTCGAGTTCGTATCGGCACCGAATTTGCACTGGCCCGATACTATTTTCAGTTACGATCACAAAACTAAAGTGATGTTCACCTGCGATGCTTTCGGGATGCACTATTGTTCCGATAGCACCTATGATGACGATTTGGCAGCAGTTGAGGAAGATTACCACTTTTATTATGAGTGTTTGATGGCTCCGAATGCTCGATCGGTCTTGAGTGCAATGAAACGCATGGCAGAATTGGGCGAAATTGGTACTGTTGCGACCGGTCACGGCCCTTTGCTACGGTACAACGTAGTCGAACTCACCGGGCGCTACAAAAAGTGGAGCCAAGAGCAAACCAAGGCAGAAACTACGGTAGCAGTATTTTACACTTCCGACTACGGTTTTAGCGATCGACTCAGCCAGGCGATCGCCCACGGGATCACCAAAACCGGTGTCGCCGTAGAAATGATGGACTTGAAAATCGCCGACTTACAAGAAGTCCGCGAACTTGTCGGTACAGCCGGTGGTATCGTGATTTGTTCGCCGCCCAGTGTCGGCGCTGCTGCGGAGAATGCCGAAGCCGCCATCAACACAATTTTAGTAGCTGCTAACAACAAACAATCCTTCGGTTTGTGCGAATCCGGCGGCGGCGATGACGCATCGGTTTACCCGCTGCGAAACAAGTTCAAAGAGTTGGGTTTAAAAGAAGCATTTCCCAACATTTTGATTAAAGACACGCCAACAGACACAATTTATCAACTTTGCGACGAAGCAGGCACCGACTTGGGACAGTGGCTGACGCGGGACAAAGCTGTCAAACAGATGAAATCCCTCGATAGCGACCTCGATAAAGCCTTGGGACGCATCAGCGGTGGACTGTATATCATTACCGCTCAAAGAGGCGAGGTTAGCGGTGCGATGCTGGCTTCTTGGGTAACGCAAGCCAGTTTTAAACCGCTGGGTTTAACAATAGCAGTTGCGAAGGATCGGGCGATCGAATCGATGATGCACGCGGGAGATAAATTTGTTCTCAACGTGCTAGAAGAAGGCAATTATCAAACCTTGATGAAGCACTTTTTAAAGCGTTTTGCTCCTGGTGCCGATCGATTTGCCGGAGTCAAAACTCAGCCTGGTAGTAATGGTTCTCCCATTCTGACAGATGCTTTGGCATACATGGAATGCGAAGTAGTCAGCCGGATGGAACTTTCGGATCATCATATCGTATACGCGACGGTAGATAACGGCCGCGTATCCAATCCCGAAGCACTCCCCGCAGTGCACCACCGCAAAGTCGGCAATCACTATTAAAAGTCAGTTGACAGTTGACAGTTGACAGTTGACAGTTGTCAGGAGAAAGAGAGAAATTAAAAGATCGACGCTCGACTTTTGGTCTCTCTTCTTCTCTTCCTTCGCGACCTTAGCGCCTTCGCGGTTTGTTAAAAAAATCTAGTTGGCAGACAGCAAATATTTGCAAACTGCCATGTAAAAAAAATCCAGCATTTATTAAAGCACAATTAATAGAAAAAGGTGCAATTAATGACCAACATTCTAATTTCCCCACCAACGTCAGATATCCAACCCCGCGACGTACAATTTCTCCCTATCGGACTCGATACTTTTATTTTGCGATCGCGCACTTGGGACAGGCTCAAATTTGAAGTAGAATATTCCCTGCAAAGAGGTACAACAGCAAACAGCTACATCATCCAAGCTGACAAAACAGCTTTGTTCGACCCCCCTGGCGAATCTTTCACCCAAAATTATCTGGAATGTTTGCAGAAACGGGTGGATTTGAAAAAGCTAGATTATATCATTTTGGGGCATTTCAACGCTAACAGATCCGTCACGATTAAAGCTTTGTTAGAATTGGCTCCGCAAGTTGCTTTTGTGTGTACGAATCCGGCGGCGATTGGTTTGCGATCGGCTTTTCCCGAACAAGAGTTAAACATCATGATCGTGCGAGGGGAAGAAAGATTAAACTTAGGTAAAGGTCACGAATTAAGATTCATGGCGACTCCGACTCCCCGCTGGCCTGACGAACTTTGCACCTACGATCCGCAAACTCGAATCGTGTTCACGGACAAACTATTTGGGTCTCACGTTTGCGGCGACCAAGTATTCGATGAAGGGTGGACTGTTTACAGCGAAGATCGGCGCTATTATTACGATTCCCTGCACGCATCTCAGGCGAAACAAGTGCTGACCGCAATGGATAAATTAGCCGATTTACCAGCAGCATTTTATGCTCCGGGTCACGGCCCGCTCGTCCGTTATGGCCTCCACGAACTGAGCAATTTGTATCGGGAATGGAGCCAGCAACAAAATTCCAAGGACTTGACAGTTGCTTTGATTTATGCCTCGGCTTACGGAAATACGGCAACTTTAGCGCAGGCGATCGCCAAAGGAATTACGAAAGCGGGCGTTGGTGTAGAAACTATTAACTGCGAATTTGCTGAACCGGGAGAAATTCAAGAGGCGATCGAGAAATGCGCGGGATTTATCATCGGAACTCCGACGCTAGCAGGACACGCGCCGACGCAAATTCAAACTGCTTTGGGAATTGTGCTTTCTACAGCGGCTAAGAGCAAGTTAGCGGGGGTTTTCGGTTCTTTTGGCTGGAGTGGAGAGGCGATCGACTTAGTTGAAGGAAAATTGAAAGATGCCGGCTATCGCATCGGATTTGAGCCGATTCGAGCGAAATTTAAGCCGACGGCGGCGACGATTTATGAGTGTAAAGAAGCGGGAACGGATTTTGCTCAAGCTTTGATCCGATCGCAAAAATTGCGGGCACCAAAACCGACGTTGACTGGAGGGAGCGATCGTACTGAACAAGCAGTAGGGAGATTGGTTGGTTCGCTGTGCGTAGTCTCGGCAAAGCGCGGGGAACTCACCAGTGCGATGTTGGCTTCGTGGGTGTCGCAAGCAACGTTTAATCCGCCTGGTTTGACTATTGCTGTGGCGAAAGATCGATCGATCGAAGCTTTGATGTACGCCGGAGATCAATTTGTGTTGAATATATTAGCAGAAGGGCGACAGTTGCGCAAGTATTTCATGAAAAACTTTGCTCCGGGAGAAGACAGATTTGCCGGAGTCGAAACGGTGGAAGCTAGCAACGGCTGTCCGGTTTTGACTGATGCTTTAGCTTATCTGGAATGCGAAGTGATAAGTCGGATGGAATGCGGCGATCACTGGGTAGTTTATGCGGCGGTTGAAAACGGTCATTTGCTGAAAAATGATGGGGTGACAGCGGTGCACTACCGGAAATCTGGGAGTCATTATTAAGCTACAATTAGGACACGGCAATGCCGTGTCTCTATAGGTTTGTAGTGAGGACTTTAGTCCTCAGATATTTATCAGGACTGAAGTCCTCACTACAAACTAATTTTATTTACTTTTCCTCAGCCGCCTTTTGGGGCCACAGATAAATAGCTCCAGAAATCAGGGTTAAAGCTACAGAAATCCAAAAAGCAATAAGTGCAGGAACATTCCACGCTTCAGACAGAGGAGCAATTAAAAGTGCGATCGCCACAATCTGACTAACCGTCTTCAATTTACCCCAAATATTAGCTCCGGAAATCGTAGTTTTATTAACACGCCACCCGGCAATTGTCAACTCCCGACCCAAAATTAAAAACACAGCCCAAGCCGGAACTTTACCCAACTCAATCAACACTAAAAGCGGCGCGAGCACCAATAATTTATCCACCAAAGGGTCGAGAAACTTTCCTAAATCGGTAATTTGATTCAGCTTCCTAGCCAAATAGCCATCCAGCCAATCAGTCGCCGCAGCTACCACGAAAATCGCCACACAAATCCAGCGACTTTGTGCGCTTGGATCGTACAAACCGTAGAGCAGAAAAGGCACTCCCAGCAACCGAGAAAAAGTAATCAAATTAGGCAAATTCATAAATCAAAAATTAAGGGCAACTCTGTGAAGATTGCCCTTAATTTAACATTTTTTGTAGCCTCTTTACTAAACAGTCAAATTCATCAACTGTCGATTTAGTTCTATGATATAATCTCTGCCGTAAGATAGATTTTCTAATCCTTGTACCAGATTTTCTGGCAGGTCTTGGGCAATTTCACTGCTACAGGAACCAGCAGCTAAAGCAATAGTTGCTACTGTATCGACATCTCCCGAAAAGGCAATGCAATCTTGGAGCAGTTTGCTCATACTATCATTTCCCATGACAGCAGTAATAGCTGCTCTAACACAGACCAAACCTTTAGCGCTGACTTCTCCTTGCCAAGGTATCGACCACTCACCAGCGACGTGCCTTTCTAGAAAGTCTCCCAAATTCTTCTTTAAACCTAGCTGATAAATAAAGTAATGAGACATCAAAGCGGCCGCTCTAGCTGCATTAATGCCATCGGGAGTATTGTGGGTAATTGCAGCTTGAATGGTAGCATTTTCGATGACTTTTTCAACAGTCGGAAAAATGCCAATTGGGCCGGCTCGCATCGCCGATCCGCTTTTATCGCTAGCGGAGTGAATTTTTGCTAAGAATTCTTTTCCGTCTTCAACTTGTAGTAAGAAATTGTACAACTTCCCAGCATAACCTACTCGCCGATCGCGGTGAAAAGCTGCAACAAATTTGGTGGCTAAAAGTTCCGGCGTCCAAGGTTCTCGGCTGACGATAGCAACTGCGATCGCTAAACTCATTTGAGTATCATCTGTGTAGCATCCCGGTGGGATGTCGTGAGGGGGATGCTGTATGTAGCCGTTGAGATTGTTGTACAATTCGATCGTCTGCTGGTCAGCAAATTCATGCGCCAGCACCGTAAGCATCACCGATCGCCAACTCTAGCAACATATTATTTAATTTAATACCCTATTTTTGCGTCAGTTCTCAAACAAACACACAACCCAAAACAACTTACCTATTTAACACGCACCGTTTTTATTCAAGACAACCCAAATTGTCTTGCAAATCAGAGTGATGTCGTAGACAACAGACCACTTGCGCTGATAGTCGAGATCCATCCGCACAATATCGTCAAAGTCTTTAACTCCAGAGCGTCCATTGACTTGCCACTCCCCAGTCAGGCCGGGTTTGACATTTAAACGCTGCCAGTGAAAATCGTCGTAGCCGGAGACTTCATCGGGAGTTGGCGGTCGAGTTCCCACCAAACTCATGTCGCCGATTAACACATTCCAGAATTGAGGCAACTCGTCCAAACTCGTGCACCGCAAGAACCGGCCGACGGGGGTAATTCGCGGGTCATTTTCATTCTTAAAAATGTGACCCTTGGCTTCGTTGGTAACTAGGTGTTTGAGCTTTTCTGCACCGACAACCATCGATCGAAATTTCCACATTCTGAAGTGCCGCCCTTTGAGGCCACAGCGGACTTGACTGTAGAGCAGCGGGCCCGGATTGTCCAACAGCATCGCCACGGCTACCGGCACCGCCACCGCAGCAGCAATAGCCAGTCCTAGCAGCGAGCCCAAAATATCGATCGACCGCTTTAGCTTGCTCGTTACGGAGCGGTGAACCTGCTGTTTGGATACACAAACTTTGTAAGTATGTTTCGGAATAAATAATGACAGCATTTCGGATAATAGTGATGATTTAGAGGCACCCATCGCAAATTTCATTTGATTTGTCTCAACTTTATAATGAAATCTCACGTCCATCTTATTAGCTACTCCAAATCTGCTGAACCTGAAATGCTGGGCTTTGCACAATCTTTAAAAAGCTACAACACTTTTATAAAGTTTCTGTGTATTTCCTCTAAAAAGGTATAAAGTTTATTGAGAACTTTAAGTAAATTCACATAAAAAAGTTAGTTTTTGCCACAAAAAACCCGGTTTCTACTAGGAATCTTCTAGGAATGTTCGGGGAAGAAAGGGGGGATTCTACTGAGAAACCGGGTTTTTAGCCTTTAGCGATAACTACTATCCGTGCGAACATCCCAAGCAATTGTTAGCGGCTCTAGCAATTTTTGCTGGCTGAAGCAGGCGAGTTTGCCTAAATATTCGCGAACAACAGAGGCGTGTTCGATATTCAAGCGATAACCGAGCGAGACATCTTCAAAGAAAAGCGGCTCGGCCAAAATTGCTTCCCAATCGGGATTTTGCCTCGACTCCTCGGCTAGCAGCATGAAATCTTCCTCCGCAGGCAAAAGTCCCGATGGCAACTTTCCTTCCAAAAGCCCCAGAATCCGGGGTTCGCAGGTGCCTGTATTCACGCCCTGGCGTTCCAACAACTGCAAAATTTCCTCAAAGCTGAGAGTTTCTTCGCCCAAAACCTGCATTAATTCCCACAGCAGAAAGAAGTCGCTGTACTGCTGCTGCGGCACGTCCAAAATTTGAGGATAGAGAGCCAAACTCGCCAACCCGCAGGCAACTCCACTACTTTTTCTTGAAAAATTTGTACTTTGAGATACATAATTTGATGCAAAATTGTGTATTTCGGAAATCTCTCGATCGACCTCCAATTCCCGATCTTGAACCACGATCGCATTCGGCAGCTTCTGTCGCAACCAGCGGGCGATCGCAGCCCAAGAGCCCATGCCCCCCGCACAAATCGCCTGATTGATGCCCGCCGGCGACATTCCCGCGCGGCTGAGCAAAGCATTCAATTCGCGGTTCAACTGCTGCACAAAAGGCACTAAAACCAGACTTTCCAAATCTCTGCGCTTGACATCCCAATGCTGCTGGCCAATATCCAAAACAAAACTTTCTTGATGTTGCAAAATAACTTTGATCTGCTGAGCCGCCTCCAACAATTGCAGCCCAAAAGCAGAACCTTGCAACCGCTGCTGCAATTGATAGCGGCTCGGCAAATCAGGATGCCCCGGACGCGGCAAATCGATCGACATTCCCCAAGTTTCATTTTTAGCCAACAACTGACAGATAATATCCTGATCGAAAGCATTGCCAGCAAAAGCAAAACTTTGGCAAGTAAAATCCGCATTCCTTAAATCTTCAAGATTGGACGGCAACTCAACTAAAGCTAATTCCACCGTCGCCGCCCCCGCATTTAGAATCAAAGTTCCCCCGCTAAAAGACGAAGCATTCACACTCAGCGGCGCAGCAGATGTGAGATCGCTCCTAATAGAATCCACCGCTCGAGGCTGCACTCCTGCGGCATTTTTCACAGGAGTTACAGCAGCAAGCAAAGTGGCGATCGCATCTTCCACCACAAAAATTTGCGAACCCGAAGCCACCAGCTCCGCGCCCAAAACAGCCTCCCGCAGGTTAAACCGATAAGCATTTCCCCAGCCGGCCGGAGTCCCCAAAATTACACCCTGCAAGTCTTTTAGCGCCGCATCGAGAGTTTGGGCTGTCAGTCCCGAAGCCTGACAAATTAAATTAGAAACTGGCAATACACCAAAATTCGCCCTCGCAGCAGAATCCAAACTTTCCCCCGATCCGCCAAATTTTTGCCCCTGAATCCGAGGATGCAAAGTAGCCAGCAGCGCCCGCAAACCGTGCAGCGGCAAGGCGATCGAAATAGCTTGATTTGGCGATCGCTGCAACAGCGGTTCGTACATCCCAGCAGCCTCCCGCTGATAAGGAATGCCCACCTTTAAAGGCAATTTAAAATTTTGCAGTAAAAATTCTCCTGCAGGCAAAGCCAACTGCCCCAATCCGACCGACTTGACTGTCACCGGAGGCCCGGAGCCGACCGGGGCTGTTTCCTTCATCACCGCAGCCGAGGGAATCCGAAAGCTCGCGCCCGCAGCCCAAGCCTCAGCCTGCTGTGCTTCGGAGTGCTGTGTGGTTTCCCAGTAAATCGGGTGCAACTGACGGCTGGTGCGATCGAGCAAAGCCGCCGACAGCCCGCAGGAACCGAAATCTATGCCCAAATACCAGCCAGAATTCGGGCGATTGTGGGATTGTGGGAATTTCGATGCGATCGCACCTGCAACAGAATTCGCAGCCGCCTCTTGCTGCTGTTGGAGGGCAAACTCGCTAAACTCGGTGTTCCCCTCAACAACTGCTGCCTTACTCTCTGTCGAAATTAGGTTTTTTTTTTGCTTTCTGGAGGACTCGATCGCACTTCGTCTGTTTCCGCAGTTTCTGGAGGCGGAGAATCAGTCAAAGCTCGATCGGTCTCGGTCAAACTAGCCAAAATCTCGTCTAGCGTCAACTTCGACTCATCTTCCTCGGCAAACAAATCATCCTCAAGTTCGTCTTCCAAAACAAACGGTTCATCTGATGAGAGTTCCAACACATCGGAGAACAAATCCTCCAGCGTACCGAGTTCTTCCTCTGCGGCAACAGCAAAGGGATTTTGTGCACCGCCTGAGGGGGAACTCGCCGATAAATCCAAGCTGTTAGGCGCTGAGAAATTCGATCGCCCGGAGCCTGTATTTTGCAATCCCTCCAGATTGTAGAGGTCTGTCTGCAACAGTTCCAGAGTATTGTTGTCCAAATTTAGAGCTCGATCGAGGTCATCTTCTAATGCCTCAACCGGCAGCAAATCCTCGTCCGGCGAAGCTTGGATGTAGGCATCATCGAGCCGCTGCGACGCGGTGTCCAACTCGCCAGTGCGAACATCATTGGCACTCGGCACCCGGGTCGTTGCAGTGGGGCGGTTCGGGTTCACGGACGCAGGCACGTTCCAAGCCAGCGACGGAGGCTCCTGTTGCCGGCGATCCACAGCAGGAGTGTCAAAATGTTCGCCTCGGTTTTGAGCCGTTTCTAAATTTTCTCGATCGTCCGGTTCAAGTTGCGGCGAGGCGGTTTCGGCTGGCGGTTCTGAAACTTGAGGTACTGCTGGCGCGATCGAACTTATGGCTGGCGGTTCTGAAACTTGAGGTATTATTGTAACTTGCGGCTCAAATAAATCTTCAGTATCTAAAGTTAGATCCTCTACAGAATTACCGATTACGAAGTCTGAATCTTCACCTACTAAAATATCTTCCAGCGATTCCCCTTCATCCAGCAGATTTACAAACAAATCTTCGGCATTATTTAGGGCTTCTGCACTTTCATAATCTGCCGCATTTTGAGCTTGTACCGATTCACTACCAGCCGCAATTTCTGTATTTTCGATCCTAAAATTTTCGATTTCTAGTTCGAGTTCTGCGACTCCTTCTCCCGCGAACAAACTCGCGTACAAATCCTCAACATTTTCGCCACTTTCTGCTAACATATCTTCCGACTCAGCGCCGGGAAACCGAGTTGCCAGTCGGGGTCTTTCGGGTGCATAACCGAACAAATTATCTTCCAAATCCGGGAGCGAGATTGGGACTTCAACGCGATCGCGATCGTGCCTCAACTGTCCGAACTGCGAAGAAATTTCTGTACCGGCGTAGGGCAATCTGTCTTGTTCTGGGAGTTCGCCGCTGGGATGTGGCCCGGCGGCTGACTGCGAGATCGCAGTATTTGAGGGGGCAGGAGCGGCAGCTACGGGGATCTCGGCGGAGGTTGGGGCGGCCGTTTCGAGATTTGCGATGGCGATCGGCTGCTGCACGTAGGAAGACGCTTCTCGCCCCAACTGTGCGGCCAAGTGGCTGACAAAAGCCGCGAACATCGCCTCGCTCTGCTGGCTCAAACCGTACATATTTTCGATTCCTTGGGACAAGGAAGCTTGATGGGTTTCCAGATTTGCTTGCAAAGCATCGAACACGATACCCATCGTAGAATCGAGCCTCATCAGCACACTGTCAGCACGAGCTTGAAACAATTGCATTTGCTCCAACCTTTGAGCCGGAGTCAGCAGTGGATGTTCTCCCGAGGTTTGTTGATTTAAAGCAGGTTGCTCTGATTGTCCGCTACCCAAAGAGTAAGGTGCTGCGGCGATGAGCAACAACTGATTTTCTAGGCTACCTAAAATTTGGGAGAAATCGCTAGTCAAGGTTTCTTCCAAGCGAGCAGTCAGTACCTGCAAGAATTCAGAAATGATTTGCTGTTGGTTTGCTTGTTGCTGAGCTAGGGATTGTTGCTGCTGTCGTTTTGCTTCTAGCTGTTTGATTTCTTGAATTAGAGCTTGCTGCTCTTGTCGCAGAGCTTCTATGTCTTCTTGGAGCGGCACCGTCAGGCTTGAACGCAGGTGGCTGAGTTCTCCGGTTACCGCAAGCATGATTTGCTCTGCTGCTGAGGGGCCCCTTGCCGGCAGCGGCACTTTGGGCAGTGGCACTTTGGGCACTGGAACTGGTTGCGGGCGGACATTTGGGCTGGGGGGCCCCTTGTCGGCTGCTAGCCTTGAGTCTGGGGAAACCAGATAAGCGCGAACTCGCTCTAACAGTTGGCGCTGGTGGACAGTATCAAGAGAACCCGTCCAAGGCAAGCGGGGGGCGGGCTTGCTGAGTACCTCGTCAATCTCAGCAATCAGTGCTTGAATTTTGTACTTCTGAGAATTCAAGGGCGGAACCTCTGGGAATGCGGCTTGGGAGAAACTTTACCGGAAAAAGACTGAAGTCAGGCGGCAGCTATGCCAATAGATCAAATAATCTCCGTCAATAATTCAGTAACATTTTCTTAACATTGGTGAATTAACCTTTTGCCTTCGGATGACTTCTATTGCCTATGATAGGTTAGCCGGTACTTCCGCACCAAATGCCCGCTTCTATCACCTGCAACTGCTTTCAAATTCTGCGGCTGCTGTCCTTTTTCCCGGGCTTCAGGGGCGATTAGAGTTCGCCAATAGCTGCGATCGCCCGAAAAAATGCAGGCCCCCACCCGGAGTTTGGCTCGGATTGGCGGCTCTCCCCTCTCTCGATCTTTGACAGACAACAGAAAAAACCTCAACCAATTTGCGATTCGGGATGCCCGGATTCGGGATTGTCCCGGTGCTGTCGATTTGAGCAACCTTTAATAATAACCTTTTATCTGTGTTCATGGCTAGAGATTAATGGTACAATAATCCCGGGGTAGCAAAAAAAGTTGTTGCGAACTGCGTCGGTTCCGCTGACGAATAGCGCCAACCTTTAAGCAGGGAATTGTTGTGGATTTTTCCCGATCGTGCTGATATTTGACAGGTGGGCGTGGCAGTTGCAGTCGGATCGGGGATCGGTCTGCGGTGCTTGCGGGATTGTGCTTGCGGCCCAGCAGCCGATCGGCTGCCGGGCCGCAAGCACAACAAATCTCTCAGCAGTGTTAAGCTTGTCTTCGCGAAGTGCCCTTCTTCGGTAATTCGATCGGCCGATTGAGCTTGCCCCGTTGCTAAAATTTTGTTAATAAAATTTGCTCCGTGGTATGTATCTAAAAAATTATGGTATAGTCTTTAGTTTCTAGCTCGCCAGAGCTTGAGACTATTAATTCCCATATTCGACCTTTGACCCCAAAACTTTAGAGGTAAAATTGCCGATTTTAGATACTTGTTGCTCAAATCTTGAATTTCAAATCGAATGACTCGGCTGCAAGCTACTTCTAACTGCCCAGCGCAGATCAAGCGCATAAATTAAAATGATGGCCTCATGGAAGACCGCTTTAACACCCGAGATCCGAATTCCAATATAAATCAATTGATAGTTTCTACTCCTTTTTTTGCAGGCTTACCCGATCCTGTAATCGAGAGAGCAACTGTCCACATCGTTACCCGCAGTCATCCGTCAAATCAAGTGATTTTACTGGAAAATGACTGGGGAACATCAGTGTATTTTATATTGGATGGTTGGGTGAAAATTCGCACCTACAACCTAGACGGAAAAGAAGTAACACTGAATATTTTAGGGAAAGGAGAACTGTTCGGGGAAATGGCCGCGATCGAAGAAGCACCGCGATCGACAGATGTCATCACCCTAGCCCCGACACTGATCGGCAATATGCCATCTCAGGACTTTGTGCAGCTCATTCATACCGAGCCGCTAGCAGGGATTCGGCTAGCCCAACTGATGGCCCGCCGCCTGCGGCAAGTCAACCGCCGCCTGCGTTTGCGAGAATCGGACAGTACCTCGCGAGTAGCAGATATTCTCTTATTTTTGGCCGAGGGGCAAGGGAAAATCATGTCAACAGGAGGTACAGAAATTCCCAACCTGCCGCACAGAGAATTAAGCAGCCTCAGCGGGCTGGCTCGGGAAACAGTAACGCGAGTGCTCAGCAAGCTGGAAAAAAAAGGAAGTATTCAGCGCGAACGTGACGTTTTGTGCATTCCAGACCTGCACGCCTTGGAGCGTCTGTTAGTCTAGAAGTATCAGAGATTGCCAATTTGAATGAGATTCAAAAGCATTCTTTGTTAACTGATATTGATGATTTCCCACCGGAGGTAAAGCTGTGAGTTTTAAGAAAATTTTCGCCGCCTTAGACGATTCTGAACTCGGCCACCGCGTCTTCAGTCAAGCTTTAGAATTAGCTGTGGGCGATCGGGCCCTGGTGATGTTATTTAACTGCGTTACTATCAACTCGCTGGGCGAGACGGCAGTGCCAATTCCGGTAGATTTGGGCATGAATGTCCAGTTAATGGATCAAGCTTATCAAGCTCAACGTTTGCGGCTGGAAAGGGAGGTAAAACAGGCTTCGGGTTTGCTGCAAAATTACTGTGATGCCGCAGCAAAACAAGGATTGCAGGTGGAATTTGACTGCAAAATGGACGGCGATCCGGGCCATTGTATCTGTGAATCAGCCCAAAATTGGGGCGCAGATTTAATAGTATTGGGGAGGCGGGGCCGCACGGGGTTAACGGAAGCTTTCCTCGGGAGTGTCAGCAATTATGTCGTTCACCACGCATCTTGTTCGGTTTTTGTAATTCAGGAACTCAAAACCGAAAAATGATGCTGCTGAAAATTTTTGCTGAGAAAATCCATCTAAAATACAGTAGATTCCAAGCTTATTAAGTACACTCCGATCGCCATCGCTCGTGCCCTAGGGACACGGAACTGCCGTGTCCCTACCCCTGCTAGCCGTGTCAATCTAAAATCTCAAATCTAAAATCTAAAATCTAAAATCGGATGAGTGATTTTTTGTCAGCAGATGACGCGTCTAATTCGGGCAGTTCACCAAGTACAAATAATGAGCCCCAAACCGCTGCTATTTCAGATTTGGCGGGCGATCGCAAAAATCCAGATCCGGGGACGCGCGCTATAGGTGAAGCGCCTTTAAGGCTGGTAGAAACGGCATTTTTGGCAAGTACCGCTAGCTTGATTTGGCTGGTAAATTATTACTTTCCGCTGGGGCCTTTGCTGCGGGTTTTTTTCCCGGTGCCGATCGCCCTGGTTTACCTGCGCTGGGGGAAGCGAGCCGCTTGGATGGCCGCTTTGGTTTCCGGTTTGCTGCTGTCGGTACTCATGGGCCCGACGCGCAGCATTTTGTACGTAATGCCTTTTGGAATTATGGGAGTTGTGCTGGGAGGACTTTGGAGGCGCAAAGCGAGTTGGTCTGTCTCTATTAGTTTGGGCGCGCTAATTGGTACTCTAGGCTTCTTTTTTCGGTTTTGGCTGCTGTCAGCTTTGGTGGGTCAAGACCTCTGGGTTTACGTAACCGCACAGGTAACAGAGATCGTAGAATGGGTGTTCGTGAAGCTGGGCTGGCTGAGCGTGCCGAGTTTGAGTACAATTGGGGCGATCGCCGCCTGGATGATTTTGGTTAACAATATTGTCTATTTATTTGTAGTGCATTTAGTAGCTTTGCTGCTGTTAGGTCGTTTGGGAAATCCGATTCCGCGGCCGCCGAGCTGGGTGCAAGTTTTGATCGATTATGAAGAGTAGTTATTGGGAATTGGCCCGCGCAGGGCATAGGGCATAGGGCATAGGGCATGGGGCATGGGGCATGGGGCATTTAACCAATAACTAATAACTAATAACTAATGACTAATAACTAATAACTAATAACTAATGACTAATTTATGATTCGTATTTATACAGAAATCGAACAGGGCCAGCGGTGGCTCGATCGCTATCGCAGACGGCAACCAATATTTGCCTGTGTGTTAGGATTTACGGCGACAGGCTTAATTCCGGGGATTTCAGCAGCAGGAGCAACCCCGCACGATCGACAATTTACTTGTTTGGCCGATGCAGAATTCTTGTATAACGGCCCCCAACCATCGCCCCAATATCCTTTGCCGCCCCTACAAGCCGGCGCCTCGCCCGTACTGATATCTCGCGCTGTAGTCGAAGCTTTGGAAATTCCCCTTTACCTGTTTAATGCTGGTTTGCCCCTGCCGCCGACCGTACCTACAATTGATTTGGGCGGCACTGCGGCAAAGTGTCTGACTTCTGGGAATGCTTTAGAACTCGAAACAGTCAAACATTTGCTGGAACAAGGATTAATTTGGGGAGCTAAATTGGCGGCTCAAAATAATGGTAGTTATTTAATTTTAGGGGAGTGCGTAGTTGGGGGAACGACTACTGCTTTGGGCGTGTTAATCGGTTTGGGTATTGCAGCATCAGGCAAGGTTAATAGTTCTCATCCTTGCTGCAATCACAGTCAAAAATTGGCGGCGGTGACAGCGGGACTGCATAATGCTGACTGGAAAATTGGCGGGGAAAACAGCACTCCCCTAGAATTGGTGGCGGCGGTGGGCGATCCGATGCAGATAGCGGTGGCGGGAATGGCGATCGCCGCGAGTCGGACTTGCGGGGTGCTCCTGGCTGGGGGAACGCAAATGCTGGCAGTGTACGCTTTGATGCAAGCCTTGGCCCGGGAATATGCTCTCTTTTGGTGTCCCGAACAAGTGGCGGTGGGGACTACGCGCTGGGTGGCCGAAGACCCTACAGGGGACACTGTAGGACTCGCTAAAGAGATTGGCGGTGTACCTCTGTTGGCGGCGCAGCTAAGTTTTGCTGGCTCTGGCTACCCGCAACTCCAAGCTTACGATCGCGGATATGTGAAAGAAGGTGTCGGTGCCGGAGCGTGTGCGATCGCCAGCGGCTTGGCTGCAAATTGGACTCCAACTCAACTCCTTCAAGCTGTTGAAGCTTTAGCCTCACGCTGTGAAGTTAAAAATTAAGTACGTAGTTATAGCAATCGATCCCGGATTTGCGAACTTCTCTCTTTCTGCTCTCTCTCAGCGCCAAGAGCGCCCTCTGCGGTTCATAAAAAAAATCTTGTTCACCAAACAAAGAGGATTGCTATTTCTATATCAAATCTCGCCTTAATATGCTATTCCCATCCTAATTGTGCGAGACAAAAAACTCCCTACAATCACTCTATAAATAGACGATCATAAATTGACGCAAATTGTATTTTTTCTGAAATTAATTCCCGATCGATCGCAACGAGCAATATTTAATTAGACCCGCCTACGTGTTGCGAGTGCATTCTTTTGGATAGCAACTGTTCTTCCAAGGCGGCAATGCGATTGTAAGCCGCTGTTAGTTGAGCTGTAAGGCGCTGGATTTGAATCTCTGCACTCAGCTCTTTTTCCAGGCTTTGAGAATTCTTGTCGAAGTAGCTGTCATCTAACAGTATGTCCTTGTGTTCGAGGAGCGCATCGAGACGGCTATAGCTTTGATATGACGAGGTTTTGTCATTTCCTACCATTCCAGAGCAGTCGTTTTTCTGCTGCTGTGTCAGCTTCGTCTCATTGGCAGAATCCAATAACTTTTGGTTGAGGTTTTCTATGAGTTTGTACAGGGAATCGACTTGTTGGCTCAATACTGCAACTTGCTGGCGGAGCATTTCCATAAAAAATTTATCCTGCGGATTGTAACTTATATCTTTACATTGTAGGGAAATCTTTACATAAGTGTGATTTATCACTAAATTATTTAATTTTTGACCTAATTGTTGTGTTCCCAATCCTGACGGTAGATTTAGGGACTCAGCTTGTCGATTTGAGGTTTGAGATTTGAGATTTTAGAGAGTCGCGGACGCTGAAACGGGGTTTTTCAACCCTAATGCTTGGTTCTAACTTTTAATCAGAGTTAAAAAAAACTGTTTTTTGAGAGTCGGAGTGTAGCTTATCCTGTTATATCAATTCCGCCTGCGCCGGAATGATAGAGGACACTCCAAAAGCCGTATCCCTACAATCCATCTGGCGCGCAAGATACGGCTTTTGGAGTGTCCAGATTTCTCCGATCGCACCAGAACCGAGTACAATGGCTCTGTGTTTGAAAAAGAAATAAGACAAATCGGCGCCAATTACCGGACTCGAAACACAATTATCAACCGGGCCTCCGAACAAATTCCCCATCGGTCAATATTTAGAAAAGCGGATTCACAGGTGAAACGAAGGTCTTTGCTATTGGGGGCCGCCACCCTAACTTTAAGTCAATTGGCGGCTGGTTGCGACTCGAAGCCCATTCTCAAAATTCGATCGCTCAAAAACGGTATTCCGGCCCAACTGGTAAGCAAATTTAGCCGCGATTTACAACCGTCTCCGGTTTTGCAGGTAACGCAAGAAGCACAATTAAAAGAATTATTCGCACTGTTACAGGAGTGGAAACAGGTTCCCCAATCAAAAAATCAAGCTGATTTGGTGATGTTGGGAGATTACTGGCTGAGTTTGGCAATTCGGCAAAAATTGATTAAGCCGATCGATCCTGCTAAGTTTGGTAATTGGTCGAAACTGCCTGAAAGATGGCAAAAACTCGTCAGGCGCAACGATGACGGTCAATTAGACCCTAAAGGTAAAGTCTGGGCTGCACCTTACCGCTGGGGAAGTACGGTAATTGCCTATCGAACCGACAAATTTAAGGCTTTGGGGTGGACTCCGACAGATTGGAGTGACTTGTGGCGAGTCGAATTGCGCGATCGAATTTCTCTCCCAGACAGCGCTAGAGAAGTTATCGGTTTAACCTTAAAAAAAATCGGAAAATCTTACAATACGCAGCAATTAGATAAAGTTCCGAATCTCAAAAAAGAACTCGCAAATCTGCACGGACAAGCTAAACTTTACAGTTCCGAAGCTTACCTGCAACCATTGATTTTAGGCGATACTTGGTTGGCCGTAGGTTCCTCTGGGGACTTGCTGCCGCTGCTGCAAACCCAAAAGGATATTGCTTTAGTAATTCCGGTTTCGGGAACAGCACTTTGGACGGATTTGTGGGTAGAACCAGCATCGGGGAAGCCAGTTTCGTTAGGGGAAAAATGGATTGATTTTTGCTTGCAGCCTCGGATTGCGCCTCAATTATCTTTGCTGGCTAAGGCTAGTTCGCCGATAATTGTCGGCATGAAACCGGAGGATTTGCCTGCTGATATTCGCACTAATCCTTTATTGTTGCCGGATGCTAAAATTCTTGCTGCTAGCGACTTTCTGCTGCCTTTTGGGGATGCTGGGATTCAGCAGTATCGATCGCTCTGGCAAGAAATTCGGCAAGTAGTGAAAGGTTAAATTACAGTGAGGTACATAGCTCTTGTAGGGACACGGCGCCGCGCCTTTGGTCGTGTCAACTTAAGTTGGTTAGTCATCCCGCGAGTCCGCCAGGGGTTGAAACCCCTGTCTAATAGCTAAAGTCCTCTCAAAGAGGACTGAAGAACTCATTATATCATTTCCGGTTACACCGTCAGGTGATGTTGACTGTTGACGGTTGACTGTTGACGGTTGACTGTTGACTGTGAACAGTGAACTCGAATTTACTATTCCGATGAAGAGAGGATTTGATATTAGTCGGCGACCGACGACTTGAGCTTTGAGGCAGGGGTTTCAACCCTTGCCGGACTATGGGTTTGACCTTAAGTTGACACTCCCAAAGGCACGGCGCCGCGTCCTAACTCTTGCAGGGACACTACTCTAAAACCCTTTGAGCTTTCCTCTCAGGCCGGGATTTGACAAGGATTCTAATTCGATGCGACAGGTAAGCCGATCGCCTTTACACGAATAAACTGCCAAAGCTGTTCCTTGACGGTTGCAAACTCGCAGATTGTAACCGTATTCGCTGGCGACAGTCCCGAAGCGGTTGACAAACTGATAGCGTTCCATATAATCGAGCAAACTCCAAAGTTGGCGGTTGACTATCAGGATTACCCAAGTGTTGCCGCGATCGACAAACCAGCGATCGAGCAATTTGCCGCCAAACTGTTTTTGAGCTAACCACAGACTCGGAACGCTCTTTTCGGTTTGCGAAAGCGGAGGCGGCGGGAAATTAGCATTGCCAGTCGGGCAGACCGGCTGCTGGGAATATGCCGCAGATTGTCCCCACAGCAAGGCTCCGAGGCACGCAGAACTGGTAATTAGGAACAAAAATAAACTTTTTGTCAAAATGCCGTGGCTGCGACGAGAAACTTGATTTTTGTAGGGAAAGTTATGGTAATTCATAAGTTGGGAAGACCCCGTTTTGTAAAAAAGTCATTTGTTATCTAAAATCGGTTTGTAATTAGGACTAAAGTCCTCACTACAAACCTGTAATCAGGACTAAAGTCCTCACTACAAACCTGCAAAATTGTTGTTAAAATTCCGATCGCCTAAACAATGAAGCAGGCAGAAAAGCCGTAAAAGTAGAACCGCAATCTAACTCGCTAGTAACTTCAATATCGCCGCCCATCATCTGACAGAAACGCTGGCTGATAGTCAGTCCCAAACCAGTACCGCCGTACTTGCGAGTAGTTGAATTGTCAGCTTGAGTGAAAGGTTGAAACAGTCGCTCTTGCTGCTCTTGTGTCATGCCGATGCCCATGTCCGTCACTCGGAAAATTAAAAAGTCTGAATCCAAAATTAACATTTGAGCAACTCTCGGTTGATATTTATTTTTTAGTTCTTCGCTAGTAATTCTTTCGACAGTAAGTACGATCGCCCCATTAGCAGAAAATTTAGCAGCATTGCTGAGCAGATTTAGGATTACTTGTCGCACTTTCATCAAATCGCCGTGCATAGCGCCGATATTGTCAGCACTTAATACTTGCAAGGTATTGGCGTTTTTATCCATTAGCGGCTTGATAGTTGTTGCCACCTCATCGATTAAGCCGCCGACATCGAAGCTTTCGAGATAAATCTCCATCTTGTCAGCTTCAATTTTGGAAATGTCGAGAATGTCGTCAATCAGCCGCAGCAAGTGTTTCCCAGCAGTGCGAATTTTGTCTAAATCCGAGACAACCTCTAAGTTGCCCAACTCTTCGGCATCTTCCACCAGCATATCGCTGTAGCCGATAATCGCATTCAGCGGAGTACGCAACTCGTGGCTCATGTTTGCCAGAAAAGCACTCTTGGCGCGGTTGGCGAGTTCGGCGGCTTCTTTGGCCAATTGCCACGCTTCCTCTGCGTCTTTGCGATCCGTAATATCCCGCAGCGTCGCCACCACCGCTTCGACGCTGCCGTCTGTCCCACAAACCGGGCTGAGAATGTACTCGTAGTCGCGGGTTCCCCAGCTTGCGGTGGGGACGATTACTTCGCCTTTCACGGGCTCGGCTGTGGTAAATATGCCGTCGCATTCTTCGTGAACCCGCTGCATAATTTTTGCCGACCAGCCTAATTCCTGCCAGGTTTTGCCAATCATTTCTCTGGCATTCATGCCGGCAGCTTGAGCGGCCGTGCGGCTGACATAGGTGTACTTGAGCGATCGGTCAACTAGAAAAATTAGGTCAACAGAAGCGCCCAGAATGCCGTCAACTGTTCTGGCGTGTCGAGCTACTTGAGCGCTCATTTGTCGGACGGTGATGGCGCCGCGGACTCTGGCTGCGAGTTCAAACTGCAAGAGTTGGTTGGCTTGTTTGAGAAATAGAGTGCGCTGTTCGACTTCTATTTCTAATTCTGCTTTAGCTTTTTCTAAGGTGAGTTCGGCAAGTTTGCGATCGCTCACATCTGTAGAAATTGTACCGACTGCATAAGCTCTACCTTTCGAGTTGCAGAGGGGAAATTTCAGAGAAATATAAGTGTGCGGGCCATCGTCTTGAGGGATAACTTCTTCGATGCTTAGAGGCGCACAGGCTTCGAGAACTTTCAGGTCGTTTTCTCGCAATGCTGCCCAAGAGTCTTCGGGGAAAATATCGCCGTCGGTTTTGCCTGTTATTTGATCTTTTGCCATGTGGAACAAATTGTCAAAATGGCGGTTTGTGAGCAGATATTTTCCGTCAACATCTTTGATGTAAATCATTGCTGTTGAGTTGTCTAAAATCGCTTGCAGCAGTGCTTCGCTCTTTCGCAGGGCTTTTTGAGTGTTTTGGCGTTCGAGTATTTCTCGCTGCAATTCTAAGTTGACGCGATTTAAGTCTTGCCAAGCTTCCTGGACTTGATTTAAGGCGATCGCGCTTTTTTCTTGTTCTGCATTTGGTGGCTGCTGGTGGTTTGAAATCCAGTTTGCGGGCAATTCTAGGGGTTGGAAAGTTAGCGGGATTGGGGAATTTGCGGTTTTCGGGCGTTGGCGAAGCCCTCGAAGAGGATCGCCAGAAAAATTTCGATCTTGAAAATCAACCGCTAATTCAGTGTTTAAATTCTGTTTTTCTGAGAATAAACCAAATTCACCCAAATTTAAGTTATCTGATAAATTGTCAGAAATGCGATCCTCTTCGTTGGCGTAGCCCCCGTAGGGGCGGGCTTTCCTTCGGATCGC
>JAUBOH010000042.1:0-25928 GCA_036700145.1 Microcoleus occultus BM001215366
ACGGTGAAACTACCCCATTAAAATCACGTTATCGATCACATGGATGACACCGTTATCAGCTTCGATATCCGCAGCGACAACTGTAGCATTTTTCACCTCAAAACCATCTGAACAATCAATTTTAATCGGCGAACCTTCCAAGGAAGTAACAAAACCAAGTTTTGCCAAGTCAGCCTTCATAAACTTGCCCGAGACAACATGAAACGTCAAAATCCTGCTCAGTTGGGGAACATTCTGCACTAGGGTTGTGATAGTTCCCGGCGGCAATTTGGCAAAGGCATCGTCATTGGGTGCAAAAACGGTGAAAGGCCCCGGACTTTTGAGCGCGTCCACCAAATTAGCCACTTGCACGGCTGTTACCAGAGTTTGAAAACAACCAGCACCTACGGCAATATCAACAATATCAGGCATTCAGCTTTACCTCATCTCGTAAAATTTATCCATTAAGTATTGTAAACTAATTTGGTAACAGGTTATTGGTTATTTGTACAATACTGCTGGTGTACCCGATGCCAAAACCTCTGTTTCTAAATCTGCTATTTGTGAGTTAAAATTCTCTCCTTTGTGAATGCTAAAACTGCCGTACAAAATAGAGATTTCAAAAATGTCTGTATGAATTAAAGCCGCTGTCCGGTGCGCGTCCTCACCCAAATGAAAACCAATCAAATCAGCTTCAGGCTCTTCGATCTCTTCTTCGTCATGCACTTCCCACATGATTTCTCGGCAGTCTTGAAAAACTAAAGAGTAAGGCAATCGATCCCCTGTAGGATCGTAGATACATTCCAGTAATACTTCATTCCCCCACAAAGAAACCTTGATATTTGTGACTAGGGATGTAAGTCCACCTAAATTAAGCAAGTTGTAGTCATCAGGCATATTAATTACTCACCTTTTCTCCAGTAATGTGCGTATCAGGAATCTGATTGCCAAATTCATCGACTGTTTTCAACAAGCTACCATCTTTGTCAAGACGCAAACCCCTGTTTATGCTTCTACCATCTGAGCCATATCGCGGTGCCCGCAGGCGAACAACTTCACTATTAGTGCGGATTGTAACTTTTGATTTGTCGGAAAATTTGTATTCAACATAATTTCCTAAAGAACTTTTTACCTTAGCACCCAGTCCACGCAAAAAGTCATCGACTTCTTGACGAGTCATTCCGGTTAAATCTCCAAATTCGGATGCAATTCCATTTCCTCCAACTCCCTGACTCGGCACTCAAGTCTCCTCATCAACCATTGCCTTTTCTAGTTTAGCACATTACTTTGTGCAAGTAGCTACGCAATACGCTTGTGATTCCAAAACCTCTGTTTGTTGATCGACTCATTCCCAATTCTTTTATCTAAAATATAAATCTGCTGTTCCTGAATTCAAATTTTCTCCTTTGTGAACTCTAAAACTGCCGTACAAAATTGAAATTGCAAAAATATCTGTTTATAGTACAGACAAAACATTGTTGTGTCCAAATCTGCTTTTCTGTATTGCACTAAACTCCAAAACGGCTATTATTGCGAAGAATTTGAAGGGACATCCGGCCCGGCATCGCTGTAATTAGGCAAACCGTCATTCAGATGTATCCAATTGCGCTGGCTCGCAGTCCAAATGTGATAATCCGGCGATATATTATCAGGACAATCCAGACTGCAAACAGTAACATCTATTTCGCGATCGTAATCGCTGCTTTCAAATGTTAAAGCCGTGCCACAAGCAGAACAAAAGCCGCGTTTTCCTTTAGCTGAAGAAGCAAAAAAAGCAGGTTCACCTTTGACAAATATGAATTGATTAGTTCGATAAGTTGCCCAAGTCACGAAGGCCGCGCCACTGGCTTTTTGACACAATTCGCAGTGACAATGACCGGTGCTTTTGAAACTTCCAACGATGCGGTAACGGACAGAACCGCACAGACAACCGCCTTCCAAAACAACTTCATCAGTTTTGCTCACAAATAGCTCCTTTTATTGATGAATGTAAATATCTGGCTTATTATATCAAACACCAGAAAAACAAATAGGGCGTGCCCTGCACGCCCTACTAGCAATTAGCTAACGATTATTAGCCGATTTGCACTTTCACCACGCGGTTCTTTTCCGCTTCCGCTTTGGGCAAATTTAGGTGCAAAACCCCATTTTTGTACTCAGCTTCTACGCTGTCATTTTGAATGCGAGTCGGTAGGGGAATCACGCGGCGGAACGAACCGTAGCGGAACTCAGAGCGAGTCATGCCTTTCTCTTCAGTCTTAGTTTCCGATCGCCGTTCGCCGCTGATAGCAACCGCTTCTGCGGTTACTTGTACGTCCAAATCCTGAGCTTCCATGCCTGGAATTTCTAACTTGAGGTGGATGGCTTCGGGAGTTTCATGGAGTTCGGCGGCAGGTACAAAAGCAACACCGTTAGATGCACGATCGGTTGCGGGCGTCAAGCTATCAAACAACCGATTCATTTCTCGCTGCAAGGAGTCCATTTCCCGCAAAGGTTCCCAACGAATAAGTGTCATAACTAATACCTCGAATCTCTTAAGTTTTTAAAGGTTGAGAAACACTTGACTCAACCTGTATTTAATATATTCCAGCTCCCGAAACTGGGGGATTCGGTTTTCCGCAAAAAGGGTGATCGCATTTCCGAACAATGGCGATCGGTATTGTAAAATCATCAAAAGGGGCGGGTATCCGATCCAACCCGAACCGAGCAATTTTAGATTTTAGATTCGATCGCGCAATTCCGATCTAAAATCTAAAATGCTACGGTTGGTTAACTCCACCGCGAATGCCCAAAAGAAGCGTAGGTATCAAACAAAGCACCCACAAAACCAAAAGTTAGGCCGATTACCAAAAATCCCTGGAGGGGACAGCCGCTGCCGAAAGTAGCTAAGAACTGCAAAATCAGGTCTTCCCCAGAACGACCAACTCCTTGGAGAGCAGGAACGAGACCGATTAAGGAAAAGCTAGTCAATCCTGCACCGATTAACAATAAGGGAGCGACAAAGCTCAACAGGCCCGTCAGCAGTACAGAGCGAAGAAAATTAGGAAAGATGCTCATAAGAGTTGGTAAATTCAGCTAAACTGCCGAAAGGTGCAAGCAAACAAAACTTGCCCTTTTCTACGATAGGCAGCGATCGCCCTGAGCGACCAATTCCGTCAAAAATCTTAAATGTTAGAGAAAAAACTTGTTTAAGATTTGTAGATAGATTTCATTTTTTGCAGTTGTTCTACAGTCAAAATTCCTTGAGCACCACCACACCATCGAGCCTCAGTTTGTGGAGTCAGCGCTTGTTTGCAGCAATTTTATTGGGCGGCCAAGTCATGCTGCACTTACTGACTCGCAAAATTAACCGCCCCAACACCCTCGACCAAATGGCAGCAGTCGGCCCGGAATCCCTGCTGATTGCTTTGCTGACTGCGGGTTTTGTCGGCATGGTATTTACGATTCAGGTAGCGAGAGAGTTTATTAACCTGGGCGCTGGGAATGTCGTCGGCGGCGTTTTGGCTTTGTCTTTGACTCGCGAACTAGGCCCCGTCTTAACAGCGGTGATCGTGACGGGACGGGTTGGTTCGGCTTTTGCGGCGGAAATCGGCACGATGCAGGTCACAGAGCAGATAGATGCCCTGCTGATGCTCAGAACAGACCCGATCGACTATTTAGTAATTCCCCGCGTCCTGGCTTGCTGCTTGATGCTGCCAATTTTAACCATATTGTCCCTCGTCACCGGCATCGCGGGCGGACTGCTGATTGCGACGACAATGTACGGCGTCTCTCAAACTGTGTTTTTAGAATCAGTCCGCCATTTCCTGAGTTTGTGGGATATTTGCAGCGCGGCAATTAAGGCTTTTGTGTTTGGTGGTTTGATTGCTGTAATCGGTACTAGCTGGGGTTTGACGACCACCGGCGGCGCAAAAGGCGTCGGACAATCGACTACGACGGCGGTGGTGACGGCTTTGTTGGCTATTTTTGTTGTTAACTTTTTGATGACTTGGCTGATGTTTCAGGGCACGGGCTCTAGCGTACTCAAAGGCTTGTGACCATTTGTGTCAAAAAACACGTTAAACCGACAGTCCGGCTCTTGTTGAAACCCCAGCCTCAAAGCGCAAGTCCTCGCTCAAGAGGACTGATGAGTTCTTTAGTCCTCCTCGCTGTGGACTTAAGCTATTAGCCAGGGACTTAAGTCCCTGGCGGACTCGGTAAGCTACGAAACGGTAAAATATAGACTATTGACAAAATTCGTTTTTAAACCCGTGACTACAACTGCTTCGACTGCGCCAACAAGTACGATCGAACTCGCCCCGAGTTTTACGATTCCCATAGTCCTGGTACTGGCGGCGATACCGCTGTTATTCGTGCAGAAGTGGGTGAGTTTGCCGCTTTCGCTGTTCGGATTGTTTCTGATGTACCAAGCCGCCACCATCCGGCTGCAATTCACCCCAACCGATTTGGACATTTATCGATCGTCCAACTTAATCCGCAAGTTTCCTTTCCGAGAATGGCAAAATTGGCGGATATTTTGGCCCGCTGTGCCGATTTTGTTTTATTTCAAAGAAATTAACAGCATTCACTTTCTACCGGTTCTGTTCGATCGTAAAATGCTACAGACTTGCTTAGAACAGCGGTGTCCCCGTCAAGACTGAAAAAGTTGTTAATTTTAAATTTTTAACTTTTCCGTGCCCCACGCCGAACCAAATTTCCCATGAATCCAGACGAATCTCCAACCCAAGAACCGCAAGCACAACCAGCCGCTGATGGCGAACCAAATTCACCTGTGAATGAGACGGACAACCAAATTCCATCTCAGACAGGGGATTTGTTGATCGAGTTTCAGGCTGACGCCGCCCAACGAGCGCCAGAAGCAGACCCCTGGGGCGAGGAAGATGCCGAAATCGCCCAATTCGTGGACGAAGCAGCCGCACTCGCCGAAATTCCGCCCCATACTGACGCTGGCGAATCCGAAAGTTCGATCGAGCAAAGTTCGCGAGAAACAGACTCCCAGCCAACAGCAATCGCAGAAACGGTAACGGACATCCCAGAAAATGCTACCGAACAGTTGGCTTTGCGAGTCAAAGAATTGCAGCAGCAAGCACAAGATTTGACTGAAAGAATTGCCACCTTGGAAGCCGACAAAGCCAAGGCTTTAGAAGCGTTGGGCGAGACTCAAATGTCGATCGGGCGTTTGGTACAAGACGGCTTGATTCAACTAGATAGTCGCAAAATCGCGCTACAAATCGAAGTAGAAAAACTCGAACGGCGGCGCGATCGAATTCAAAAGGAAATGCGGACAACTTTTGCCGGCGTTTCCCAAGATTTAGCAATCCGAGTCCAAGGTTTCAAAGACTATCTAGTCGGGAGTTTGCAGGATTTGGCCGCCACCGCCGAACTCTTAGATTTGACGCCACCGATGCAAGAGACAGCCAAGCAAATTGCTCCTGACGAGTCTCAATCCTCAGCAGCGGTAAATCCCAGATTTGCCGAACAGGGATTTCAAGAACAAGCCAAACAAATTCGCCGCATCCTCGATCAATACCGCACTCTCCCCGACTATTACGGCCCGCCTTGGCAACTCCGGCGCACTTTTGAACCAATCCACGCGGAACGAGTTTCTAACTGGTTTTTCACGCAAGGAGGAAGGGGCGCTTTGCGGACTATGGGTTCGCGGTTGCAAAATATCTTGATTACTTCAACAATTATTTCTGTACTCAGAAGCGTCTACGGCGGACGTGTACGGACTTTGGTACTTGCGAACAGTCCCGAACGTTTGGGAGAGTGGCGTCGGGGTTTGCAGGACTGTTTGGGCATTACTCGCAGCGATTTTGGCCCGGAACGTGGGATTATCATGTTTGAGTCTGCGGAGGCTTTGGCTCAAAAAGCCGATCGACTGGTGAAAGATGGCAAGTTGCCGTTAATTGTGATTGACGAAACTGAGGATTTAATCAGTTTGTCAATGCTGCAATTTCCCCTGTGGCTGGCCTTTGCTTCCGATCCGCAAACTTTGACGACTGCTAAGGATTTTTAACTTCAAATCCGGCAATTCCCGGCGAATAGAATTCGCGGCTATACAAACAAAGTCCGCCTGCGCGGACTGAAGAAAATCTGGGGTAAATTAACCGAATCAGTACCCTGAGCGTAGTCGAAGGGTCTTCTTCCTTCTTCCTTCTTCCTTGTTCCTTCTTCCTTCCGTACAACAAATCTCAAAATAAAAAATGGCTAGCTGGATAATTTTAAATGGCGCATTGCTAATCTCCGCTTACCTACTCGGTTCGATTCCGACTGGGTACGCCTTGGGTAAATGGATGCTGGGAATTGATATTCGGGAAGTTGGTTCTGGTTCGACTGGTGCGACTAACGTACTGAGGACTTTGGGGAAGTGGCCGGGGTTGGGGGTGTTGCTGGTTGACGTGTTGAAGGGGGTAAGTGCGATCGTCCTAATCCGCTACATTTACTCTCTCAGTTTTACCCAGCAGCTAGCAACCGCCGCAGGCTTAGAAAATACTGCAACTGTCATCCCTTGGATGGTAACTTTAGCGGGTTTGTTTGCTGTTTTGGGCCACAGCAAATCGATTTGGCTGGGGTTTACAGGTGGCAAATCTGTCGCTACAAGTTTGGGAGTTTTACTCGGTTTGTACTGGCCCGTCGGCTTGGGAACTTTCGGAATTTTCGGGATAGTTTTTGCAGTGTCGCGAATTGTTTCTTTAAGCTCAATTATCGGTGCGATTAGCGTAGCTGGATTGATGTTTGCTTTAAATCAGCCGCTAGCTTATATATTGTTTGGAATTGCGGGCGGCGTATTTGTAATTGTGCGGCATCGCAGTAACATTCAGCGTTTGTTGAATGGTACGGAACCGAGAATTGGGCAGAAATTGGAAACTGCAGCTAGCGATCGATAATTAGTATTGTTGTACCGCTGGTTGCAGATTACTATTTCTCTGTCCAATCTTCGATTTAAGCTTTTGCAGGATGCCTTACAGCGCATTCTACAGCTTAGAATCCCTGAACTGAGATAATGCTGTTTAGAATGCTGTTTTGCAGTTGAGCAGGCGTTACAGCCTCCACAAAACCGATGAATTCTCCTGAATTCCTGAGTTTGATCGCAGTCCCTGAAGTCACGGTCGATATGGGTCTTAATAAATCTGGCGGGATAAAAGAGCCCGCAGCTTGCGGAACTTCAAACTGTACTGTAAGGGACACATTTGGCAAATTTTCCAACACTATATCATTCACAGTCAAACCGTCTGCTAATCCAATTTTATCGAAAGCGGGTCTGAAATTTACAATGATATCGGCATTATTGACATCTGTAACTCCGGGTTCTGCTTGGAGGACGTACAAGTTGTTACCCCCGATTTTGAGTGAATTATTATCACCAAAACCTGCTAAAAAGTCGCGACCAAAACCTCCCACTAGAGTGTCATTTCCGCTACCGCTAACTAAAAAATCATTGCCTTTACCGCCCAATAAAACATCATTTCCACTCTCACCAAAAAGCACATCTCCATCTTGACCGCCGTTGATAGAGTCATTTCCGTCCCCTCCCAATATTGCATCTTTCCCTTTTCCCCCGAATAAAGAATCATTACCAAAATTCCCTCTGATAATATCTTCGCCCTCATTGCCAAATATCAAATCGTTGTTTGTCGATCCATCGATTGTATCGTCACCTCCCAGCAGCAAAACTCCTCCAGAGGAATTACCTGCACTTCCGACCCGTAAATCTACGTATTCGGATGTATTGTCGCCAACTAAGCGCGGCGCTCCTGATGGGTCTCTTTGTAAAGTCATAAAATATTTTCTCCGTAATATCTCGGATATCCACATGATTAAACAAACAACTCTCAAAGTCAATTCATATATTCAGAACTTTGAGTTCATAAAATTCATAACCTTGGGTTCATAAAAGTCATATTTGTAAAAATATGTTGCAAAGGGTAGACAAAAAAGCCCATATCATAATGTTGGGAATGCACGTCTTAAATTCGCGTAAATATCGATCGAGAGTAGCCAAATATGCGGTTTAATCAACATTAACGAACCGAGCCAGTCGGGAAAATGAAAAAATCTATGTGTCTGAATCCAGGGGATATTCTGCGCGATCGCTACCGAATTATCGCTAAATTAGGTGAGGGAGGGTTTGCCAGAACCTATACGGCTAACGACGCTTTAGGCAGCCCCGAAAATCCCCTGTGCGTCGTCAAGGAAATTGAGCCGCCTCAATCTAACGATCCGGAGGTTTTGCAGGCGGCGCAGGTGCAATTTGAAAGAGAAGCTAAATCCCTGAAGTATCTCGATAAGTGTCCGCGCATTCCCAAGTTGATCGATCGCTTCCAAGAACAGGGAAAATTTTACTTAATCCAAGAATACATCGAAGGGAATCCGCTGAACAAAGAAATCGTTTCAGGCAGGCAGTTTCAGGAGTCAGAAGTTATTGATTTATTGCTGGATATTTTGTCAGTTTTAGATTTCGTCCACTCTCAAGGTATTATTCACCGCGATCTTAAACCGTCAAACTTAATCCGGTGCAACCGCTCCGGCCTCATTGCGGTGATTGATTTTGGGGCGGTAAAGGCGATTGGCACTTTGGCGATCGAGTCCGGCAAAATAACTCAAACTCGCGTCATCGGTACAGACGGTTATATGCCGGCCGAACAATGGCACGGTCAACCAAAGTTTAACAGCGATATTTATGCTGTAGGAATCATCGGCATCCAAGCGATCGCAGGGTTAGATATTCAAGACATTTTCAATCATCAAAAAACTGGCGAACTCGTCTGGCATTACTCCACTGACGATCGCCCGATGGTAAAAATTAGCGACCAACTGGAAAAAATTTTAAATAAGATGGTGCGCTACCACTTTAACGATCGCTATCAATCCGCTGCTGAAGTGTTACAGGATTTGCGATCGGTAACAGTATTGCAGTTGTCGCCGAAACGCAGGCTGTTTTCTCGATCGCGCGATCGCTTGTTACCGTTGGCGATCGCGGGAATGGCGGCGGGACTGGCAGCCCCTATTTTTTTACACACAATTACACCTAAAACTTGTCCTTTAATCCAGGGAGATGCTTTAAGTTGCGGCGAAGAAATCCTAGTAACAACTTCTTCGCCTCGGTCAAAGCAAAAGGGAGTTGAGGAGTTTGCCAAATCCAATTATCAATCTGCTTTTGATTTATTCAAAAAATCCTGGACTGAAGAAGACAGCATCGATCCAGAAACTTTAATTTACATGAACAATGCTTTCCTGAAAGCTAGAAATATTGATTATTACACAATTGCTGTTGCCGTTCCCATCCTAAAAAATCAAGATGGTTCCGTAATTAATGCAGATTCAGCAAAAGAACTTTTGCGCGGCGTTGCCCAAGCCCAAACAAAAGTTAATTTAGGAACAATCGCTGCTAATGAGAGGAATAAAAGCTTTCCCGGTCAAAGCTTTCTCGAAGCAAAAGCTATTAACCGAAAAGGTCTGAGAGTCATCATTGCTGACGATTCAAATCTCAAAACAGAGGCAATAAAAACGGCAAATGCACTGGTAAAACAGCCGGATGTTTTAGGGGTAGTAGGTCACTATGCCAGCGAGATGACAGTATCAACAGTAGATATTTATGACCAAAACAACCTAGTTTTAGTTTCTCCGGCAAGCACAACGGAAGAACTGACAGAAAAGCATAGAAAAATTTTCTTTCGCACATCCTATTCGAGTCGGTTTACGGCTCAAGTTTTAGCAAAGTATCTGCGGTCAGTAGGTAAAAATAAAGCGGCAGTTTTATACAATCCAGGGAGTTCGTCAGGTTCTTATTTTACGCGGGATTTCAAAAGGTATTTTCAAGATGACAAAACCGGAAAAATTGTCAGGATTCGCGACTTTGATCTATCTAAAAAAGACTTCAACGCCCAAACAGCTTTAAATCAAATCCAGCAAACAGGAGAAACTGCGATCGTGTTATCTCCAGACGGCCAAATTACCAATTCATTAAATAACGCGATCGCATTAGTTAAAGCCAACCGCGATCGCCATTGGATCGCTGGAATTTGGGTACTCTACAAGTGGAGAACTTTAGAAGCCGTATCCCAGCTAAAATCTTTTGAAAAACTAATCGTGTCTGTGCCCTGGCATCCCTTAAGCAGTGTCAACCAAAAATTTCCCCAACAGGCTCGAAAGCTGTGGGGAGGAACGGTAAATACCGATACAGCCTTAGCTTACGATGCAACTATTGCACTGATTAAAGCAATGGAAATGCAGCAGCAACCCAGCCGCGAAGGCATGCAGAAAACGCTTTCTCTGCCGAATTTTAGGGTAGAAGGAGGAACAGGAACTATTCAGTTTGGAACTGATGGCGATCGCAAAAATCCCCCTAGCGAATTGGTGCATATTGTCAAGTGTCAAAAAGAACAATTCGGTGTAGTTTTTGTTCCCGTCAAGTATTCGACAGCGGCAGAGGCTGGTTTGCAGTGCGATTGATGTTCCTGCAGCCAGAAACCGGGTTTTTTGCGAAAAGACGCGTTGTGGCGAACTGATGCAGCCAAAAACCCGGTTTCTTTGATTTTACGAGCAGCCAGAAACCGGGTTTTTTGCGAAAAGACGCGTTGTGGCGAACAGATAATGTATATTTAATTTTCAGATTGCTCGGTAGAATTTGAGCGCAGAGAGTCGCGGTACTCCTGAGCCAACTGCATCGCTTCATCATAAGCAGGATTGTTAGCAAATGTTCCAGCAATTCGTTCCCACCAAGGTTTAGAAAACGAGTTACTTTCTACTTTGTTTTTGAGGCGGGCCACTTCAGCTTCTAAAAGAGTAACCCTTTCTTCTAGCTTTTCAGACATTGGCGATATTCCTCACTGAAACTCAACTCTTACTTTTCGATAGTAGCTCACTAAATGTCAACTGCGATCGCCCGCGACTAGATCCCCTACAACTTCGGCGAAGTCGGGGAAGGAGGTATTGCACTTAATAAAATCCCTAAAATTTTTCCAACATCCCTCAAATAATACTCGATCGCATCAATATCAACAATATTGCCCTCTAACTTCAAAAATCTCCACACAGTACCCGATGTCACAGCTCCATAAATAACCGGAATCTGATTTCCCTCTTCTTCATTAAATAATTGAGCGGCTAACATCTCGGCTGCACACTGTCCCAACCCAGCCTTAATATCTTCTTTTTTAGCTTCAACCAGCGTAATCACAGGGGCGCTGATAAACAGGCGTTCCGCTGACAAACTCATTAAAAAATCGCAGGTTCCATTCAATCCTTTTTCAGGGGATACATTAAACTCGGAACCGGAAAATAAACCAATTTGATAATTTAACTGCCGCCTAACTTCAAGTAAAATCGGTGCTATAATCAGTTCAGAACGAGCTTTTTCTGTATTGATGTCTACTGCTAATCCTGCGTTTTCTTTCAAGGCTACTTTCAGGATTTCGCTAGATTCTACTTCTGATATGTTCGCAAATAAATCTTCATTTTCCTGGAGATTTAAGTTAAATTGCTTGACAAGTTCCTTCAGCTTGAAGTCGCTATAAGCCATTGTAAATTATCGGTTTTTATTTACCCAATTCTTGAGAGCGCAAACAAGCTGCTTTGACTGCTTCGATCAAGGCCGATCGAAAACCATTACTTTCTAATTTAGCAATTCCGGCGATCGTCGTGCCGCCGGGACTCGTAACTCGATCTTTCAATTCTGCTGGGTGCATTCCCGTTTCTTGTAATAGTTTCGCCGTACCAAATACAGTTTGCAGGGCTAATTGAGAGGCGATCGCCCGTGGCAGACCAGCACAAACTCCGCCATCTGTCAAGGCTTCGATCAAAATCGCAACATAACCGGGCCCGGAACCGGAAAGCCCTGTCACCGCATCCAGCATACTCTCGGGAACTTCCACCACTTCTCCCACCGCCTGAAAGATGCGCTTTACCAATTCTAAATGAGCTGGTTGCACGAGTTTCCCCGGGGCGATCGCGCTCATTCCCGCCCCCACCGTCGCCGGAGTATTCGGCATCACCCGCAGCACTCCTCGCCCCGGGAACGCTGGTTCGAGCTTGCTGAGCGGCACTCCTGCCAAAATCGACACTATTACGGCTTCTGACTGCGGATTAGCGGTTTCTCCATTGTGATCCTGTTGGCGATCGGCAGCCACAGCCAATTCCAAAGCTACCGTATCAAAAACTTGCGGTTTAATCGCCAAAAACAGCACTTCTGTAGCAGCAGCAACTTCTAGATTGCTGGCTGTTGTTCCGATCCCGTAGGTTTCCGTCAAAAATTGGCGCCGCTGAGGTTGCGGATCGCTCACCAATATTTCTGAAGGCAAATAAACTTTTTGTGCTATTAAGCGGGATAAGAGAGCTTCTCCCATTACCCCGCCGCCGATCGTACCAAATTTTATGTTAGTCATTAGTTATTTGTTACTTGTTATTAGTTGCTTGTTATTAGTTATTAGTTATTTGTGATTAGTTATTTTTCAACAGCCAACAGTCAACTGTCAACTGTCAACAGCCAACAGCCAACTGTCAACTGTCAACTGTCAACTGTCAACTGTCAACTGACTACTGAACCGCTTGAGCTTGTTCTGCCGGCCAGACTGTCGGTGCAGGAGCGGCGGCGGCAGCGCGGGGTCGTCCCTGGGCTGGCGGCACTTCGTGAACCACACCAGATTGAGTTCTCACCTGCACGCAGCTAGGCGTAAACAAGAAAATACTTTCGCCAATTCGCTCTTGATGACCGTCAAGGGCGTAAGTACCGCCCGCCACAAAGTCCACAGCTCTTTGCGCTTGGTCTGGGTCCATCACCGTCAGGTTCAAAACCACAGACTTCCGTTCTTTAAGAGCTCGAATTGCTGCCGGCATCTCTTCAAAAGTGCGCGGCTCCATGACTACTACTTCCGAAATCCCGTTCATAGCTCCAGGCATTCCAATCACGTTATTCATTACTGACCCTACTCCCCCGGTTGGTGCAACAACATCCGTACCTGTCGATCCTACTACTGACCGATCGCGGATTCTGCGATTTTGGCGGCGTTCTTCTTCTGCTGCGACAGCAGCGGGGTTCGGTTCAGGCGGTTGGTAGACGTTCTGAAAGCGATCCCCTTCGGTTTCGTCGTACTCGTAATCGTATTCAGGCTCATTGTTGAAGCCTATAAAATCTCGCAGCTTGGAAATAACGTTCATGATTTACTCTCCATCACGACTTGGCAGCCCCGACTGCACTCGCGTTGCGGGCTAGTCGTGGGTCGCTGACTACTCTATATGTAACCTATGTTGTCTCGATCGGAAAATGTCAATTATTTATCCTCTCCTAGACCCAAATAAGGTTTGTCCGACGCGTACCATAGTAGCACCTGCTTGAATTGCCAAATGATAATCGGACGACATCCCCATCGAGAGCTGCTGCATCTTAATATGGGGCAAATTTTGCTGCTGGATTTTGTCAGCAAGTTCGCGGGTGCTGTTAAACAATTCTAAGATTTGCGAGTCATCTAATCCTAGCGGAGGTATTGTCATCAAACCTTGAATTTTGATATGCTGACAATTGTTGAGTTCTGGAAGGTCGGCAAGCAGTTCTGCGACAGTCCAGCCGTATTTGTCCGGGTCAGGCAACATTTTGACTTGCAGGCAGACTTGGGGAGAGCGGGACTGTTCTCCGGCTATGCGATCGAGCCTCGCGGCCAGTTTTAAGCTGTCGATAGAGTGAATCCACTGGAAATGCTCTAGGGCCGGGGCTGCTTTGTTGGCTTGCAAGTGGCCGATCAAGTGCCAGTTGATATCCGGCAAATCTTGCAGTTGGCTTTGTTTTTCGGCAGTCTCTTGAACCTTACTCTCGCCAAAATCCCGGATGCCGGCATCATAAGCTTCGCGGATAGCATCAGTCGGTACCTGTTTGGTAACGGCAATTAACCGCACTGATTCGGGCAATTGTTGGCGAATGCTGTTAATTCGAGAGGCAATGGTCATGGTTAAACAGTTGACAGTTGACAGTTGACAGTTGACAGCTCCCGTGATAAAAACGGAGATTTAAACTCCGTTCTTATCACAATCTGCCTAAAGGCATGGGCTTCAAACCCCTGCTATTTGGCGATCAACGTTGGGAAGTCGAGGGAAGGAAAATTAAACAGTTACCAATTACCAAGTTATCAATTACCGATTACCAATTTTTGCTATAGAAACGTCCGCTTGTGAATGGTCTGCAATTGGTCGTACTCTTGATATTGACCGCTGCGACGCAGGGTTCGCAGGCGAATTTCGACCATGAGGCGAGCGTCGGAGCGACTGATCGGTTCAAATCTTAGGCCGCCAGGGCCGTTTGTCACTAAAAAAAATAGGCGCTGGGCGTATAGGGTGGTAAATAATTCTTGGCTGTCTTCCACCTGGGATACCCTGAAGAGGAGGCCAAAGTTTGGATGATTCAGGTAAGTTTCGGTAGTCATTCAAGTTTACAGTCGGTCAATTTTAGATTAAAGATTTCGATTTTAGATTTTAGTTTCGGTGTTTGTGGGGACGGCGTTATTTGACGGCGGGGTGCAAAGGGCGATCGCCGTAGCCATACAATAGTCTCCGTCGTGGCTGAGGCTTAATTGCCACTGGCAATTTCCCCAAATAGAGGCTCGTGCGGAGGCTGTTCCGTGCAGTTGCACGTTTGGAGCACCGCGCGAGTCGCGCTGAACTTCTACATCTGCATACCGTATTCCCCGCCAGCCCGTGCCTAGTGCTTTGACAACGGCTTCTTTTGCTGCCCAGCGCCCCGCTAGCTGGTTGCACGAAACTCGGTTCATTTTACCTTTAATGCTGCTGTGTTGAGAATTTAGTTGCCCGCAATCCCTTTGCTCGGCGGGCGTGTAAACTTTTTCGAGGAAGCGATCGCCAAAGCGGTCTAATGCGGCTTGAATGCGGGGAACGTATACAATATCTGTCCCGAGATAGATGTTCAAAGTCTTGGATCTCTAAATATTTCTCTCCATTACTTTAGCAGGACTGTGTAACCAACCATGTCCATCTCTTCTATCTAAAATTTATAGGACTGACTTAGTATCGACGCTTTTGTTGGGATCTGAGATTCTGCGTTTCACAGTCCTTAAAGGTCATTGTCAACTGTCAACTGTCAACTGTCAACTGTTTAACTGTCCCACCCCCAAACTAAGCGGGCGCTCCAAAGCAGGAGCAAGCAGCCTAGGGCTATCCAGTCTCGGATTTTGAAGTGCAACTGGTGCCATTCTACGCGGTGTCGATCGGGACTGGTGAAGCCGCGAACTTTCATGGCGCTGGCTATTTGTTCAGCTCGCAGCAGCAAGTTTTGTAGCAGCCGCTCGGCTATCATCAACCAAACTTGAGCGGCGCGCCGAAATCCGAGTTTTTTCCAGTTGATGGCTCTGGTGCTGACCGATCGCACTAAATTTTGTACTTCTTCCAATACTAGGGGAATGAACCGCAAAGATAAAGTTAATGTTAGTGCTATTTCGGTAATAGGCCAGTTCAAGCGGCGCAGAGGCTGCATTAAGTTTTCGATCGCGCCAGTGATTTCTTCGCTGGCTGTGGTAAGGAGATAGAGGTTAGTGCTGTAAATTACTGTGAAAAATAGGGTGCTGACGTTGATAGCTAAATCTAGGGATTTGCGGGTTATTTTAATCGGGCCTTGTTTAAATAAAACGTAACTGTATTTTGTGGGTTGGGGGAGAGAATTTGGGATTTGGGATTTGGGATTTGCGATTTGGGAGTTTGAGCCTAAGTTAAAAGGTTTGTACCAGGGTTGGGGATCTTTAGGGGGTGGAAGGGTTGCGGGCTGTTGGGAAAAGGTTAATTCGTCGGCGGGGATGCGGGGCTGGTGCTCTGAGGGAAGTGCGTCGGGGGCGATCGCGCTGAGGCAAAATACTAAAATGCAGAATAGCAGCAACAGTCCCATTTGCTGTTTCCACACGCGGAAGGGAATGGCTGCTGTTAGTGTCAGGATAATTAACATTCCGACTAGCATCAACCGCCAGATGGGATTGGCGAGGATGGGCGCAATCAGAAATGTCATCAACCAAGCTAATTTTACGCGGGAGTCGAGACGGTGGAGCCAGGTAACAGGTTGTTCTAGGTAAAGTCCTATGGGAAGCGATCGAAGTAAATCCATTTTTTAGGTTTGAGATTTTAGATTTTTAATCATACTAATTTATTGAACCGCGAAGACGCTAAGGACGCCAAGGAAGAGAAGAGAAGGAAGAGAATATAAAAAAAAACGCAATTTGCTTGGGTGGTTAAATTGCGTTTTTTTTGAATCTAAAGTCGAAAATTACTTGACGCGCAGTGCTCTGTTTGTGCTGCTTTGTTCAGATTCGCGAACTTTTTTGCCTCTCCAAAGTAGTCGCATTGGTGTGCCGGTAAAGCCTAGGTGTTTGCGGAATTGGCTTTCCATGTAACGGCGGTAATTTTCGGTAAATCGTTTGGGATCGTTGACAAACAGCGCAATTGTCGGCGGCTGCGATCGCACTTGAGTACCGTAATAGATTTTGCCTTGTTTTCCTTGGCGGGTAACTGGGGCTGAATGCCAGCTTGTGGCTTCTTCTATTACTTCGTTAATAACGGCGGTAGCAACGCGACGTTTGTGCTCGTCGTCGGCTTTGTCTACTAATTCAATGATTTTTTCAACTCGCTGTCCATTCATGGCGCTGACGAAAATCATTTCTGCCCAGTCGAGGAAATAAAGTCGGGTTCTGACTTCTCTTTCGTAGTCGTAGATGGTGTCGGAGTCTTTTTCTATGGCATCCCATTTGTTGACGACTATGATGCAGGCTCGACCTTCTTGGCTGATGCGATCGGCTAATTTTTGGTCTTGATCTGTAACGCCGTCAATTGCGTCAATTACTAACAGTATGACGTTGGCGCGGCGGATGGCTTTGAATGCGCGGTTGATGCCGAAAAATTCTGCGCCGTATTCAACGTTTTTCTTTTTGCGAATTCCTGCTGTGTCAATCAGGCGGTAAGTTTGGCCGTTGCGTTCTACTAAGGTGTCGATCGCGTCGCGGGTAGTACCAGAAATCGGGCTGACTATGGCGCGGTTTTCTCCGAGAAATGCGTTTAACAAACTCGATTTGCCGACGTTGGGACGACCGATAATTGCTACTTTAATTTCGTCTACTTCCGGCAGTGCTTCTGTGGGAAGGTGAGTGATTAATTTGTCGAGCAATTCACCGGTACCGTTACCGTGAATACCGGAAATTGGGTAAGGTTCTCCCATTCCCAATTGCCAAAAGTCTGCTGCTTGGGTAAGTCCTGTATTTTCGGATTCGCACTTGTTGACGGCGAGAATGACGGGGACTTTTTGCAGTCTTAGCCAAGATGCGATCGACTCGTCGCCACCTGTGAGTCCGACTTGTCCGTCTACTACGAAAATGGCTGCGCTCGCTTCTGCCAGGGCGGCCAATGCTTGTTCGCGAATTAAAGGCAGAAATTCGGTGTCGTCGTCGAATACTAGCCCGCCGGTGTCTACGACTTGATATTCGCGATCGGCCCAGTACGCTGGTCTGTATGTGCGATCGCGCGTGATTCCCGGTTCGTCGTGGACGATCGCGTCTTGGCTGTTGGCTAAACGGTTGACGATCGTCGATTTGCCTACATTGGGGCGTCCAATAATAGCAACTATAGGTAGAGGCATAAAAGTAGCAGCAATTAGGCTGCGCCGTAATTTTGAGCTTTAGTCTTGTATTGTAAGCTAATCTGACGGGAATTTTAGAGATTGACCCTGTGTTTTTCTGTATTTTCATGCTGCAGGCGGTGTTGGGCCGATCGCCCGTTCAAACATCTAACCGCCAAAAATCAGCACAGCCAAAGCATCTGCATTCCCAGCCCTACCCTGAGAACTAGAAATAAAACTTAAAAAAAAACCTCAATTGTCTCATATATCCTAATTCTTTGATGATTGTGAAGCTAGGATATCGGATTTTAGCGATCGGCTATTATTGAAAATAAGCAGGAGTTTAGTCTGTAACAGTATATGGAAACAGGAAACTAAATTATCCTCTAAGCCAAATAAATAGGTGGTGTACGATGGCTGTTCTGCAACTAGAAGACGGTAGGACATATACGAATATCGGGGCGATCGCCAGCCAACTGGCTGTTTTAAATATTGAGATAGATCGCCAGCAGTACGACAAAACTCCTGCTGTACGAAAACTGCTAGTCCAAGACATTCTCAATGTAACAGAAAAACAGCAGGTACTCGCAGCATTTAACAGGGAGTTTGAACAGTTCAAGCGTGCAGGCGGATGTCAGTGGTGCGACTTAAAAGTGCTGCACCCCGGTTCGCCACAGATTTATCCGCTCATGACTCAGAGCGATCGCACTCACACCCACACAGATGCAGAAGTTCTTCACGTTTTAGCAGGGGAATGTGTTTTTGGGTTTGTGTATTCTAACGGCTCTCAGGTACAATTAATGCTACAAGCTGAAGAGTACATTAAAGTGCCGGCGAATACCGAACATTGGTTTTATCTCACTCCGTCGCTATACTTGAAAGCTTTGCAGTATTACACCACTGCTCGGGGGTGGGTTCCTCAGTATACTAACCGGCAGTTAAAAATTAAAAATTAAGAGTAAGAAGAAGAGAGGCAACTTGTAGAGGAGGAACAAGAAGATGAAACAGAATTGGGTGACTTACTATCAAGCGGTGGAAGGTCGCCCCCCGCATGAAACTTTGCTGAAAGCACTGTCAATTTTTGATACGGAACCGTTGCTCGATCGTCCTCGATTCGCTGTAGATTTAGGCTGTGGCGATGGACGAGATACGGTGGAACTCCTGCGTCGAGGCTGGCGGGTTTTAGCAATTGACAAGGAGCAAAACGCATTCGAGCGCCTGCTGGAGCGTCAGATTCAACGCGATCGGCTGCAAACTCAATTGATGGGTTTTGAAACCTTAATTTTGCCTCAATCGATCGATCTAATCAATGCCAGCTTTTGCCTTCCTTTTTGTCAGCCCGCCAATTTTCCCCATCTTTGGGAAACGATCGTGACATCGCTAAATCCCGGAGGATGTTTCTGCGGTCAATTGTTTGGCGATCGCGACTCATGGGCTGTTTATCCCGATCGCACTCATCACACTCGCGAACAAATTCAAGTGCTGCTCGAGCCCTTTGAGATTCAGCGGTTGGACGAAGAAGAACATCCTGGAGTAACGGCGCTAGGCGAGGAAAAACACTGGCATATTTTTCACATTGTTGCTCGCAAGAACTCATAACAGAGATTAACATATAGCGTATTCCAGGTTTGTGAATTGTAGGGACACTCCAAAAGCCGTGTCCCTACAAGAACTATGTATCTCACCTACCTGAAAAGTGCTGTATAATTTAAATGCACAAAAGCTGCTCGACTATCAACTGTCAACTGTTAACTGTTAACTGTTAACTGTCTAATTCAGCAGGTGCGGCAATTTCAATTTCTTCGCAGCGCTGCAAAAGAGCTTCTATTTCCTGAGCGAGCAAAATTACTTCAGGCCACGAAGAACCGTTGATTAAATCTTGAGCGTGAGCTAATTTATTTCTCAATGCTTCTGCTGACTTCAAAAAACGCTCCCCGTAGCGTTTGGATTTGAGCCCGAGGCGATCGACTATTTCGGCATTCGTCAGGATTAAATCTCGCTTGTCGCAGAATTGCAGGTAATCGATTAAGTCAATTGCTTCATTTCGCGATCGCCCCAATTCCCAAAGGTGTTTTGCCGCTAAGATGCGATCGCCCTTAAGCAACTTTTGCCAAGAATCCTGCGGAAAGTAAATTCGCACTATCCGCAATAAATTCATTTCTAGAAGCGTCACCAATCCAAACAGCAGCATTCGCACCGGTGCTTTTTGCAAATCGCCGCAGGTGACAATCCCGTTGATGCGGTTGCTTTCCAATACAAATAATCTCGGTTTTTCTCGCAGCAGCGGCAATAATTCCATCAAAGGAGTCGAAGCGGCGATTAATTCACAGGGATGGAAAATTTGCTGGTAGTCGCTGCATTTGCCTGTTTTTAAGCGCGATCGTTCTACATAGCCGCAAACCGTCCCGTTTTCTTCGATCCCCAACACGTCAAAATCGCGCGCCTCCATCCACGATCGCAATTTGGCTGCATCTTCACAAGCGGGTACAGATTTCAGCGGTTCCGCGAGGTATTTAACTGTAATGCTGTCTTTGAATAAATCCCGCAAATCGGCGGAACTTGATTTTAAATGTTTCATCGATTTTTTATTTCAACTTGCACAAAAACTGATAATTGTCGATCGCCTCCTCAACCGGGTGAGTTCCCTCTTTCCCCGGATTAGCTTCTTCAAACCATTGATGCCATATACTTTTAGCCTCCTCTTTGAACAGCTTAGCAATTGTTTCCCAATCAGCACCCGAATCGAGGCTACTTAAGAAGTTCATCGCTTCGCTAGCAACCTTAGTTTTTTCCCATCCTTTTGTTTCGTCAAACAATTCTAAGTATTGTTTGTCAAAATATTTTGCCAACAGCATTGCAAATTTAAGCTTAGAGGTTTTGAGTTTCTCACATACTCTCGCAATATTGTAAAAATTTTGAGCAATTAGTCTGGTAAATCCTAAATAAATTGAACCTTTTAGTGACATAAAAAACATCTTTAAGGCTTCTGTAAAAGAGCCATCAATAAGCAAAAGTCTTTCACCTCTGGCGATGTTCACTTCTGCTAGAATTGCTTCCTGATAACTAAACACATCTGTTGGCTTCATTTCTGCTTTAATGATATTTTCTGTAAGATTGGCTAATTTTTCAGCTCGATCGCCATCTCCTAACCTACAGCAGACGCGACTGGCGTTGGCGAGCAAATGAGCAGCTTTCAGTCTCAAGCCAATTTTTGAGGAACAGTATGCCGCCATCAAGAAATTTTCAGCAGCAGTGTCTAGCTGTTGGACACTTTCTAATTCTGAGCAAAAATCCAATCTAGCCGATCGGGCAAAAATTTCTGATGCACATAAATATACATCAAAATCCAAACGTCCTGGATAACTGCCGTACTTTGAATTTCCTTCTTTGATGTATGTTTTCAGTTCATCCAAACAATTATTAATATTATAGCTGGACGATGGAGATTGCCATTGCTTCTGTTCTATAAAAGAGCGATCGCCCGACAAAAATCTGTGCAACATTTCTTCTAGCCTGTACATAATAACAACAGGTTTATATTCAGATATTTGGCTGTTCCCGTTCAATGCCGCTCCAACTTCTGACAAAAATTCTGCTGCTTCTGTCATGTTGATTTGAATGTGAGCTGAACGCGCTAAAATTAAATTAGCTATACACAATTGGCGCTCTAAATCGCTTGCATAAAAATCTCTAAAAATTGGATCAGCTTTTAAATACGTTTTTTGGATTTCTTGAATTTGCTCGATCGCTTTTTTTAAGTAACTTTTAACAGACCGATCCTTCAAACGGCGATCGATCTGAAAAACATAACCACTGGTCAACTTTTGACAATAAGTTAAACTATTTTCTATTTCTGCTATTGCTTGGCAAACTTCATAATAACTTTTACAAAGTTCATCTTCAATCAGATTTTCACACAACCAACTCCTGGCTGCTGAGACAACTGATTGCAGAACGCTTGTAATCGTATCTAAATCTATCCATACTCCCTGATAAAATTTGTCATCTTGATTGTTTTTGCCTTCATCCTTTAATGTAGCCGAGGCTTTAACCAGTCTAGCTGTAACTTCTTTTCTACCTAATGGCTGCGATGCGATATCTACAAGTTTGAGATTCGAGCGGTATCCCATGCCCCTGGCAACAGCAGTTAGCATATTGTCATAGTAAGTCCCAGATGAGCAATATTGCCAGCATATATTTTGATTTGTTTTGCCAAAATTACAGGTAACAGATACTTCGATCGCTGTATCGGAAATTTCGGGATATAAGTCACCTCTCAAATATCTTTCTGCTCTAATTGCGGCATTTTTTAACAATTGCTTTGTACCTAAGTCATTAGTGTCTTCATCCAAAGAAAATGTAAGTGTTTTGAATTGGCACTCTGTGACTCTAATTTTTCTTAAAAATCTATTCATGTTAGCAGTAGTCTGCTCGTGTTCTAAGATGCACAGAAATAGCTCGAAAACTTCAGCTTTATTAAATTCTGATTTACCTAATGCTATGAGTTTAATGATTGCCTCTTTAAGATCCTGCAGCATTTTTAGACTAGGTTTTTCATAGTGAACGCGATCGTTCCACCACTGCTGAACAATAATGTCTATATTTTCTAAAGATGCGTAACCATCAATGATTGGTTTTTCGTCAGGAATTGAAACATGATAATATCTGGCTGCGATTTCATTTTCAATAGCTTCTGTGATTTTAATAAAGTCGGTAAATTCTGTGAAGGGCAAATTACAAAGCCGAGAAGCAATTCGCTGTAATTGTTGGTGTCTGCTGGGTTCTACTTCCAGAATCATATTTGTTGAACTTGGTAAGAATCCTGCAGCTTTTAGCAAGCTATTTGAGCCTGCTTCCCGCAACTGTTCGCGGTTGAACTTGGCTTCATCTGAAATGTTTTTACGCTCAATTTGTTCTGGCGCAGTCAGAAAATCCCACAGACGCATCAGGTGAGACCTGCGAATTGGCAATTTATGGCTGGATTTGTTCATAAATGATACTAGGGGCTGACGGCTGATGCCGAGACCTTCTGCTAGTTCTACGTTGGTAGCATCTAAATCGCTTTTGTACCGATCGAATTCTTGACGCAGTTGCTGCCAATAGCGATTTTCTTCCTCTTCATATTTTTCTAAGCTGTGATTTGGGCGATCGGTCATAATTACCTATACTCTATTTTGTTATGAAAGTTACAGAAATTTTCATTTTGTAGGGCTGTGCCAATATATCCTACCCTGATTTCAGGTTTCTGAGATGTACTTGATGCTGCCCCAGGAATCGATTGTACTCCATTTATACACAAATGGGTAATAGTTTCAGGCTATTTGTTGCCCTCTCGAAGATTTGGACGCAGGGATCGCTGGACTGTTCCCGTACTGCTAATAGTGTTTGTATAATTTTTAGACGCTATTAGCAGCGATCGCACTTGACAACTTCCCGGCTTTACCAGCCTTCTGCACCACCAAGATTTTCAAAAATGACGCTTAAATGAGCTTTTAAGGTAAATAGCCACACTGAGGGCGATCGCCCTTCTGTTCTCTTTGCTTAAAATCATCTATTGCATTGTTTATTTTATATACAATGCAAATAAATTAGACAATAGCACTTGACAGTCACCAGGTAGAAATAGGACAATATAAAAAACCACCTCGGTCTGGTGAATACCAAGACAAAGGTGGCAAACGTTAAATTAACTTACTGCCATGATACAACTGAAGTCGCGAAATTTAGTTGCAAGAGCTCTCGCTCCTCTTGCACAAATGCTGAACAGGATTGCTTTTGGGCAAGCCATTTCTGGGCCACAGCCAGTTCCAAGTGTTGACCGAGCTCAAAATTTCGAGCAAGAAGCGATCGTCGATGAAGAAATCCAACCCCATTGCGTTGGTCGCGTTCATTTTCAGGCCAGTTGGTGGCCCGCACGGTGCGAGCAAGAAGTAACTCTGGTTCGCGGTCAAATCGTTTATGTGGTTGGTACAGACAATATTACTCTGCTAGTCGAACCACGGTAACGATCGTAAAATGCTGCTGATTTCATCTAGGGGCAATTCCTTAATTGCCCCTACATTAGCATTTATTTATTAGCTAATTCCGGGCAATAATGGTTTGCTGCAAGGGTGGTGATAATATCGGCATCGGCAAGAAAACTTTCTTTGACAGTTGGATTTTCGATACTGGCTGCTTGCCCGATCGCCCTTAATTTAACTTCCGGCAGAGAAACTCCCGATTTTGCTTCCGCGCACATTCTTTTAGCAGCAGCAATTTTTTGACCTGGGCCTCTTTGGACTGCTTGCAATAAATTGTCCGTTGCTTCTGGGGAGTAGCTTTTTGCTAAGCGTTTGTAGTCTTCTATAAATTTCCCATCGTTTCCTGTGAGTTTAATTGCGGATTCTTGAGGCGAACACAACAAATTTAAGTTAATTACTTCTCCTGCTGAATTGACCAAAAAACATCCTTCGCGTTCTTGGGCGATCGCGCTTTTGTCGATCGATACAAATTGTATAATAACGGCGGACATAACAGCAGTTAAACACCAGTGATTTAGCATGGTACTATCCTTATGTAGTTTTGATTTCTAACCGTAGATTAAAGCGGATAAATGCGGGTGTTGTTGAGTCTGAACGCGTCCGGTAAATTAACCAAAATAATTGTAGGAGCGGGTTTCACCAACAATCCATAATTCTGACTAAAAATCTAAATAAACCCGCCCCCACCCAGCGAAAAAATTAATTGCGGGCAATTCAACGGACATGATATCAAACGAGCATTTCGTTGTCTGCGGAAGTTTTCATTAACAGCAAACATCCCCCTTGTGTGAGGGGCGAATGTGTGGAACCGGGAACCGATCGAATGTAGTCGCCTGGATGACAAATTTCCCCTTCTACAATTAAATCTCCTTCTAATACAAACACTTCCTCCGAGCCAGCGTGTCGGTGCAGGGGAAATGTTCCTCCTGGTTCTAGTCGGATCAAGCAGGTAATTTCGCGCTTTTTTTTGTCAATGTAAAGCTTGCCAATCGAGACTCCTGGAACTCCATAAGGTTTCCATTTTACATCGTTCGATCGCACGATTAAAGATGGAGTATTGTTTTCTGTTGGGGAGGTAACAATTGGCTTTGAATTGACTGATTCTGCCGTTGGCGACAGTTCGGCTATGCGCTGAAACAGGCGGTTTTTGAGGTCGGCGGCAACGGGAACTGGGGGTGCTGTGTAGGCGATCGCGGCAATTGCTTCTTCAAAGGCAGCTTGTTCGCTTGGCAGTTCTGGGGATGCTCTCAATTTCTCTGTAAGTGCGCGGCTTTCTGACTCGTCGAGCGTATCGAGAGCTTGAAGGGCTGCAAGGATATTAAACTCCTCGTCTGGCATCATTTCCATCTGTTTTCCGGCATTAATTGTAATTAAGCCTAAGTTAATTTTAAATTTGAGATTGGTCTGCTGCCATCGCACTCAAGATAGAAGGTTACGAGATGCAATAATCTTAGATTGATGTTAAACAATTTAAATTTTGTTTTTTTACAACCTAAATTTTTTCGCTCAAAGTTTGTCGCAATTTGGAAATACCCAAGCGAATTCTGGTTTTGATTGTCCCTGTCGGAATACCAATTTTTGCCGCGATTGCCGCGCAAGTCAATCCTTGGTAATAGGCGAGTTCGATCGCAATTCGCTGTTCTGCTGGCAGTTTTTCGAGGGCTGCTTTGACTTGCTCGCTGCGTTCTGCGATCATTGCATCTTCCATCGGTTCTGGAATGTCGGAAGTGGATATTTTAGCATCTTCCATACAAGCTTGAGCCGCCCGGACTGTTCGCTGCAAAACTCGGAGTCGATCGAGGGAACGACTGCGGGTAAGCATAAACAACCAGGTATCTGCTCGACTGCGAGAAGGATCGTAAGTTGCTGCTTTTTGCCAAATCTGGGAAAAAACATCGAGTACCACTTCTTCAGCTTCTTCTACCGAACCCAGAATCTTGTAAGCGAGAGCGTAACTTGGACGACCGTAGCGATCGTAAAGTTTAGCTAATGCCGTTTTGTCTTTCCGGGCAATCTGCATTAAGAGCAGCGATTCATCGCTTGACTTTGGGCCTGTCATCTCAGTGTACCGAAAAAATTTTGTTTTGACTGCACAGATCCAAAATTAAAAATTCGGCGTATATCACTACAGAACATAATTATAAGTTAGAAGTTGGGGATACAAGCTGGAGTATGCCTTTCCTGGGTAATCTTGTCGTGATTTGAATTGTAAAAATTTCAAGTCATCTTGCAGTTTACCACCTAACTCGCTCGATTTTACACAACTTAATGTTTGGGCAGAGATCCAAAATTGTCAAACCTTCGTATACCAAGCAGAGAAGGTTCAGTGACAG
>JAUBOH010000042.1:26028-27360 GCA_036700145.1 Microcoleus occultus BM001215366
AACCTTGATTGCTGGTGATTTGATTTGAGATTTCTGTAAAAATATCATAGCAATACAGGTGCTAACTATGAAGCTCACAAAAAAAATTCGCCGAACCATACTAGCTATTGAAGTAGCTCTAATTGCCGTACTAACTCCCGGGATAATTGCCGCTTCCGACCACGACGATGGTGAAGTAGATATCAAAGGTCGCGCTGTCAATTTAACTGACCTGTACGTATATCGCGAAAAAGACCAAAATTCAGGTGCTGCGGACGGAGATTTAGTATTTACCATGAATTCAAATCCCAGGTCTGTAGCCCGCTATCAATATTATTTCAGCACTACAGCCCTCTACCAATTTCACATCACGCAGGTAGGTGACGTGAATTCTACACCTACTGGACGCGCCGATATTATCTTGCGGTTTGCCTTCAGTCCGCCTAACAATCAAGGTATGCAAGCAGTGGCTGTAACTGTGGTTCGCGGCGGCTCGGAGACTGTTACTAAGACTACAGTTAACGGCGGGCTTATTGCCACAACTCCGCTGAATTCTAATGCTGTTTTGAATACAGTACCTGTGGGCGGTTCTAACTTGACTGTATTTGCAGGTTTGCGAGAAGACCCGTTTTTCTTCGATGTGGAACAATTTTTCCGAGTCCGCGCTGGAGCTTTGGGAACGGGGGCGAAAGTAGGTTTCAAGCAACCCAATCAAGCGATCGATTTTACTAAAGGTTATAACGTCAATACAATTTCCGTGCGCGTTCCCAAAGCATTTTTGCAAGCAGGAAGTGGGGCGAATACTTTTGATGTTTGGTCAACTGTTTCTATCAGAGATGGAGTTGGCGGTTTCAAACAATTCGAGCGTTTGGCGAGACCTGCAATTAATGAGGGTTTGATAGTTACTCCCGCGTTTCTGGAAGCATTTAATAATATTTCTCCGAGATTGGATTTGAGCGCGGCGGCTGCTCCGGTGCGGCAGGAAGCTGTTGCTACTCTGAATGCTGTAGATCTTTTGGACGGTCGGGATAACGTCGATCCCAATGCGATCGCCGGAGCTTTCTTACCCGATGTCATGCGGATCGATACCACAAAAACCAGCGGCTATGCTAGTGCTACAAATGCTCAAGGAAGCTTGATCGGAGGTCGTATGCTGATGGACGACGTTATTGATATCACTCTGGGAGCTTTGGTTGGTTCTCCGGTTGGCGATAACGTTTCATATAACGGAACTCCGGGGAATCCGGCTCAGGGACACAAACCTTTAGAACCGAATTTTCCTTATTTGGCTTTGCCGAATTAGTCATTAGTCATTAGTCATTAGTCATTAGTCATTAGTCATTAGTCATTGGT
>JAUBOH010000043.1:0-17200 GCA_036700145.1 Microcoleus occultus BM001215366
TTGCTGCGCTGTCCCAGCAATCGGCGTTTGTGAAACAGCATCTGACCCTGCAATTGAGGAAATCTTCCCAGCACGCAAGATATAGCATAAAGCGCAGCATCCTTGGCTGGCAAATTCCGCTGCAGCAGCATCCGGCGATAGATGCGGTAGGCAAGTATCGGGTAGCCGAAAAACAACAACAGGCTCCAGCCGTGCGTAAACCACGCTGTGCCCAATGCTAGCACTGGCAAAACGAATCCCCAGAACCAGATACTGGTGGTGTCTTTGACCCAGTGACGCTCGGGAGTGTTCCCGTGCAGCCAGGAGCCCTCCGCGTAAGCGTGACCGGCTCTTTGAGAGCGCTTCCACCACTGGTCAAAACGGGTCATTTGGGCGTCGTGCAGGGTCATTTCTGCATCTAAGCGCTCGATTTTGCAGCCGTTTTGGCGCAGGCGCACGCAGAGTTCCGGTTCTTCGCCGGCTATCAGTGCCGGGTTGAAACCGCCGACTTGCTCGAAGGCTTTGACTCGCATCATGGAGTCGCCGCCACAGGCTTTTGCTTCCCCGACTGGCGTGTCCCACTCCATGTCGCAGAGTCGGTTGTATGGTGTGGCTTCGGGGTACCGCTCGCGGCGGCGCCCGCACACTACAGCTAATTCTGGTTTGGCTGCGAGTTGTTGCTGGGCGAGTTCGAGCCAGCCGTCAACAATTTCGCAGTCGCCGTCTACGAATTGGACAAATTCGATGTCAGGGGCTAATTGCAGCAAGCGGGAAAAGCCTTCATTTCGGGCGCGTGCTGCGGTAAATGGGATAGATAGGTCGAGTTCTACTGTATCGCAGCCGATCGACCGGGCTAATTCCAAGCTGCCGTCTGTTGAGCCGGAATCGACATAAACCACCAGAGCTACTTTTTCGATCGCTGACAGCAAGCACGCTCCGAGCCTCACGCCCTCATTGCGCCCGATCGCAACTAATCCAATTTTTTTCAAGCTTTACCTCTTAAATTCGACTTGCAAGCTGTTCTTTTAATATTTTAGTAACAGTTAAGCTAACTTCACAATATCTTTATACAATCAATCCGAGCGAGTTCTTGTCTGAGCGTGTTCAACTACTGGTAGCTTATTCTGGATTGAACCACAGCAATACTTGTGAGTGCTTAAGTGTCAAAAATCCTAATTTTAAGTTCTTGGTTCGCCATTTACTGTTACCAGAACTACAGGCGATCGCACAGAGCAAGCACGATCGCCCGGCGATCGCCTGAGCTTGCTCTGTGCGATCGCAACTAATCCAACTTGTTTCAAAGCTTACCTCTGGAATTCAACACCAGAGCCTAAATTTTATTAATTTTAATTAGATCGCTCCAATTCCGAGCGCACCATCAAAAATCTATTTCTGAGCTATAGTTGTTGCAATATTGCACTTGTCTGTAGATAAATAAACCTGATACTTTGCAGTAGGAGAGCAGCAGATATGGCAAAGCTGAGTTGTTTGTTTCCACTTTACTGTCACGATCGAGCAGTTGCCCATATATTTCTGTCTTTATGCCAACAGCGGAGCGAATCTGGCATCAATACCCGGATGGTAGTTCCTAATTGCGATCGCTCATGTCGCCCACCCAATCTGGTGGAGGCAGTTCCCCCATTGCTTAAATGGCTGTATTACAGGAGGTCTGAGGCTCCTAAAGCGATGGCAGAAAAGCGTTTTCTCCAAGATGTCAAAGATTTTGATGCGCTGTACTTGTGGCCTCATGTTTCACTAGCAACTTTCCGGAAAGTTAAGAAGTACGACAAAACAATTTTTATGGAGCGCATTAACTGCTATACGGGCAAGGCAAAAGATATTCTCGACGATGCTTACAGTCGTCTAGGAGTGCAGCCCCAACACAGAATTACTGATGAGATGATTCAGGGAGAAGATGAAGAAATAAGTCTGGCTGATTTCATTTTTTGTCCGAGTCCAGAGGTGAGGAAATCTTATCTCGAATCTGGAGTTCCCGATCGCAAACTGATCTCAACCAGTTACGGCTGGTCTCCCAAACGTTTCCCGAATATTTCGCCAAACAAATTGGTGTCAGAAACGGTAACAGTTTTGTTCGTGGGTAGTATCTGCGTCCGGAAAGGCGCTCACTTGCTGTTGCGGGCTTGGGAAAAATCTGGAATTAAAGGCAGATTGATGCTTTGCGGACAGATGGAGCCGATCGTTGCAGAAATTTGCAAAGATATCTTAGACCGCTCTGACGTAATTTATCAAAAATATACCCCTGATATTGCTTTTGCCTATGGGGAAGCTGATATTTTTGCTTTTCCCAGTCTAGAAGAAGGCAGTCCTCTGGTCACTTATGAAGCGATGGCTCACAGTTTGCCAATTCTAACTTCACCGATGGGAGGGGGCGGGATCGTCCGAGATGGTACGGATGGGATAGTTGTTTCGCCCGAAGATGAAGAGGCGCTAGTGGCCAGCTTGCAAAAGCTAGCTGGTTGTGCACAGTTGCGCGCGAGAATGGGCGCAGCAGCCCGCCAGCAAGCTGAGGAATTTACCTGGGAAAAAGTGGCGCGCCGCCGCGCGGGGTTGGTACTCGAAAGATTGGATGCCCGATCGAACAAAGCTTTAAAAGCGATCTGAAAAATTTCAGGTTTTGGAGGCTCCCGCGACTTTGGGCCGCGGGCTGCTGTTGAATTTTCATCCCTATCCCGGGATGATTTTTCGGAAATTGCTTGTACTTGGGCCACCGTTGGCTAGGGAGGTTGGAGGATCTGGAACATCCCTAACGCATAGCAAAGTGGCGGAGGATTTTGTGAAAAATCGATCTAATCATTTTCCCGCTATGAGGTAGATTTCAGAAGCTTGGCGGGGATGCCCACGGCTGTGGAGCCCGCTGGCACATCTGACAAGACGACAGCGTTGGCGCCAATGTTGGCGCCGTCTCCCAAACTGATGCCGCCGAGAAGTTTAGCACCTGCGCCGACGTTGACTCGCGTTCCCAACTTCGGGGCTTCTAAGGGGCGATCGAGATAGCGATTTCCCAAAGTTACACCTTGGCGGATGATGCAGTCGTCGCCAATGATACAGTAGCCGTGAATGACGATCGCCCCTTGATGTTCCACAATTACCCGGCGGCCGAGTTTAACTGTGTAGGGCAAGTCTATGCCGTAAGTATTGCGGATTTTGCGGTAGAGCGATCGATACAGAATGCTCAACGGAGCCCGCAGCAGTTTTGGTTCTACCTGCATCCTCCAGACGCCGAACCTTTGAACTGCTACGGCGCGAAATCCCGGTTTTGTCCAGTCGCGTCCGTGAGCGATCCAGTCTTCTTTTATTTGTTGCCAAAGTCCCAATTCTGGGGTTTCTATTTGAGTGACAGTTTCTGTAAGTTCCGGCTGCGCTACCATAATTTATTCCGGCGATCGGTTACTTGTTTAGTTTTCAACAGAGCGATTTTACTATTTTGCACTTATCTCCAAATATTCTAATGCCATCTGCAGAGAATTTATGTCGATTCTGGTGGGAGTCGCGGCAAATTTTCTGGCTTGTTCTTTAAAGTCAAGTTCTGCGATTACGTCTTGTGTAATTTGACCGGTAACGGCGCACCAACTTCCGCCCACAGCGCCGGCAATATTTCGGTACATATCGACTACGTAACCCGGATGAAATAATTCTATCAGCTTAACTTTGTGGCGGTTTAATATCAAATGTGCCATAGCTGCACCGTGAACTCCCACTACAATTTTCGCATTTCTTGCTACCGACCACTGCTCGCTAATCGGGATGTCTTCAAAGTAATATTTTTTAAATCCGTAGGTTTGCAAAATTTGCTCTACTTCGCTTTCGTTGATTAAACTCCTGGCGCCTTTCCGAGAAATAAATATTTTTTCGGGAGTGTGCTGGTTCAACCCCTCAAAATCTAAGTCGGCGCATAAAGTAGTGTACCACCCGTCATAAGAGTACATAAAGTTTTGGCTTGCCAATATCAGCTTGCCGTCAATGTCTTTGTCCGTGCACAGCAGGGATGTTCCGAGCAGGTTGTAGATATTTTTTGCCATGCTGGTAGCATTCGATCGCACAACCACTGTGATTTTGTCGCCAACAAGTTTTTTGGCGGCTAACAGTTGCGGAACTACGCCAGTCATCATGTGGGCTATGTTGCCGTCTGTTTCATAGCGGGAGTCTAAAATGTACGAGCCGTCAACTTGCATCGGCGCAGTCAATTTTCGGTAGATTTTTTGGTAAATATTGCCGCTATTGTTTTCGATCGATCGCGTTGAGCCTTGGCGAACAATTATTTCTACTTCCGGTCTTTCTAATAAATATCCCGGCAAGTTAATTTCCATGATGTCGGGTTTCCACGCACTCGCCAACCGCGTCGGGTAGGTAAACATTTTCGAGGCTGCTATTGGTATGGAACTTCCCGATAGTACAGTGTTTTTTTCGGGTTCGCTGTTCATTTAAATCACCTGCCGATTCTGCTGTATTGTGTCCTCTAATATGCAGCTTTTGAACTCGCATATTTTTCTCGCCTCGATCGCGCTTTGTGCACGGCCCGAATAAAAAATTGAGAACGGAAAGTTTAAAAACGAGGGTGAAAAAAGCTGGCGCACATTCTCAGATCGTCAAATTTTAAATTTTCTATCCTCAATTTCCCCTCCTTCAGGCCGTCAACCTCCTTTAAAAAATACGCTGTTGGACATGAAGTCGCTCAGCATATTGGGCGGATCGGTATCCGGCTTGCGCTGAACTACCCGCCGCATTCTCCAAAAAACAAAACCGGAAGCCCAGAATAAATCGGCTAATGCTGTGTACAACCAACCGTAGTTTTTGACAAAGTACCGGCGCCGGGAGTCGTACCAGTATTGCGGCAGTCGCTTAGTCCGAGGTTTAAAGTTATTGACGCCGGAACTTTGCCCGACGAGGTGCACGACTCGGCTTTCAGGTACGTACCAGCAACTCCAGCCGGCTCTGTTAGCTTGCAGGCAATAGTCCATTTCTTCGTAATACATGAAATATGCTTCGTCCAGCAAGCCAACTGCTTCAAATACGGAGCGGCGGACGATCGCGGAAGCCCCTGCTACCCAGTCTGTTTGACAAGTTTCTTGGGGGACTGGAGGGGCTACGGCCCACCTTGCTAGCAGTTTTGATACGATCCCGAGCCGCCAGCCGAAATCGAACTCGCTGGCTAGGGTGTGAAACCGAAACGCTGACTGCTGGGGAGTACCGTCGGGGTCTTCCAAGCGGCTGCCGGCGATGCCGGCTTCGGGGTGGGAGTCCATGAAGTCAACCAGTGCTTTCAGGGCTCCGGGGCGAACTACGGTGTCTGGGTTGAGCAGCAGGAAATAAGGGGGGGGATTGGTGGATTGCAGGGCGGGACGGATGAGGGCGTTGTTGCCGAAGGCAAATCCGCCGTTGCGGTCTAGGGGCACGAAGGATGCCCATTCGCTCCAGCCTTCAGAGACGATCGCGCTGCCAATTTCTGCGGCGGAACTGTCGCCGGAAGCGTTGTCTGCAACTGCAACCCGCGTACCGGGCAGCGATTGCACTTCGCTAACTAGAGAGCGCAAGCAGTCAATTGTCAAACTAGGGGTTCGGTAGTTGACAATGACAACCAGTAGTGGATACGGGTGATTGGGCTCGCTGGCATTGGACATAAGTGCGGTTGTTGGTTTAACAACTTTCTAGCTCAAGTTGTACCGATATGGCAAGCTGGCGCGATCGCTAATAGTATTTTTAGTTGTTTGGGTGAGGGAGACAATTTTTCGTGCCATATTTCTGAAATCTCGCCGCTCTGCATCAAAGTCGATATTGCCTGTAGGCTTGACTTGCGGCTCGGTGCAGCAGCGAATGCCGGTAAACTAACCCCTTGGCGTCATCGGAATAGCCACCGCCAATCACGCAGGCAACGGGATAGCCGCCAGCCAAACACGCCATCAAAACTTGCATTTCCCGGCGAAATAAGCCCGTATCAGTTAAAGATAGTTTTCCCAGTTTGTCGCCCTGATGAGGGTCTACTCCGGCATCGTACAAAACTAAATCTGGCTTGACATTTGACAGCAAATCTGGTAAGAATTTATCCAAAGTTTGTAAATATTCGTCATCCTCCATACCGACAGGCAAAGGTACATCTAAATCGCTTTGTTGTTTGGTACCGGGAAAATTCACCTCGCAGTGCATCGAGAAAGTAAAAACGCTGCTGTCATCTTGGAAAATTACGGCGGTTCCGTCTCCTTGGTGCACGTCTAAATCGACAATTAAAACTTTGCGAACTAAACCAATTTTTTGCAAGACGCGAGAGGCGATCGCCAAATCATTAAAAATACAAAAACCAGACCCAAAAGCAGGGAAGGCGTGATGAGTTCCGCCCGCAGTATTGCAAGCCAAACCGCAGTCTAAAGCGAGCTTGGCAGTTAGTACAGTCCCTGCAACCGCAGTGCAAGTGCGGTTAGCCAGGGCCCGACTCCAAGGCAGGCCAATTCGCCGAGTCGCTTTTGCATCGAGCGTCCCGTTGCAGTAAGCTTGAACGTAGCGGTAGTCGTGGACTAATTCAATCCATTCTTGAGGGGGAAGTTCGGGAGCGTGAAATTGCGATCGATCTGCTACCCCGTCGGCGAGCAGCATCTGGTAAAGCATCCCGAACTTTGCCATCGGGAAGCGGTGATCCGGCGGCAGGGGTGCAACGTAATCTTCGTGGTAGATAATTGGTAAGTCCATTAAGATGATTGTAGAACGAATGAATCTTTAATTGAAAGCCTGCCATCTCAAATTTAAATTCGCTGGAGAACCTTTATATGCAACTAAAAACCGTCTGGGAGTCCGGCAGCAACGACCGCGAAAATGCTGACAAATTCGATCGTATCAGTCAGTGGTGGCGAAACCTCAACGGCAAAGAAATTAGTTGGGTAGAGCGACTGATTCCACAAATCGGCGGACTGAGCGAAATTCACTGGCACCCCCAGCGTTTTGACGAAACATTTGTGATAGTCAATCCCGAAATTCGCGAGGATACTCTCTATTGGTACAAACCCGATTCTCCTGTGGAACGTAACAACACAGTTCATAAACTAGAATTAGATAATGTCCAACAGCAATTATACATCTATCCTCAGTTGGAATCAGAACTGGTAATTCGCATAGGAATTCCCGAAGTTAAATATCAAACACTTGAAGTAAACAATCCCGAAATCGCGTTGGGGGAAGATAATATTTTGCTGCTGTGGGAGGCAGACCGAGAACTTGAAATTAAAATCTCCTTCAGCCCTGAAAATATTGCTAAACTTAAGGAATTGCTGGCGTAGAAAAAACCGATAAAAGAGTTTATACGGCAGGCATTGGGTGCGGGCCAGTCGATCTATACTCTTAGTTACCTATAAATATTTGAAGACTTGAGTGCGGGTGCGTCATCACCTTGGTTTTTTCACAGCAAGACGCGTTGCAGCCCGCTCGCAAGAGTAAAAAACCCTGTTTCTTGGCGTCCGGGTGCATCGAGACTTGTATCTCTGCTAAAACCCTTAGAAGGTGAGAGCAGAATGTCAAGAAGCTGGGGCCATCTTCCACGGTTTCTTTAGTCTGGAGTGCCTGAGTCATGATTTTTTGGGGCAAATTTAGTATTTCCAGCAAATAATGGGATTTTTTTTTGCAATAGACATCTCCAGAAAAGCCTGTGAATGGCAGGCAAAATGCCCGCCCCACAAGAATTGTTGGAGATGTCTAATAAAATCTGGCAAGAATGTGGTTGATTTGAGTTGCGAATTTAAGACAAGCAGCCAAAAAAGAGAACGAAAAAAAGGTGCGTTATTGGAGGGATCGATATCTAAAATAATCCTCTGTTTGCTGATGTTGAAAAGGTTTGATGAATGATTGTTGCTGTCACAAAATCGCTGCATTCATTATTAAATCATTAATCTCCTGCTAATACTAGAAAATTCAAAATAACCAGACAAAAAATGGCGATTGACAAAGGAATTATTCACATTTTAATTATTGACGATCGGCCCAGCAACCTCCGGTTTATATCAAATATTTTGACGAAAGAGGGGTATAAAGTTCAGCGGGCGATTTCGGGAGAAATGGCGGTTAATGCTAAATTTACCGTTCTTCCAGACTTGATTTTGCTAGATATTGCCATGCCCAAAATGAACGGCTACGAAGTCTGCGAAAGACTGAAAGCTAACGAAAATACTCGCGAAATTCCGGTGATTTTCTTGAGCGTTTTTAATGAAAGTTTTCACAAAGTCAAAGCTTTTGAAGTCGGCGGTGTTGACTACATTAGTAAGCCTTTTCAAGTGGAAGAATTTTTATTGCGGATCGAAAGTCAATTGACTATACAACAGCTATCGAAACAATTAAAACAACAGAATGCCCAACTGCAACGAGAGGTAGAATTTCGCAAGCGGACAGAACAAGCCCTCCGGGAAAGCAAAGCGCGGTTGCAGAAATTGGCGGTCAATATACCGGGAGTTATTTATCAATTTATGAAGAAGCCGGACGGAAGTTTCAAGTTTGAATATATCAGTTATGCTTGTCGCGATATTTACGAAGTAGAGAGTGAGGAAATATTAAAAAATCCTGACTTTTGCTTCGATCAAAATCATCCAGATGACCGACAATATCTGGTTGAACAAATTGCCGCTAGTGCTCGTAATTTAGAACCTTTTGCCTTTGAGTGGCGGATTGTTACGCCGTCGGGTAAACTCAAATGGCTGCAATCTAATTCTCGACCAGAAATGCGCGATAATGGCGATATTGTTTGGTATGGCGTACTTTTTGAGATCGGTGCTCGTAAGCAAGCAGAAATAGAAACCGCCACAGCTAAAGCTGCTTTGGAACGGCAAGTTCAGCGAGAGTTGCTGATTGCCAAAATAACTCAACAAATTCGATCGAGCTTGCAGCCCGAACAAATATTTCAAACAGCCGCAACTCAAATCGGTCAGGCATTCTGCGTCAATCGCTGTTTGATTCATACTTACGTTACTACCCCCCAAGTCGATCTTCCTTTGGCGGCTGAGTATCTAGAAGCCGATTGCGAATCTATTCGCCATGTATCAATTCCGATTGGGGGCAATCCTCACGTCGTACAGATGATGATACAAGATCGGGCGATCGCCTCCAACAATGTTTACTCAGACCCGCTTTTGCAAGCTGTTCAACCGATTTGCCGCCTGGTTGGGTTGAAATCGATGCTGGCAATTCGCACTTCCTACCAAGGTAGGGCAAACGGCGCTATTTGTTTGCACCAGTGCGATCGCTACCGGGAATGGACATCCGATGAAATCGACTTGTTAGAAGCTGTGGCGGCTCAAGTCGGGATCGCACTCGCTCAAGCTAAAATGATCGATCGAGAAAAAAACCGGCTTGTGCAGCTAGATTTGCAAAATAAACACTTACAAGCAGAAATTCGCACCCGCATCCGCGCAGAGCTTGCTCTGCAAGAATCGGAAGCAGAATTGCGGGCGATTTTTGCCGCCATGACTGACATAGTTTTAGTGAGAGATGCCCAAGGGCGCTGCATCAAAATCGCCCCGACAGCAGCGGCGAATTTGGTGAAACCTGCAAGCGAAATGATTAGCAGAACCACCCACGAAGTCTTGCCGGAATCTGTGGCAGATTTGGTATTAAATGCCATCCAACAAGTTCTAAAAACGAAGCAAAGCATCAATGTTGAATATAGCTATACACTTGGAGAGCGCGAAGTTTGGCTCGACGCTAAAATTTCTGTGCTTTCTCCAGAATCAGTGATTATCGTAGCGCGAGATATTAGCGATCGCAAACAAGCCGAATCTGCACTCCGAGAAAGCCAGCACTTCATTCAGGCGATCGCCGATTCCAATCCCAACCTATTGTACGTTTACGATTTAGTAGAACAGCGGAATGTTTACGCCAACCGACAAGTTGCGGTGATGCTCGGCTACACCGCCCGAGAAATACAAGATATGGGTACAGCAATGATGTCAAATCTGCTCAACCCCGACGATATGCCAGAGTTTTTGGAAAGCGTCCAAAAAGTGGCTCAAGCCAAAGACGGAGATGTCATTGAATGTCAATACCGGATGAAACACAAAAACGGCAAATGGCGGTGGATGCACAGTTGGGATACAGTATTTCTCAGAACAACTGATGGTAAACCCAAACAAATTCTGGGTACGGCTAATGATATGACAGACCGCAAAATAGCCGAAGAAAAACTGTTAGCATCGCAGCAAAGAATCTCGTTTTTATTGCAGCAAACGCCCCTAGCTATTATTGAATTAAATCTCAATTTTGAAATTATTACTTGGAATCCGGCTGCCGAGAAACTTTTTGGCTACAGCCAACAAGAAGTTATCGGCCAGAATGTCCCGGAATTCATCGTTCCAAACAACTGTTACCACCAAATTTTTAAATTTTTAAGCAACAAGATTAATTCCGAGTCTTGTGCCATTTGCACCACCAGCGAAACTATTACAAAAGATGGTATAACTATCGTTTGCGAATGGTATAATACTCCGCTAATTAATGAAAACGGTAGAGCGATCGGCATCGCTTTAATGGCTGTAGATATTACCGAACGCAAGCAAGCAGAAACCGAACTGCAAGAAAGTGCTTTGCGGCAAAGAGCGATCGCCCGCATCATTGAAAGAATGCGCCAGACTTTAGATATCCAAGAAATTTTTCACGCCACAACCCGAGAATTGCGCCAAACTATGAAGTGCGATCGAGTCGCCCTTTACCGTTTCAATCCTGACTGGAGCGGCGAATTTGTAGCCGAATCCGTTGACAGCAAGTGGGTTTCTTTCATTCAAGCACAGGAGAGCGATGCTAACTTTACTGAAGACGCTTTAGACAGCGAAAATTGCCTCCTCCAAAAATTCGATAGCACCTCACAAGAAGTACGCGATACTTATTTGCAAGAAACCGAAGGCGGAGCCTACAGCCGAGGTACAACTTACCTTTGTGTCCCAGACATTTACAAGCAAGGCTTCGATAATTGTTACATCCAACTCTTAGAAAGATTTCAAGCCAAATCATACATTACCGTGCCAGTTTTCAGCGGCGAAAAACTCTGGGGATTACTAGCATCCTATCAAAATTCAGATCCCCGCCAGTGGAGCGAAGCTGAAATCAACGTTGCAGTTCATGTAGGGACTCAGCTAGGAGTAGCATTGCAGCAAGCCGAATTGCTCGCCCGCACTCAAAGGCAGTCAATGGAACTGCTTAAATCCAAAGAAAACGCCGAAGTTGCCAACCGCGCCAAAAGCCAATTTCTCGCGTCCATGAGCCACGAACTCCGCACGCCTCTCAACGCGATTCTCGGTTTTTCCCAAGTCATGGCTCGCAACAGTTCTATCACGGAAGAACAAAAAGAATACATACAAATTATCAACCGCAGCGGCGAACATTTGCTGGAACTCATCAATGATGTTTTGTCAATGTCCAAAATAGAAGCAGGTCAAATTACCATCAATGAAAGCCGCTTCAACCTCTACAACTTTCTCAACAGCATCAAAGAAATGCTGCAACTAAAAGCCAACTCAAAAGGCTTGAAGCTAATCTTTGAAAATATCGGCGATTTGCCGCACTACATTCAAACAGACGAAGCTAAATTGCGGCAAGTTTTAATTAACCTGATCGGCAATGCGATTAAATTTACTCAACAGGGAACCGTTAGTTTGCGCGTCAGCAGCCCAGCCGAAAACAAATCCCAATTGTATTTTGAAATTGCCGACACTGGTCCAGGCATTTCTCCCTCGGAAATTTCCTCATTATTCCAGCCCTTCGTACAAACGGAAGCAGGGCGAAAATCCATGCAGGGAACCGGGCTGGGATTGCCGATCAGCCAACAGTTTGTCAGGATTATGGGAGGTGATATTGCTGTTGAGAGTGAAGTCGAACGCGGCACAACTTTCAGTTTTAATATCCACGTTAACTTAGTAACAGAAAGTGACGAACAAGAAGCATCAGCGGTTAAACAAGTTATTGCTTTAGAACCCGGACAGCCAACTTATCGGATATTAATAGTTGAAGATGTAGCGGAAAATCGCCAACTGCTGGTCAAGCTCCTCGTACCGCTGGGATTTGAAGTCCGCGAAGCAACTAACGGTGAAGAAGGAATTGCTTTGCAGTCAACTTGGAAGCCGCACCTGATCTTAATGGATATGCTGATGCCAGTGATGGACGGCTACGAAGCGACAAGACAGATCAAGCAAACTCCAGAAGGTAAAGAAACAATAATTCTTGCCCTGACTGCTAGTGCTTTTGACGAGCAGCGGCAAATAATTTTGTCTGCCGGTTGTAACGATTTGATCTGTAAACCGTTTCGGGAAGAGGTACTATTTGAAAAGATAGCACATCACCTGAACCTGCGTTATATTTATGAGGAAGAAAACTCATCTACTTCTTTGTCAGCACCGACGCTGCTTAAAAGTTTGACCACCGAGGATTTGAGTGTAATGCCCACCGACTGGGTGGTAGATTTGTACGGAGCAGCACTTTGCGTAGACGACAACCGCATCCTCGAACTGATCGAGCAAATTCCCGAAACTGAGGCAAATCTCGCTAAGGCTTTAACAGATTTAGTCGATAATTTTCGGATAGATATCATTATCGATTTAACTCAATTATATTATGATGAACGACCATCCATCACCGGCGACTCCTAGAAACATTCTGATCGTTGACGATATGCCGGACAACTTGCGACTTTTATCGACTATGCTAGCCTCCCACGGCTATCAAGTCAGGAAAGCTATTAACGGACAACTGGCTCTGCAAGGGGCGCAAATCTCTCCTCCCGATCTAATTTTACTAGATATTAATATGCCGAAAATGAACGGCTATGAAGTTTGTCAGAAGTTAAAGTTAAGTGAAGAAACTAAAGATATTCCGGTAATTTTTATTAGCGCGCTAGATGACGTGCTGGAAAAAGTTAAAGCTTTTCAAGTAGGAGGAGTAGATTATATTACTAAGCCGTTTCAAGTAGAAGAAGTATTGGCCCGCGTCGAAAATCAACTTTCGCTTCGTTTGCTGCAATCGAAACTGCAACAGCAAGCTAGGGAATTGCACGATCGCAATTCTAGATTGCAGGAGGAGATCGCAGAAAGACAGCGGGCTGAAGAATCTATCCGGTTTTTGCTGGAAACGACGCGGGCGATCGGCGAAGCTGTAGACTTTCACTCAGCTTTAGAAGTAATTCTCCATCAAGTTGGCGAAACAATCGGATGGGATTTAGGAGAAGCTTGGATTCCCGATGCAGAAGGAACTGTGCTGAAATCTGCCCGGGGCTGGTATGCGAGCAACCCCAGCATGAAATCGTTCCGCAGCCAAAGCGAACAACTGACCTTTCCGATGAATATAGGGCTGCCGGGACGAGTTTGGGCATCCAAGCAACCGGAGTGGGTAGAAGATATTTCCCGGGGCTACCCGCATTTTCTCCGAAGTGAAATAGCACTAGAACTAGGATTCAAAGCGGGTTTTGGCGTACCGATTTTGGTAGGCGATAAAGTATTAGCAGTGCTAGTTTTCTTTAAAATTTCGGTCTGTCCAAAAGACGCGCGTTTTATAGACGTTTTTAATGCGGTTGGCACTCAATTAGGTTCTTTGGTTCAGCGCAAACAAGCAGAAGAATTGCTGCGAATTGCTGAAGAAAAATATCACAGCATTGTAGAAAATGCGATGGAAGGCATTTTTCAAAGCACGCCTTCAGGAGGCTATCTCAGCGCTAATCCAGCTTTGGCAAAATTGTACGGTTACGACTCGCCAGAAGAACTGATGTCCTGCGTTAAAGATATTTCTCAGCAACTGTATGTTGACCCGGAACGCCGCCTCGAATTCGTGGCGGCTATGGATGCAGAAAATGCCGTTTCGGGGTTTGAATCTATGGTATATCGCAAAGACGGGTGCCGGATTTGGGTGTCAGAAAATGTCCGGGCCGTTCGCGATTCAAAAGGTGCGTTAATGTACTATGAGGGTACTGTTTCTGACATTACAGAGCGCAAATTAGCGCAAGAAGAGCTGATAATTCAACAGGAACAAAGCGAAAAGTTGCTATTAAATATTTTACCCAAACCAATAGCAGAACGCTTGAAGGCCCAGCAAACTACAATTGCTGACAGTTTTGCCGAAGTAAGTGTTTTATTTGCGGATATTGTTGGCTTTACTGAACTGTCGGCGAGAATGTCTCCTACGGAATTGGTAAAGCGATTGAACGTGATTTTTTCCCACTTCGATCAGTTAGCGGAAAAGTACGGTGTGGAGAAAATTAAGACTATTGGCGATGCTTACATGGTAGTCGGGGGATTGCCTACGCCGAGAAATGACCACGCCGAGGCGATCGCCCAAATGGCCCTGGGAATGCAGGCAAAAATCGCAAAATTGTCCGCCGAGACAGGGGAAAAACTAGCAATTCGCATTGGCATCAATTCCGGGCCAGTGGTGGCGGGAGTAATTGGTGTGAGCAAGTTTACCTATGATTTGTGGGGAGATACGGTGAATGTGGCGGCGAGGATGGAAGCTACGGGTTTTGCAGGTAGAATTCAAGTTACTGATGTTACTTATGAGCTTTTGAAAGATCAGTATTTGTTTGAGAGGCGGGGCGTGATTCCAGTCAAAGGTAAGGGGGATATGATGACTTATTGGTTGCTAGAAAAAAGGTAAAAATGGGAATTGGGAATGGGGAATTGGGAATGGGGAATTGGGAATGGGGAATTGGGAATTGTTAGCTGTTGACTGTTAACTGTTGACTGTTGACTGTTGACTACTGACTACTGACTACTGACTACTGACTACTGACTTCTGCTATGATGAAAGTAGTTAACGAAACTTTACATAACAGCCGTGACTGCACAACAATTAGTATCTGCAACCAGCTTTGAAAAATTAATTTGGACTTGGAAAGGTCACAAAATCCAATATACCGTCCAAGGAACCGGCCGCCCTCTGATCTTGATTCACGGATTTGGGGCTTCGATCGGACATTGGCGGCAAAATATCCCCGCACTCGCGGCGGGCGGCTATCGTGTATTTGCGCTGGACTTGCTGGGATTCGGAGGTTCCGCCAAACCGGCGATCGATTACACTCTGGAATTGTGGGAAGAATTGCTGACTGATTTCTGGACGGATATGGTACTGGAACCGGCGGTATTTGTCGGGAATTCGATCGGCGCTTTGCTGAGTTTGATGGTAGTCGCCAACCATCCAGAAATATCAGCCGGCGGAGTCTTAATCAACTGTGCCGGCGGGCTCAACCACCGTCCCGAAGAACTGAGTTTTCCCCTGGGATTAGTGATGGGGACTTTTGCTAAATTAGTTCGATCGCCCCTGATCGGCCCATTCGTCTTCAACAACATCCGCAAAAAACACCGCATCCGCAACACCCTGCGCCAAGTCTACGGGAACCGCGAAGCCATCACCGACGAACTTGTAGAACTCCTCCACGCCCCCTCCTGCGAGCCCGGAGCTCAACAAGTGTTCGCCTCAATTCTGACAGCCCCAGCAGGTCCTCAACCGTCAGAATTGCTGCCAAAAGTCGATCGTCCGTTATTGGTACTTTGGGGCGCAGACGACCCCTGGACGCCGATCGCCGGTAGCCAGATTTACCAAGAGTTGGCCGCCGACGGTAAACCGGTGAAATTTGTCTCAATTCCCAACACCGGTCATTGTCCCCACGATGAACGGCCAAAGGTCGTCAACAATCTGATTTTGGACTGGCTGGTGGAATTGAAATAAAATGTTTCGCGTGAATGTTGGTGCGCGCGATCGGCTAAACGCTTGCATTACCAAGGTTATGCCTCGCTCGATCGCACCCGCACCAGACTCAAAAAAAAACTTTTGTTAAAAGTATTGACACAATCTACCGAGTTAGCTATAGTGATGGACGTGTGAGGAGCGAACCAGAGAAAGCACCGAGACGAAACACGGCCAGTCGTCGGTGCTTTTTCTGTTGAAAGGCATTTTTAAAATTGTAGGTTTGTAGTAAGGACTTTAGTCCTTAATAGAAATCAGAGGACTAAAGTCCCCACTACAAACCTAATTATTATAAGGTTTGTAGTGAGGACTTTAGTCCTTAATAGAAATCAGAGGACTAAAGTCCCCACTACAAACCTGAGAAAATATCAGCCGCCCAAAACAAATTGTTCGATCGCCGCAGCCACCCCATCATCCTCCACATCCGGCGCCACCCAATTAGCAACAGCCTTCACGCCATCAGGAGCATTTCCCATCGCCACGCCCACACCCGCGTAGGAAATCATTTCTAAATCGTTAAAATTGTCGCCGATCGCCATCACATTCGCCGCCTGCAAACCCAAAATTTCCTCCGCCAAATACTGCACCGCATCTCCCTTATTTGCCGAAGGATGCGTCGCTTCAAAAAAAGTAGCAACCGATCGAGTTAAATAAAGCTCCGCAGGCGTGTAGCGCTCGCGCATACTGATTTGCAAGCCGTCTAGTACGTCCGAATTCTGGCACAAAGCCAAAACTTTCGTCGGTTCCCCCGGAATATCTCGCCGCAAATCTTTAATCACAATTGGTTCAATCCCCGATCGTTCTGCATAAATTCGGGTAGCTGCGGTAATTTCCGGGACGTAAAGTTTGTCGTCAATGTAGAAATGGATCGAAAGGAGCGATCGCAAATCCGGTGCTTCAAAATGCTCTAATATTTGCAGAGCAGTTTGTTTCGACAGCGGCAAATGTCGCAGCCGCTTTTGAGCAGCCATGTCTTGAATCCACGCGCCCTGATAGCAAATTAGCGGCAAAGTCGAGCCGATGTCCGAGTGAAAACGCAAAGCCGATCGGTACATTCTGCCCGTAGCGACGGCCACTTTCACCCCGCGCGACTCGGCTGCCACAATTGCCTGCTTGACTGGTTCTCGGATGTCATTTGACAAACCTGCGATCGTGCCGTCGATATCCAGTACCAGTAGTTTAATGTCTGCGGTGTCAAAAGCGCGATCGGTCGCATTAGCTGGATTTGAGGCAGTTATATTCTGCATGGTTTTTTGATTTTTAGCTGTTGATTTGCTATTAGACCAGTTTATTTTGGCACTGGCGGGATAGCAAAATGCAGCTTCTGATTTTTTTAAGACTAAAATATAGATAAGTATTACCCGAAGTCAGGACACGGCAGTGCCGTTTCCCTACGATTAATCTGGCGTAGAAATCAGGACACGACAGTGCCGTTTCCCTACGATTAATCTGGTGTAGGGACACGGCACTGCCGTCTCCTCTCTATCATTCCGGCCCAGCCGGAATTTATATAAAA
>JAUBOH010000043.1:17300-27116 GCA_036700145.1 Microcoleus occultus BM001215366
TTTGCGATCGCCTCGCTGCTACCGGGCGAAAATCCCGCCCTCCATCCCAATTTACTCGAAGGAACCCTTGCTTATATGTCTCCCGAACAAACGGGACGCATGAATCGGGCGATCGACTACCTGAGCGATTTTTATTCTTTAGGCGTCACCTTTTATGAAATGCTCTGCGGCGAATTGCCTTTTAAGGCGATCGATCCAATGGAATTAGTACACTGCCACATCGCCAAAACGCCAGTTTCTCCTTACGATAATAGAAAGCAGAAACTAGAAGGCAAAAGTAATCAAGCACAAAGCGAGGAGATTCCTCACGCCATTTCCGATATCGTCATGAAACTATTAGAAAAAAACGCCCAAGATAGGTATCAAAGTGCTTTTGGACTTTTGTACGACTTAGAAAATTGTCTCGCTCAACTCCAAACAACAGGCGAAAATTTTCACATCACCCTCGGCGAGCAAGATAGATCGAGTCACCTACAAATTTCCCAAAAACTTTACGGGCGAGAAGCAGAAGTTAAGATGCTTCTGGGTACCTTCGATCGGATGAGGCGAGGCAATACAGAAATCGTGTTGATTTCCGGTTCGGCCGGTCTGGGAAAATCCTGGTTAGTCTCTGAAATTCACAAGCCGATAGTGCGCGAAAATGGATATTTTATATACAGCAAATTTGAGCAATTTAAGCGCAATATTCCCTACAGTTTTTTGCTCCAAGCTTTTCAAGACTTGTTGCGGCAAATCCTCACAGAAACAGCCGCCCAAGTCCAAGTTTGGAGACAGAAGATTTTAAATGCCCTCGGCGGCAACTGTGAAGTAATTATTGAAGTTATTCCCGAAGTAGAACTGATTGTCGGGCCCCAGCCCCCAGTGCCAGATTTAGGAGCAAATGAATCTCAAAATCGCTTTAATTTAGTATTTCAAAAATTCATCCGCGTCTTTACTCAAAAAGAACACCCGCTGGTAATTTTCCTCGACGATTTGCAGTGGGTAGATTCAGCATCGCTCAAGTTAATCCAACTCCTAGCAACTAATCTCGAAAGTCAATACTTATTAATCATTGGAGCCTATCGAGAACAGGAAGTAGATGCAAATCATCCCGTAATGCTGACAGCAGAAGCAATTAGAAAAGCAGGCGGGAGTTTAAGCGCGATCGCCCTTTCGCCTTTAGACATCAACAGCGTCAATCAATTCGTTGCGGATACTCTGAACTGCGAACCAGAAAAATCGCTAACTTTAGCAGAATTGCTTTTTGAAAAAACCGCAGGAAATCCATTCTTTCTAACTCAATTATTGAAGTCTCTTTATTCAAAAAAACTGCTGCAATTTAAATTTGCACCGTCCGAAAAACCGAGCGAGCCAGCGGAACCTAACCTTTCTGAATTTGACAGAGTTGTTAAAAAATATCAAATAACCGGCGAGTGGCAGTGGGATATCGAGCAAATACAAGAAATAGGAATAACTGATAATGTTGTAGAATTAATGATAGACAGCATTCAGAAACTTTCAGAAAATACGCAGGAAATGCTCAAATTAGCCGCTTGTATCGGCAACAGATTTGATTTAAGAATTCTCTCAAAAATTGGCGGACAATCTCTGGCATCCGCAGCAACCGACCTCTGGGAAGCACTTCAGTCCGGTCTGATTTTGCCCGTGAGCAAGACTTACAAAATTCAGCTCGCGCTAGCAGCAAACACAGAAGTCACAGACCAAATATCTAGAGACTTTACAGATGAATTGTTCCTACCAGTTGCTGATGCTGCTAGGGCGACTTACAAATTTTTGCACGAGCGAGTGCAGCAAGCAGCTTATGCCTTAATATCCGAATCTCAGAAACAAGAAACCAATCTCAAAATCGGCAGATTCCTGCTGCAAAACGCACCTCCCGAGCAATTAGAAGACGATGTTTTTGATATAGTCAACCAACTAAATGCCGCCCGAAAAATCATCAGCAGCGAATTAGAAAAATTTGACTTATGCAAATTAAATTTAATGGCGGGCCGCAAAGCAAAAGCAAGTGCAGCTTACGAACTAGCCGTCAAATATTTAACCGCCGGTATTGAACTGCTTCCCCCGGAAAGTTGGCAAACTGACTACGACTTGACTCTTGCACTTTACGAGTCAGCCGCAGAATCAGCCTACCTCAATACCGAGTTTGAACAAATGGAAAAATGGGCAGAAATTGTCCTGAAACAAGCAACAGATGAACTAGATAAAATCAAAGTTTTTGAAATCAGAATCACAGCTTGTGCGATGCAAACCAAACTGCAAGAAGCTGTCAAAATTGGTCGGGAAGCACTAAAAATGCTAGGAATAAACTTTTCAGAATCGCCGATTCCCCTCCACATTCAGCAAGCGCTGACCAAAACCGCAGCTTATTTAACCGGAAAAAAGATAGAAGATTTAATTAACTTGCCAGTGATGACAAATCCGCGCAAATTAGCAACTATGCGCGTGCTTTCCAGTATGTTTTCAGCTACCTTTATAGTTGAACCGATGCTGCTAACGCTGATTGTATGCGAGCAAGTTCATTTATCTATAAACTACGGAAACTCTGCTTTTTCCGCCTTCGGTTATGCTAATTACGGAGCAATTTTAAAAGGAATAGTTAGAGATATTGAATCGGGAGAGCGATTCGGTCAATTAGCTTTAAATTTGATCGATAAACTAAACGCTTTAGAATTCAAAAGCAAGACGCTTAATTTAGTAGCATTCGTTTTGATGCACGGGAAGCATCATGTTAAAGACACTTTACCGCTGTTAGAGGAAGCCTATCAAAGCGCGCTAGAGAATGGTGATTTAGAATGTGTCGGATATTCGGCTGTAAATATTTGTCAGTCTTTGTATTGCATCGGTCAAGAATTGCCGCAACTGGAACGAAAAATGGCAAATTACAACCATTTGCTGTTTCAACTCAAGCAAGAAACGGTATTGACTTGGAATCAAATATATCGGCAAACCGTTTTGCGATTGATGGGAAACTTTGAAACTTCCGATATTTTATTAGGTGAAGCTTACAGCGAAGAAAAAATTTTGCCTCTGCTGTTAAAAGCTAACGATCGGGTGGGACTCCAGCACTTTTATTTGCAAAAATTCATACTGGCGTATCTATTTGGAGATGTGAAGCGAGCGCTAGAAAATGCAGCGCAAGCCGAAGTTTATTTAGACGGAGTTGTGGGCTTTATTAATGTTCCTGAATATCATTTTTACGATGCTCTCGCCCGACTAGCAGCATATCCATTTGCGACAAAAAAGGAACAAGAAGAGCATCTTTTTTACGCAACCAGTAACCGGAAAAAGCTGCAAAAAAAAGCGCTTTCTGCACCAATGAACCTCCAGCATAAATGCGACTTAATTACTGCCGAGAAAGCGCGAGTGTTGGGCAATATTGTGAGAGCAATGGAATATTACGACTGTGCAATTGCAGGAGCGCAAGAAAACGGATATATACAGGTACAAGCACTCGCATCAGAATTGGCAGGAGCATTTTATTTATCCATAGGACGAGAAAGAATTGCTAAAACTTACTTGACAGAAGCGCGTTATTGCTATCAGCGCTGGGGAGCCAAAGCCAAACTAGCCCATTTGGAATCAAAATACTCGCAGTTGCTAACTTCAGCTTCGATTTCAACTAATATCGAAACTCACAAATCTACCAGCAGCGCTTCCACTACGAGCGACAGTGCAGGCGTGCTAGACTTGACAACCGTAGTCAAAGCTTCACAAACCTTAGCTGGCGAAATAGTTCTAGAGAAACTGCTGGCAAAATTGATGAAAATTGTTATTGAAAATGCCGGAGGACAAAGGGGTTTTTTAATAGTAGAAAAATCCGGTAAATGGGTTATTGAAGCATCAGGATGTGTCGATGTCGATCGCGTTGCTGTCATGCAATCAATCCCCATAGATTTTGTAGCAGAGGATCGAGAAGTAACTTTGCTGGCAGTTGCAGTCGTAAACTATGTCGCCCGCACCCAGGAAAGTATAGTTTTAAATGATGCCACCCGCGAAGGACAATTTACTCGCGCACCCTATATAATTGCCGTTCAACCTAAATCAATTCTTTGCACTCCGTTAATCCATCAAGGTAAACTGAGCGGGATTTTATATTTAGAAAACAATCTGACTAAAGGCGCTTTTACGCCAGACAGGTTAGAAATATTAAAACTGCTGTCTTCTCAAATTTCTATCTCGATCGAAAACGCCAAACTTTACGCCAATTTGCAGGAATTCAATTACAATCTCGAAAAGTTAGTACAGCAGCGTACCTCCGAGCTTTCTCAAACTTTAGAAGACCTAAAATCTGCCCAAAATAAACTGGTAGAATCGGAAAAAATGGCCGCTCTCGGAGGGTTGGTGGCTGGTGTTGCTCACGAAATCAATACTCCGATCGGCATTGGCATCACTGCGGCCTCTCTGCTGGCTGAAAAAGTCACAAAATTCTTTGAGCTCTACACCAACGGCCAAATTAAACGCTCCGAGTTAGAAAAGTTTCTGGATACCGCCATGCAAAGCAGTAATATGATCTTATCCAACCTGACGCGGGCGGCTGACTTGATCTGCAGTTTTAAGGAAGTGGCTGTAGATCAGTCGAGCGAATTAAAGCGCGCGTTTAAAGTGAAAAACTATTTAGAGGAAATTTTGACATCGTTAACTGCCAAACTAAGAAGAACTAAACACAAAGTAGAGATTAAGTGCGATGAAAATATTGTCTTGGACAGTTACCCCGGCGTGTTGTGCCAAATTGTGACAAATCTGGTGTTGAATTCCCTGATTCACGCTTACGATGGAGAAGATGAGGGGATTCTGGCTTTTGATCTCAAACTTGAGGGCGATCGGCTAATATTTGAATATGCCGATAACGGCAAAGGAATTCCCCCAGAAAATGTCAGTAAAATTTTTGAACCGTTTTTTACTACCAAAAGAGGTCAGGGTGGCACAGGATTGGGACTGCATATCATTTACAACCTCGTCACTCAAAAACTAAAAGGCACAATTTGCTGCGAAAGTCAAGTAGACGAAGGCACAAAATTTATGATTGAATTTCCCGCTAAAATTAGCAATTAGTTATTATACCGCCAGTTTTAATATAAGTTTGTTTAGGAGAACGATAAATGTCTGAAGCTAGTCAAAATCTGTTCGCTGCGAGCGACGATGAATTAATATTTGCCGAAGAAGATGAGGCGGAAGAAAAGCCAATCGCAGCCAGTTGGAAAATATTAATTGTAGACGATGAAATAGAGATTCACAATATTACAAAACTCGCCTTAAATGAATTTACTTTTGAAAATAAACTCATCACATTTATCAGCGCTTACTCAGGCAAAGAAGCCAAAGAAATTATTAAAGCGAATACCGACATAGCATTAATTTTACTCGATGTAGTGATGGAAACAGAAGAGGCAGGCTTGGAAGTAGTAAAATACATTCGCGATATTTTAGATAATAAAATAGTGCGGATTATTTTGCGTACCGGGCAGCCGGGACAAGTGCCAGAAGATGTCGTAATTGTCAGCTACGATATTAATGATTATAAAACTAAAACAGAACTAACAAACAAAAAGTTATTTACCACGGTAGTAACAGCACTGAGAGCATTTCGCGCCCTGACTCAAATCGAAGCCAGTAAAAGCGAACTGGAAAAAATTGCAATAGCTTCGGCCCGCTTTGTCCCCCGCGAATTTTTAAAATTTCTCAAAATTGAAAGCATTGTTGATGCCAGATTGGGAGATTCGGTACAGGCAGAAATGACGATTATGTTTGCGGACATTCGCTCATTTACAAGTTTGTCGGAAAGTATGTCTCCCCAAGAAAATTTTGAATTTCTTAACTCTTATTTAAGCCGAGTTGGCCCAGTGATCCGCCAGTACAACGGTTTTATAGATAAATATATTGGTGACGGGATTATGGCGTTGTTTCCTAACAGGGCTGAAGATGCGGTGCAAGCAGCAATTGAGATGCAGCAGCAAGTTAAAATTTACAACAAACACAGGCAAAATAGCGGCTATCAACCTATTTCGATAGGGATTGGCTTGCATACGGGAACTTTAATGTTGGGTACGATTGGCGAAGCGGAACGGATGGAAAGTACGGTGATTTCTGATGCTGTGAATTTAGCGGCGCGGGTGGAAGGATTGACAAAGCTTTACGGAGTTGGTATTGTAGCTAGCGTCCAAACTTTGTGCCGGATCGACGACCCCCAACATTACAAGTGTCGGTTTCTCGATCGCGTTCAAGTAAAAGGAAAACAAACGCCTGTTGCTGTATTTGAAATTTACGACGGTGACTCGGATGTCATGATCGAACTAAAAGCACAAACCCAAACTTATTTTGAACAGGGGATTTTTTTTCACTACCAGCAGCAGTTCGCGCAAGCAAGGCAAATGTTTTTACGCGTTTTGCAAGTTAATAAACAGGATAAAGCAGCATTTTTTTATGCAGAACGCTGCGATATGTTGATGAAAAATGCAGTGATTATGACTCTGGAAGGGATAGAGATATAGGGAATGGGAAATGGGGCATTGGGCATTGGGCATTGGGCATTGGGCATCATTTATTATCACGAACCGATCACGAATAACAAATAACAAATAACAGATAACAGATAACTTAGTTTATGCGCTTAAAATCCCTTGATGTTTTTCGCGGAATTGCGATCGCCTCGATGATTCTCGTCAACAACCCCGGCAGTTGGAAACAGGTGTATCCGCCGCTAGAACACGCAGAATGGCACGGTTGCACTCCCACAGACTTAGTATTTCCGTTTTTCCTGTTCATCGTTGGCTGCGCGATGTCGTTTTCGCTGTCAAAATATACTGAAACTGCTAAAAAAATAGAAACAAAGATTTATTGGCGAATTGCGCGTCGCGCGGCGATTCTATTTATATTAGGATTGCTGCTAAATACATCTTCGATCGCCCTTGACGTACTTCTCAACAACGCCCCGGTGGAAAACTTCGGTAAAATCCGCATCATGGGAGTATTGCAGCGCATCGGCTTAGCTTATTTTATCAGTGCGATCGCGATTCTGAACCTCTCCCCCCGCAATCAAAAACTGCTCGCGATTGCGGTACTTTTGGGCTATTGGGGTGCATTGTCCGTATTTGCTGTAGGGGGGTACACTGCCGGCGAACTTACGCCGGAGGGCAATTTTGGGGGATATGTCGATCGCATAATTCTGGGTAGCCAACACCTGTACAAAGGCGGCCCCTTCGATCCAGAAGGACTTTTCAGTACCTTACCAGCGATCGTTACAGTCCTCATCGGCTATTTTACGGGAGAATGGTTGCGGGTGCAGCCAATCAAAACTCACACCAGTATCAACTTAGCGATCGGCGGGCTAAGTTGCATAGTCATCGGCCAGTTGTGGGGATTTTCCTTTCCAATCAACAAACAACTTTGGACGAGTTCCTATGTAGTTTTTACCGCTGGTTGGGCGTTGTTATTGCTAGCAGCTTGCTACGAAACGATTGAAGTGCGAGGTTGGAAGTGGGGGAGACCGTTTGAAATCATGGGATTGAATGCGATTTTCGTGTTTGTGGCTTCCGGTATTGTCGCCAGACTTTTGTTGAAAACTCATATCGGTACTGGTAAAAGTGCTCCAACAACTTACACTTGGATTTACGAAAACTGGTTTTTGCCGTGGGCTGGGCCGTTGAATGGTTCTCTGGCTTTTGCAGTGACGGCGGTATTGTGTTGGTGGTTGATTTTGTATGGAATGTACCGACGTGGTTGGCAGATTAAAATTTGAATAGTGGATTGTTTAACAAGTGAGTTCGTTGGTAAGTTGCGATGGACGATACTTGACACTCAAAAGCTGTTTGTAGTAGAATATTTGTATATTATTTTACGGTTTATAACGTGGATATTCTAATTGAGTCAACAAGGGAATTTGAGAAAGATATTGCGATGCTCAATGAAGATGAGAAAGCCGCAGTAATTCAAAAAATTAATTATTGTGCCAGCCTTTTTCCTACTCAAAAATCAAATGTGTATCGCAAGCTGCGTCGTCTCCCGCTATCGTCAGACCTGAATGGTTACGAGTCTTCGCTTTATACGCTACGAATTTCTCAAAAACTAAGAGTGGTTTTGGCGGTTGACGAAGACCCAATTTTTGGGCAAGCTATTTTTACTCTTTTTCGAGCAGTTCAGCACGACGAACTCGATCGAGCGTATAAGGGTGTAGCAGAGTCTTTGTATCAAGACCTACTTCAGCGCGATCGAGAAACTGCCTAGATATCATCACCTTGGTTATGGCACAAAATCTTACTCTATGCGATGAATATGGCATTATTTACGAAGCTATGAAAATTTTTCCAAATGACGAGCTAAAGATTAGTTTTCTGGAAGCTTTAGCAGAACTTGAAGACCAGGAATGTCACAGAACGAGACAATTTCCCAAAACGAGACTGCATAAAGTTAAGGGTGTGAAGCAGGCAGTTTATCGTGCTGATATTGATAAAGTCTCAGGCTGGCGCATCCACGTTCAGTACGTCAACGGACAGATTCGTCTCAAGGATATTATTGAAGGGCAAAGACACGACAATGTAATTGAGGTGATTAAATCAAAGAAATCCCGCTACCAGTAATCCTAGCAAAGATATAATCTATAAAAATCCCGTGGAGATTTAGCGATGGAAACTAACAGATCGTTCGAGCAAAGTGATACCTGGAGTCAAGAAGATTGTCTCGATGTCACAATCTTTTCTTTGCAATACGCAGCTACTATCGTTTATAGCGACCCCGATATTTTAGGTGGAACTCCTGTCTTTATGGGTACTCGCGTCCCGATCGAGACTTTACTTGATTATCTCGAAGCTGGTGATTCGGTCGATGAATTTCTCGACCATTTCCCTAGCGTCAGCCGCGAACAAGCGATTTCAGTTCTCGAATCGAGAAATTACGACCGCCCAAATACCTGAATCCAGCCCAGATCAAGCTTTTAGCCTTCAAAGCCGTAGCTTGCGGGGCGGGACGCCATCGCCCGCCACCGAATCGGTAACTATAAATAAGCCCCACCCGCTAAAATTAAAAAATAGAGACGTAAAAATAGGCAGGCCCGGTCAATGATCCCAACAGTTATAGAACAATCCGGTCGCGGCGAACGCGCCTTTGACATTTACTCGCGACTCCTGCGCGATCGCATCGTCTTCTTGGGCCAACAGGTTGACTCCGACTTAGCCAACCTGATCGTTGCCCAATTGCTATTTTTAGATGCAGAAGACCCCGAAAAAGATATTTACCTCTATATCAACTCCCCAGGGGGTTCGGTAACGGCAGGTATGGGCATTTTTGATACGATGAACCACATCCGCCCGGACATTTGCACTATTTGTCTCGGGTTGGCCGCCAGCATGGGCGCTTTTCTGTTGAGTGCGGGCGCTAAAGGCAAGCGGATGAGTTTGCCTCACTCCCGGATTATGATCCACCAACCTCTGGGCGGTGCTCAAGGACAAGCTACCGATATTGAAATTCAGGCCAAGGAGATTTTGTACCACAAACAGCGCCTGAACGGATTTTTGGCAGATCATACCGGTCAGCCGCTTTCCCGCATTGAAGAAGATACCGAACGGGATTTCTTCATGTCGGCTGAAGAAGCAAAGGATTACGGATTAGTCGATCAAGTGATCGATCGCCGTCCTTCTGCTAGCCGCCCGATCGCCGCTGTCGTCGCCTAAATTAACAGTTAAAAATCAAAGATGGGGAAATATGCTTCATTTTTGATTTTTAACTGTCTGATATCAATTCCGGCTGCGCCGGAATGATATAGAGAGGACACGGCAGTGCCGTTTCCCTACAATTAATGGGGGTAGGGACACGGCACTGCCG
>JAUBOH010000044.1:0-27037 GCA_036700145.1 Microcoleus occultus BM001215366
TTAATAACTTCTGTTAAGTTCTGACTCAAAACCTATCAATTCGTCAAAATTGATATAGCGGTTTGCTAGTCAGCCAACTCTCAAGAAGCGACTTCAGGAGGCATCGTCCCCCGCTTGCTGGTGTCGGTGTCTGGTCTCACTATTCCTATTCAGTCAGCCCGGATTATGGAAACACTAGAGTTTGTGATTTATCCAGATGGCCGCGTACAGGAAACAGTCACCGGCATTGTCGGTGCTTCCTGCGCTGAGGTAACGGCTGCGATCGAAGCCCAGCTCGGCGTGGTGCTTCATCAAGAGTCTACATCTGAATATTTCGCCCAAGCGATCAATCAGTCAGCCGAAGCGACGGCCCAAGTGGCTTTTAGCGATTGGTAATTTTTTTTGTTGAGTTCACTTAAATTATTTTGGAATCACCATGTCACACTTTAGCCAAATTAAGACCCAGATCCGCAATTTGAATTCTTTGGAATCTGCTTTAACTGACTTGGGTATCGACTGGAAGTCCGGCCCTACTCAGGTGCGCGGCTATCGCGGCCTCACCAGCACTGCTGAGGTGGTTATCGAGCAAGAAAATGGCTACGACCTCGGTTTTAGCTGGAACGGAACTGAGTATGAATTGGTGGCTGATTTGCAGTTTTGGCAGCAAGCTTGGTCTGTAGACCGTTTTCTGAATAAGGTGACTCAGCGCTACGCTTACCATACTGTGGTGAATGAAAGCGCTAAGCAGGGTTTCCAAGTTTCTGAGCAAAAGCAAAATCAAGACGGTTCGATCCGCTTGGTGGTTCAGCGCTGGTGTGCTTAATAATTTTTCGAGTTTTTGGCAATCTTGTCTCATCAAAGTCTCGCGTAACGCGAGACTTATTTACTATTGTGAGGGTCTAAATGTCTGAGCTTTTTGGACTCGGAATAGATACAGCAATCGATCGCACTGGTTTAGAACCGGAGTTGGGCGGATTTTTGCGGGATGCGCCCGATCGCTCTGGTTTAGAACCGGAGTTGGGCGGCTTTTTGCGCCAAAAAGGGGTCTATGTTGACGAGATTACCTGCATTGGCTGCAAGCATTGTGCTCACGTTGCTCGCAATACTTTCTACATTGAACCGGATTACGGTCGATCGCGCGTAGTTCGACAAGACGGGGATTCTGAAGAGTTGATTGCTGAGGCGATGGATACTTGTCCGGTGAATTGCATTCACTGGGTTGACTACACCGAACTCAAGAATCTGGAAGAAGAACGCAAGGATCAGGTGATTCCTGTGGTTGGTTTTCCCGCGGAGTATGCGACGATTCGGGCCCGTGGTCGCCAAGAAAGAAAAAGCTAAATTGGGCGATCGCAAGTCCAAAGGCGGCCCTTGACATCCACAATCAAAATCCACAGCTTGAAACAATCAGCAAAAAACAAAGCCCGCCTGCGCGGGCATTTTTTATACAAAATATAACTTTCACTTACTCTTAGTCCGCTTGGAGTGGACTTCGTTTGACAAGAAGCGGTTTCAACCGCCGAGTAAAGCGCAGCAGATTATTTCAAAGGATGGTGGTCAGCGAGAATTTTCTCAACTCTAGCTTCGTCGATTCTGGCAGTTAATGTTGTTGCCTCATTGTTATCGCGAATGGTTTTTGCTAAAGTAAAAGACGAGCCGACAGAAAAAGTTAAACCCATGCCCATAAAAGCTTTTTGCCAGGGATCTACCTGTAAATAAACCACACCTACAGTAGTTGCAGCAATGGCAACAATAAAAGAAACCCAGCACTGAAGTATCCAAGCATTAGTATCTTTTTGACGTATGATTTGTTTCTGCATAGTGCCTCTAGGTCAAATATATCTTTTGGTTGATTAACTTAAAGAATAAAGAGCGTAAGTGAAGCGCTCAGGAGAGCAAGGGACAGTTTCGATAAGTGAACAAGGCGATCGGGCTTTTTACTCAAAATTAGAACGCTTTAGATAGGGTTTGAGGCTCAAGAAAGACTCGCAGCAAGTAGACACTTTGCAAACTCCACTAAAGAAAGCTACTTTTTCCTCAAAATAAAGTAAGGTGCACAAGCACCCCGAGGGTCTGGTGTAAGGTGCGCCCGCGCACCCTACAACAACTCGAACAACTGCGGACTACTTATTTTTCTGCTGAGTCTTCGCTTGTTCGAGCGCAATTTCCTTAACTGCTTGGAAAGAACTCAAATTCGACGCACCTTCAATCGCCTTCACCGCCAAATCTTGCACCTGTTTCAAAGCAGAATCCAGTTGTTTAGACAAGCTAGCAATGCGCGCATCTTGATTTTGCATTGTCTGCAACATCCCTTGAATTTGCAGGTCATAATTTTGCTTTTGTCCTTCGATATCTTTAGCAAACAAATCAGCCTTAACTTTAGCTTGGTAATTGCCAATATTGCGGCCGTTATCTTTCCCGTTCTTGATATTAGCTTCCAGTTCTTTAGGGAAAGCTTCCACCTTAGCTTTAACTTCCGCAGATAATTTTTCCCGTTCCGAAATATATTTTTCGCGTTCCGCCCACACTTTCTCCTGTTCCTGCTGAAACTCTTCGATTTCTTGATACAGCCTTTTCTGGCGCCGATCGTAATCTTCGATATCCAGATTTCGCTGAAGATTCAAATCGTAATCATACAACTCTTCATCCCGATCGCGAGCTTTTTGCTGATTCTCATTGCGTTCTTTAACCGCCAACCTTTGCAGTTCCTGCTCTTTTTCCCAAGCTTGGCGCTGTTCCAACAATTCCAGTTCAACAGTTTCGCGCTGTTCGCTGAGTTCGCCAGCAAAAGTTTTCGCGCTTTCTTCGTACTGTTGAATTAAATTGTCCAGCGTATCTCCCGCAACATCTTCTAAACTGTGCAACTCTTGCAGTTGTTGAATTTCCTCGCCTACTGTTCGCTGCAATTCCCCCAGTTTAGACGCTTCTGTTGTCAGTTTTTCAGACAGTTCGCTGACAGCGCCGCCGAAGCCAAATTGCAGCAAAATTAAATTGTCGATTGTGGACTGCATTTTTTGTTGATTTTGAGTTAAAGCCATTGGTTTTTGTGCCTCCACAATAGGTTTTTCTGGGACTGCGGTTTGCTTTGGGAAAGCATTTAGCTGTTTGATTTGCGATTCTAACTGGGCTTTTTCTTGCGCGGCTTCCTTGTACGCTTCTAAGATTTCAGCCTTAGTGCTTTTGTCGCTAACTCTTTTGTTCATGACTTTTTATTTGTTAATATTTGGGAATTAGGTTCGTAGTAAGGACTTCAGTCCTATTAGGTTCGTAGTAAGGACTTCAGTCCAAAAATTTTGAGAAAATAAGGACTTGCATTCCGATGCTGCGAACCTGGATGCGGACTAAAGTCCTCACTACGAACGGGGTTTTAAGCTTTGCTCGCAAAAGCTTTCATTGCCAAATCTTGTGCTTGCTTCATCGTAGCTTGCAGTTGTGCAGAAATTTCGGCGATTTGTTCAGTTTGACGCGCAATAGTTTGCTGTAAAGATTGTACTTTCAACTCAGATCCCTGCTTGCTTCCTTCCCATTCTTTATCCGCTAAATCTGCCTTGACTTTAGCTTCTCGGGAAACTTCTTGAATAGCTTCTTCTTTGGCTTTAACATAAGCCTGTTTTAGTTCTTCTTCAAATCCGGCGGCTTTCCTTTGATTCTCTTCAAATTCCGCTTGATTGTCGCTGAGTAATTTTTCCCGATCGGCCCATTTTTTATCTTTTTCGCGGGTAGATTCTTGCAATTGCTGTTCTAGTTTGCGCTTCGTTTCTTCGTATTCGTCGGTTTCGATTTTGCGGGTGCGCTGTAATTCGTATTGGTAATCGGCTGTTTCACCCAGGCGCTCTTTGGTTGTGAGTGCAGTTTTTTCTTGAACTGCTGCATCAAATTCTTGCTGTTCTTTTTCCCAAACTTTGCGTTTTTGGAGCGTGTCTTTTTCGATAATTTCGCGCTGGTTGGCGCTGTTTTGTTCGAGCAGGGTCAATTTTTCTCGGTGCTCTTGAGTTAAAATGTGGAGGGCGTCAGCTACGACTCTGATTTGCTGCAACTCTTGCAATTGTTCGGTTTCAATTGCGATCGCGCGTTTTAATTCGTCTAATTTTGAAGATTCCGCCTTCAGTTTTTCGGAAAGTCCGCTGGTGATGCTGCCGAAATCTAATTGCAAGTCTGCCAAGCCTTTGACGATGCTGTCAATTGTGTAGGTGGAAGCGACTTCTAGGAGTTGTTTATTTTTGGCTTTTTCGGCTGACTGTTCTTTGGTTTCTACTTTGGATTCGATCTTTTTATTTTCGGCTAAAATTTGCTGAAAATTTTGCAAAATTTGGGCTTTGCTATCTTTGGCAGTTGCTAGTGTCATAATTCTTGTTTCTCCTGATTCTAACTTTTCGATACTTTTTACTGAGAGGTTTTCAGTTATCCTAAGTTGCGGAGTTGGCTGAGAATGGCTCGGTATTTTCGGGCTGCATCGGGTTTTGGTTCTGGATTGTCGCTGGCTAGAACTTTGAGAATTTCCCAGCAGCGATCGCACCGATTTTCTTGCCAGCAGTCGCAATCGTCAACTATACTTAAAAGTGTGTCTTTTAGCAGTTGATTTTCTGCTAACAAAGCTCGGTAATTCCGCCGGATAGATTCGGCAACTAAAGTCATGTGCTGGAAGTCTTCGGTCAGACTTTCGATGTCGTTAAGTGCGTCGGCCCGAATTTGGTCTAGCACATCGCAATTCTCTCTCAAACGGCTTTCTTGCAGCTTTGGTTTGGTTTTTTGTTTCGTTAATTTCTTCATTTCACTCTGTTGTAACAGTTATAGTAAAGGCGCGATTTAATCGCGCCTTTACAAAAAAATTAGAACAAGTCAGCAGTTGATCTGTCTTCCGCTGGCGGCAGCGACATACCGCCGTTGGAATTCAAAGCAATAGCATCGCTTTCACCGCTAGCGTGAGCAGCCATCAAGCAGGCAACTTGCTGCGCAGGCAGGTTATCTAAACACACCATAGCCCTTGTTCCTTCTAAGTCAATCATCCGCGATTGATTGCTGGAATCCGACAAAACTGCTGCGGCTTGGTCGATTACTGCCCAGTCTTTACGCTCCATCCAAGACCATTTCAAACTGTAGTAATTTATCGGTTTTACTACTCCGCTGTCGTCTGGTTTCTGCCCGCTGTGTTTGACAAATTCGGGAACAAAAATTCCGGTTGCTGGCTCTACGCCGCGTGATTGAACTGATGCGACTAAACGGTTAAAATCGTTCAAGCTGCGGTTTTTGATGTAGGTCACCATGACAACTCCTTGGGGCAGTTCGCCTGTTTCTGCGACGAACCAAAGTTGACCCCAAAGTGTGTGGGAAGTTTGACCGAGGGAACCGAAGAATTTGGCAAATTTGAGGATGGTGATCGAACACTTGGAACCGTAGTCTGTGTCGCCGATCGCCCATTGGCCACTTTGGCAATTGTTGCGAACTGCAATCGGAATTTCTGGTACTAGCAAAGCATTGGTTGGTTTGGCTCCAAATACTGAAAATGTAGGTCTTTCTTTTGTGCTAGTCATTGTTCGTTTTTCCTTGGTTATTTATTGATTTACTGACAATTTGGAATTGGTAATCGGTAATTGGGAATTGGGAATTGGGAATTGGGAATTGGGAATTGGCTAATTCTCCCCCTCTCCCACTCTCCCTCTCTCCCCCTCTCCCCTTCCGATTACCGAATGAGATGTGTTGTGGCTTTTGGTTCTGGATATGTGTACTCAAGCACCGCCTCTTGTTGAGCTTTAATAATCCGCAGCGCGGCGAGCAAATGCTCTAACGTTTCTAAGTGTGCTGGGGTGAAGTGGATGCTGAAGCCTTCGCCATCCCGCGCGTAGCCGGGACAAACCAGTGAGGCCGAGCTTTGTTCTTCGTGGGTGGCGATGTATAGCCAGTCATCGTCTTCGAGCTTGTAATGCGTGTCTGTCCAGGTTCTCAGCATTTGCGATCTGCTCCTCCTTATTTGCTGCGTACAAGCGTTTTGACAGCGCTTCTCACTCCAGTAAAGTTAACGACGCTATATATAGCGTTTTTGATGGATAATTTGCACTTTTTACCCTACCAGTGATGGCAGTTAGTTGATTAATCCGTCAACTAATTTCATGGTAGCCTGTGTTGATTTTCCAGTCAAGTATTTTGTTGAACTTTTAATCAAAACAAGCTAGAATGCTTGTCAGGAGGCGAAAAACCGTGGAACAAACATTTGGAAGACTGATCCGTCAAGCTCGCAAGGACAAAGCTTACTCACAACGTGAGCTAGCTGGTATGCTAAGTGTGGACTTTACTTATTTGTCTAAGTTGGAGAACGATCGAGCGGATTACGCGCCGAAAGAGGAGGTAATCCGAGCATTAGCGCGGAATCTAGACATAAACGAAGAGGAATTGATTTTCCTCGCCGGGAGACTGCCGCAGCAGTACGAAGCGCTGCTGAAGCAGAATCCGAAGGAAATGCAGGCTCTTTTTCGCCGGATGCAAGAAAATCCCGATTGGCTCAAACAGTCTTTTGAATCGTAAGAGAGGCTTGTCAAAGTGAGTATTTTTAAACCGTATTGCTTCTATCCCAAAGAAACGATCGAGCGTTTGGCTTCGGACATCTTGATGCAGATGCAGAAAACGCAAAATTTTGCTCCGAGATGGCCAATTGATGCGACAACAGTTGCTGATTTTCTGGATTTGGGTGTAGTTTGGGAGTGCATCGAGCCGGACTCTGAAGGTGCGATCGCCGCGAGGATTCTGCCGCAGCAGCGGTTAATCGAAATCAACGAACAGATTCTCGAAAAACCGGCGGGGTTCATCGAATCGACGATCGCCCACGAAATCGGACACTGGGTGCTGCACGTCAATCAAGACGAAGCAGACGGCGCCGTCGAACAGTTGGAACTAAACTTAGACAATGCAGAAGAAACAGCGTCTGATGTCGAGGAACCGTTTGTGTGTCGGGGTGCGATCGCGAATACCAAGATTGCGTCGATCGAATGGCAAGCGCAATATTTTGCAAGCTGTTTGTTGATGCCTAGATGTATTTTGGAGGAAAAAAGACAGGGACGCGATTTAACAAAGTGGTCGCATTTATACAAAATGAGGGATGAATTGGGAGTGAGCATTTCCAATTTGACAAACCGCTTGCAAGAATTTGACTGGATTTACATTCCGAAGGGAACCCGCGAGATTTATGCGGGGAAAGATGCGGCCAGCGGACAGCAGCGGTTGTTCGGATAGAATTTGACGATAAAATTTGAGATTTGAAAGCCTTTTTATAATCTCGAATTTTATCAAATTACCCTGATATAAATTATCCTTTGACACGCTAGTTATCCCGGTAAGGTGCGTACTGCGCCCCCTACAAAATTATAATTTAAATTACATTTAATGTATGCTAACCAATATTGAAATCCTGCTGGCAGCTTGTGATGAATTAAATATCCCTTACGAAATCCTGCATCACTCCCAAAACTTGATTAAAATCAAACACGGCGGCGAAGACTATTTTTTTGTCAATTACATGACGCCATTTAACAGCGCGTCAATAGCACAGATTTTAAAAGACAAAGAATATACTTATCAACTCTTAAACGGCAAGATAAATACTCCCAGAACTCAGGGTTTTGTCTCGCCTCACTGCGACGATAAATATAAAAAATATTTGAGTTTCCAAAAAATTGAAGAAATGGTTTTGGAAGTAAATAAAAATTTTGCTCTTCCAGTCATTCTCAAAAGAAATCGCGGTTCAGGCGGGAACAATGTTTTTTTGTGTGAAAGTAGAGAACAAATTAAAGAAGCCCTAGAAACGATCTTTAATATCAACAGCAAAGATTATGACTATGTGGCGGTAGCTCAAGAATATATCGAAATTGCCCACGAATATCGGGCCGTATTCTGCAAAGACAAGCTAGTTTTGCTGTACGAGAAAGATAAATCTCAGGCTGAATTTACGGGCAATTTAAGCCCGCTGCACTGGGAAGGTGCAACAGCCAAACATATACGGGACTTACGCACTCCGACCAAAGAAACCGGGTTTTTAGGAAAAGACGCGTTGCAACCCGCAGATTCGGTAAAAAACCCGGTTTCTGGCCCCCCATTCGCAACTCCTAATACAATCAACCGAAATCTCATGTCTGAGATTGAAGATTTTGTTAAACCTGTTTTTGCAGAAATTAGGATTAATTATGCTGGGTTTGACATCGCGCTAGATAAAAACGGTAAATATTGGTTGATTGAAATTAACTCAAGTCCCAACTACGATATATTTGTGAGAGATAACGATCGCCAAATTGTGGTAACAATGTTTAAAGGCATCCTAGAGAGCTTGATTGTTAGCAAAAAGCCGTAAATGCTCGATTCGAGGAATGCGCTATAATTTACTAAATCCAACTCTTAAAAAAAGTAAAAGCAATGACAGCACAAGTGTTAGAACTAGAGGGAACCTGGGAAGAAATTCTCGCCCAATCAGCCAAATTTGCCGATCGCCGAGTTCGCATCATCGTTCTTGCTAACGAAGATGAAGAGGCACTCCCATCTCCAGAAGAGAGCTTTCGGCAAGCATGGCTGGAAATAAAGACCGGGAAAACTAGACCTGTATCGGAACTGTGGGAAGGTATTGATGCAGCGATCGAGATGATGCACTCTCTGCCAGAAACTTTACAGCAGCAAGTGGCAGAATACTTGAAAGAGTATATCGCAGACTTAAAAGATGAGCTTCAATGGAACCAATCTTTCAAGAAAACGCAGCCGCAACTTGTGGCTGCGGCCCAACGCGCAAAACAAGAAATTGCTGAAGGAAAGGCACAGGAAATGAAACTGAATGAGTTATGAAATCTGCCACCCTTCCTTCCTTTTGGGAAAAATACAATTCTCTTGACAGTAGAGTAAAAGAGCAAGCTAGAAAAACTTATCGTTTGTAGCTTGAAAATCCCTTTCATCCATCTTTGCACTTCAAGTGTATCAACCAAGAAGAAAATATCTGGTCTGCGAGAATCACGCGGAGCCATCGATCAGTGGGCATTTTACAAGGAGATACCGTGACATGGTTTTGGATTGGGAACCACGATGATTATGAACGTTTTTTCTAGTAATCAGGCCGGGGCGGGTTTTCGAGATGGTTAGTTTCAGGCAATTCTTGTTAGCGAACCCGCCCCTACATCGCTTTGGAAGGACTAAAGTCCTCACTACAAACCTTAGATTACATTCTTTCTAACACTTGAATTCCTAACAATCCTAACCCTAACTTCAAAGTCCGCGCAGTTAAGTCGCACAAAATTAACCGCGAAGTCCGCAACGGTTCCTCAGCAGGCAATACCGGACACTGTTCGTAAAATTGATTGTATTTTTGACTCAATTCAAACAAATACTGACAAATCCGATTCGGCAACAAATCGCCGCCAACAGCATTTATCACTTCACTAAATTGCAATAAATGCTTGGCTAAAACTAACTCCGCATCTGACTGCAAAATTACTTTCGCACTAGCATCTAAATTCTCGAAATCAATCTCGCCCTTGCGGGCGATTCCCTGCACTCGCGCGCAAACATAGAGCATATAAGGTGCTGTATTCCCTTTTAAATCCAGCATCTTATCGTAACTAAAAGTGTAATTGCTCGCCCGGTTTTGACTCAAATCGGCATATTTGACGGCACTCAAACCAACTACGTGAGCTACGTTAGCTATAAACTCTTCAGTTTCCTGTCTTCCTTCTGTTACTAATCTCTCTTCCAAATCTTTGCGGGCGCGGACGATCGCCTCATCGAGTAAATCTCGCAACCGCACTGTTTCCCCAGAACCACGAGTTTTTAATCTTTTGCCATCGTCTCCCGACACCAAGCCGAAGGGAACGTGGACAATCTCGACATCTTCAGGAATCCAATTGGCTTTTTTCGCTACTGCAAATACTTGGGCAAAATGGTTGGCTTGTCCCGAATCGGTGACGTAAATCAAGCGTTTTGCGCCGTCTTCTTTTATCCGGTAGCGTACTGCTGCTAAATCGGTGGTGGCGTAGTTGTAGCCGCCGTCTGTTTTTTGGACGATTAGCGGCAGCGGTTCGCCTTCTTTATTGGTGAAACCGTCTACAAAAACGCATTTCGCGCCGTCACTTTCTACTAGCAAACCGAGATTGGTTAAATCTTCGACTACTGCGGCTAATAACGGATTGTAAAACGATTCGCCGCGTTCGGTTAATTTGATGTCGAGCAAGTCGTAGATTACTGCAAATTCGCGGCGGGATTGATCGCACAGCAATTTCCAAGCGCGGCGGGTGTCTTCGGCGCCGGCTTGGAGTTTTACTACTTCTTGTCTCGCGGTTTCTTTGAAGGTTTCGTCTGTGTCGAAGCGCTGTTTTGCTTGGCGGTAAAATGCGACTAAATCGCCTAAGTCTAGGGCGTCAGCAGTTGTTAATGCTTCGGGGTGAACTTCGCGCAAGTAGGCGATCAGCATTCCGAATTGGGTGCCCCAGTCGCCGATATGGTTGATTCTGATTACATCGTGGCCGAGGAATTCGAGGGTGCGGGCGATCGCATCGCCGATGATTGTCGATCGCAAATGGCCGACGTGCATTTCTTTGGCGATGTTCGGGCTGGAAAAGTCGATCGCCACTCTCTGAGGCGTTTGAGTCGGTGAAATCCCCAAACGCGAGTCAGCGGCGAGATTCCTAACTTGCGCTTCCAAATAAGCCGGTTTCAGCTTTAAATTGATAAAGCCAGGCCCAGCGATTTCTGGGGTTTCGCAGATGTCGGCAATATCTAGGTTTTCGATGATTGTAGAGGCGATCGTCCGTGGCGGCTTTCCTAACTTTTTCCCCAAACTCATCGCTGCGTTGCATTGAAAGTCCCCAAAGTTGGGATTGCTGGCGGCGGCTAGCATCGGATCTGTACCTGAATAACTTTCCCCGAATGCAGCGGTGAATGCTTTTTCAAATTTTGCTTTTAACTGTTGGGCGATCGAGTTCATCTTTAATATTTTGATTTGATACTTAGTCTTTTCAACTAACTTATGTATTTGTACTTAGTTTTTGCTGACTGTGTGATCGAAATCACTGGCTGAGGTAACTGAGGCTACATTTTATCACAATGCCGATCGCTTGACAAACCCAAAACGATCACATTCGATCGATGATGGCGATCGCTACATAATTTAATTAAATGACTTAGATTAAGGTATGTTAATATTTTTTTAATGCTCGCAAAAATTCTACGAAAGGAAGTAGTTATGTTATCCCAACCTGTTTTTGGCGATCGTTCTCTGACAATAGCCTTTTATCAAGCAGTAATCGCTCGCTTCGACGAGCCTTTGAGTCTCTCGACTCAAGCACTATTACGAGAGTGTACCCTCGGCTTCGCCCCTTGTCCCGCTGGAGTCAAAACCTTTTTCATCATCGCGCCGAGTCTGGATGCAGCAGAGCAATTAATTGGCAAAATCGACAGTATTTTGGAGCGAGTTGCCGAACTCATGGCTGGAGTCGGACAAGTTGCCCTGTGCGTAGTTCCCCCCGGCAGTGAGGTAGATCGATCGGTCGATCTACAAGACTTAGAAAAAGTTCCCGCCGATTGTCTCGCTTGCAAAATCTTTACTATTATCTGTGCGGATGCTGCGACCGATCGCTAAAATTGACAGTTAACAACCAGCCACTCGTAGTGCTGAGCTAAATCAGTGCCTGTGAGGAAGTGTTGAGTAGATTGCGTATTAGTAACAGTCGCTGAAATTTTCGTGCACAGGGTGCAGGTAGTTCGATCGTTTGTAAAGTTGCACTCGCGATCGAAGGCAAGTATTAAGCACCAACAATTTACATACAAAATGCCCGCTTGTCAGTCGATCTAATTTTTATCTGCCGGCTCAAACAGCCGTGCATCTACTTTTCTCCTCCCAATTCCCGGCTGCCAAAAAGCCTCGCTTTCCTCTCCTGAGTGTCTCATTTCAAAAGACAGCAGCAGGAATTAGCCGGTATCGCAGGAAAATAAATCTCGGCGAAGGATTCCCCTGGTTCGCTGTGAGCAGAAATATTTTGAAAAATAGAGTTGTGCTTCAGATTCGCGATTCGCTGCGAACTTGACAGAAAAATAGAATTTGTTAAAAATTTCAGTTGAAAATTTGAATTATTAAATTTTATGCCTAACATTGGCGATAAAATCTAAGATTGAAATTCTCCAATCTCAAATCAAGCCATCATGGTAAAACTGACACCGAACCCCAGCTTTAGTTTAACGATTCGTGTGGCTCTGCCGAACCGGCCGGGAATGCTCGCAAGCATCACCAGCGCGATCGCCTCTGTCGGCGGCAACTTCGGCCAAATCGATTTGATCGAGCAAACCCGCGCCACTACCGTTCGCGATATCACCGTCGATGCTTACAGCATCGAGCACAACGAAGAAATAGTCCAAGCAGTGAAAGCGCTGCCGGATATCAAAGTGATCGATGTGTACGATCGAACTTTCAACTTGCACCGCGGCGGAAAAATCAGCGTAGTTAGCAAAATTTCCCTTAAACGCCAGTCCGATTTGGCAATGGCCTACACCCCGGGAGTCGCCCGCATCTGTACGGCGATCGCCAACGACCCCGAACAAGTTTACAACCTGACAATCAAGCAAAATACTGTTGCTATTGTTACCGACGGCAGCGCAATTTTGGGACTGGGAAACCTCGGCCCTGCCGCCGCACTGCCAGTCATGGAAGGCAAAGCCATGTTATTTAAAGAATTTGCCGGTATTGATGCCTTTCCTATCTGTTTGAACACCCAAGATACCGAGGAAATTATTCGCACCGTGCAGAATATCGCCCCGGTTTTTGGAGGCGTTAACCTCGAAGATATTTCTTCTCCCCGCTGCTTTGAAATCGAAGCAAGATTGCGGGAAACCTTAGATATTCCAATTTTTCACGACGACCAGCACGGGACGGCGATTGTTAGTTTGGCAGCATTAATTAATGCCTTAAAAATCGTCAAAAAAACAATCGAAGAAGTGTGTATCGTGATTAACGGAGCCGGTGCGGCCGGAGTCGCGATCGCCCGCTTGCTGCGCCAAGCAGGTGCCGAAAACATCATCATGTGCGACTCCAAAGGCGTCCTCTCCAAAGACCGCACGGATATGAACCCAGAAAAATTAGAATTTGCTGTACCTTCGATCGGTACTTTGGAAGATGCGATCGCCGGTGCGGATGTATTTTTAGGCGTCAGCGCTCCGGGCGTACTCACGCGATCGATGGTGCGTTCGATGGCCGAGAATCCGATTGTGTTTGCAATGGCAAATCCCATTCCTGAAATTCAGCCAGAATTAATTATGGAAGATGCGGCGATCATTGCCACCGGACGCAGCGACTACCCGAATCAAATTAACAATGTTTTGGCATTTCCGGGGATATTTCGAGGTGCTTTGGACTGCAAAGCTACCACGATTACCACAAGTATGTATTTGGGTGCAGCTTATGCGATCGCCTCTTTAGTCAGCCCTTCTCAGCTTGACAAAGAACATATTATACCGTCAGTTTTTGACGAAAGAGTTGCCATTGCTGTCGCAGGTGCTGTGCAGTTAGCCGCGCGAGCCGAGGGTATCGCCCGCGATTAATTAAACTAAGAAGGAAGAAGGAAGTTATTCCTTCTTTCTTACTGAGTCAGAAAAATCACAGCCATAAACAAGATAAAAAGATATAATAAATTATCCCAAGTCCAGCTAGAGCAGATGCAAAGCCAGTTAGGAAAAGCTACGCCCGATCGCCGCAACAGCAAATTGTTAGAACTGTGCCCGCTCGGCCTGGCATTGTGCCACACAGACGGGACTTTTCTCGACGTAAATCCAGCTTTTGCAAGTATTATCGGCTACACAGTTGCAGAAACTCTCAACCTCAACTACTGGGAAATTCTGCAAACAGATTGCGCTGCGAGAGAAAAATATCGAGAAAGTCAAGCAAAAAATAGCTGCACGGACCCGTGCCCAGCAGCATACAAACATAAAAACAATCATCTCGTACCCGTGCGAGTTTCCGATCGGGCAATTGAAACAGAGGGAGAGCGCGCGATTTGGCTGAGTGCCCAAGAAATTTTTAATAATCGGGATGAAAATAGCCTACCACTGGAATCAGCGACCCACTACAATTCCCGTCTAGAAAAATTGCTGGCAAATCAGACAGACGAACTGGCAAAAATTCAGGAACTACTCCAAGAAAAAATCGCCGAACTCGAAGAAGCAAACTCACAACTGCGGCTGCAAAATCAAATTCTCGATCAAATTCGCGAAGCAGTAATTTGCACGGATGGGAAGGGTTTGATTACCAGTTGGAATAAAGCCGCTCAAAGGCTGTACGGATACGCTCCAACTGAAGTTATCGGTCAAAATATTCGTCTGATTTACGCGCCGCAGCAGCGGGAATTAATATTAGAATTAGTTGGGAAGCCGCTATTTGAAAAAGGCGAGGCAGAAGTAGAAATCAGAATGAGCCGCAAGTCCGGGGAAGACTTCTACTCGCACTTGTCAATTTGTCTGCTGAAAGACGTTAGTGGCGAAATATTGGGGAGTGTTGGCTGCATCAGGGACATCAGCGATCGCAAAGCTCTCGAAAAAGAACTAGCACAGAGACAAGCACGCTTTGATGCTTTTTTCTCCGATTCGCCGACGGGACTTTGCATTTTGGACTCCCAACTGCGGTACGTGCAAATTAATCAATCGCTAGCACAAATGAACGGCCGACTCGCGGCCGAACACATAGGCAAGACTGTGTGCGAAATCGTGCCGCCGGAAGTTGCTGCAATTTTAGAGTCTTTGTACCAGCAAATTTTGAGTACAAAACAATCGGTGTTCAATCTCGAACTCAGCGGCGAACAGCCGGGAAATCCAGGGGTGGTGCGACACGTCACGCTCTCTCATTTTCCCCTGCTCGGCAAAGACGGCGAGGCCCTCGGTATCGGTTCAGTCGTAGTTGACATTACCGATCGCAAACAAGCAGAAGAAGCACTGCTAGCCAGCGAACAACTCTACCGCACTATGGCAAGCAATTTTCCTAACGGCGCGGTGATGCTGTTCGATCGAGAACTGCGCTACACCCTGGTAGAAGGTACGGAATTAGCAGCAGTCGGGCTTTCCAAAGAGTTGATGGAAGGCAAGACAATTTGGGAAGTATTCGAGCCAGATTTTTGCGGTGCAGTCGAGCCAAATTATCGAGCAGCACTCGCAGGAGAAACAGTTGTTACAGAATTTACTTACCGCGATCGCATCTACCTCGCTTATACTTTGCCAGTCAGAAACGAACGGCAAGAAATCACCGGCGGATTGCTAATGACTCAAAACATTACAGCTCGCCAAATAGCAGAAGAAGCCCTCAAGGAAAGCGAGGAAAAATACAGGTGCATTGTCGAGACAGCAGACGAAGGAATTTGGATGATAGATGCGGGTGGTAAAACTACTTTTGTCAACCAAAAAATGGCTGATATGCTCGGTTGTACTGTAGAGGAAACGATCGGACAGACGCTATTTGCTTTCATGGATGCAGAAGGCATGGCGATCGCCGAAGCCAATCTCGACCGCCGCCGCGAAGGAATTAGCGAACAGCACGATTTTAAGTTCCGCCGCCGAGACGGCAGCGACTTGTGGGCGATAGTTTCTAGTAATTCTTTGTCAGACAAACAGGGACGCTATGCCGGCGCTTTGGCAATGGTTGCCGACATTACCGATCGCAAGCAAACAGAAGCCGCATTGCAACAGTCGGAAGCCAAATTTCGATTACTTTACGAATTAACCAGCTTGGCCGTTCTAATGTTAGATGAAAACGGTATCCGCAATGTCAATAACGCCACCATAGAACTATTTGGAGCCACTAACCAAGGGCAGTTTGTCGGCAAGAATCCAGGCGAATTGTCGCCGCCTTTCCAAGCCAGTGGCAGAGACTCTTTGACTATGGCTAATGAGATGATTGCGATCGCCTTTCAACGGGGAAACTACCGTTTTGACTGGCTTCACCAGCGCTTAGACGGTACGGATTTTCCGGCAGAAGTCGTGCTGACAGTCATCCAAGTTGGAAATGAAAAAGTTATCCAAGCCGTCGTCCAAGATTTAACCGATCGCTTCCTTGCAGAAGAAACATTAGTGCGATCGGAACAAGCCCTCAGACAGCAAGCTCAGAGAGAACAACTGCTCAATCAAATTGCCAACCAAATCCGCAATTCTTTAGATTTAAACACAATTTTAGCAACCGCCGTTCAAGAAATTCACCGCCTAATGGAGCTAGATTGGTGCGTCTTCATTTGGTATCGCCCCAATAGCAATCCCCCGGTTTGGGATACAGTCTGCGAAGCGAAAAATCCAGATTTACCAAGTTTAATCGGTTCTTATGCCGTTGATGAGCAATCTAGCCCTATGGTGCAGCAGATTTTGCGGCTGGAAATCCTGCGATTAAATGATGTCGGCACTCTAGGCGACTTAGAAGTGCGCCAGATTTACCAGGCTTTTGGAATTAATTCTGTACTGTCGCTGCCAGTTCAAACTGCTTCAGGCGATATGGGGGCGATTTGCTGCTATCAGGCTGGAGAAGCGCGAAATTGGAGCGATTCGGAAGTCGAATTGATGCAAGCGGTGGTCGCTCAAATTGCGATCGCGATCGACCACGCCGAATTATACACCCAAACCCGCACAACTGCCCGATTAGCTCAAGCTCAAACTCAACAGCTAGAACAAACTTTGTATCAACTCCAGCGCACCCAAACTCAATTAATTCAAAGTGAAAAAATGTCGAGTTTGGGACAGTTAGTAGCCGGTGTCGCCCACGAAATTAACAACCCGGTTAACTTTATCTACGGCAATCTCAGCTACACCAGCGAATACAGTGAAAATTTGCTTGAACTGCTGCAACTTTACCAGCAAGAATACCCGCAGCCTAGCGCCACAATTTTAGATGCAAGAGAAGACTTTGAAATTGATTACATTGTTGAAGATTTACCGAAAATTTTAGCATCTATGAAAGTCGGAGCAGATCGCATCCGCGACATAGTTTTGAGCCTGCGGACTTTCTCAAGACTTGACGAAGCCGAAATGAAACAAGTAGACATTCACGAAGGCATTGAAAGCACGCTGCTGATTTTGCAAAACCGCCTGAAAAATAAACCTGATCGCCCGCCAATTAATCTGATTAAAGAATACGGTAATTTGCCTTTGGTTGAATGTTATCCCGGTCAGTTAAATCAAGTATTTATGAATTTGTTGAGCAATGCGATCGACGCCTTGGAAATGGACATAAATAAATCCGATCGCCCGGGCAAAAATCTGGCAATTACAATTACCACCGAAGTAACCGCCAATAACTGCGTTACGATGCGGATCGCTGACAGCGGCCCCGGGATGAGTGAAAATGTGAAAAAGCGCTTATTTGACCCATTTTTCACCACTAAACCCATTGGCAAAGGCACAGGCTTAGGATTGGCAATTTCGCACTCTATTATTGTAGAAAAACACGGCGGCAATCTTTCTTGCAATTCTGTACTGGGAGAAGGTTCGGAATTTGCGATCGAGATTCCGCTGCGGCAAAAGAGAAATTAAAAGATGTTCGTAGTGAGGACTTTAGTCCTCATAAAGAAGGACTAAAGTCCTCACTACGAACCAATTTTATGATGTTCGTAGTGAGGATTAAATTTTATAACTTTTTTGTAAACCCGATCGCACCTTTGCGTCTCCACCCCCGTTGTCGGTACATATCCGTTATTTTCGTACATTTTAACAGCTTCTTTGAGAATACTAGCAGTTTCTATCCAGATTTCATCAAAGCCGCGAGCGATAATTTTACTTTCCAATTCTTGCAGTAAAAATTTTCCCAAACCTTGTCCCCTTGCTGCTGGCAAAACATACATTTTGCGAATTTCTACAGCATTATTCCCGCGCTCAATCGGATAGTAAGCGGCTGTACCCACTATTTCTCCTCGCCGTTCAACAACCCAAAATTCTCCACCCTTTTTCTGATAATGTAATTCTACATCATAGACATCTCGATCGGCACCGAAAGGCTCACATATTAAACCGTACTCTACTAAAATATCCTTAATTAAATGAAAGGCATCAGCCCGATCGCGTGTTTCCCAGGAACGAACTAAAAAATCCAGATGTTTGGTTTCCATTGGTTGTTACAAGTTACTATTTATTTTTGACTTCAACTGTAAAATTACTGATTTTTTGTGTTTTACAGTCTTTAAATGCACCTGATTTTTAACTATGAATTCTCGGTTCAGGATAAAGAGTTGCCAGCAACTCGCTCTCTACCAATGATAATTCCTCCAGCCTCTGAATCACAAGAGCGCGATCGAAATAAGTTGTTGCCAAAATCCAATATACCCCATAATGGCGCGCTTCCGATGCCATCAAACTGCGGTAAAACTTAGCTAATTCCGAGTCGGGACAATGCTCGCCCAGCAGCCCCAGCCTTTCGTGACTTCTAGCTTCAATCAAACCAGAAACCAGCAAAGAATCCAAAAGTCTCTCCGGTTCCTGCTTGCGAATTTGACCCGACAAACCCGCGCCGTAGGGAGGCGCGGCCAAAGGGCCCAAAGCGATGCCGCGCTGTTCTAACCGCTGGTTCACTTGCTCGAAATGCTCTAATTCTTCGCGGGCGATCGCGGTTAACATCCTCACCAATTTTTCCCGTGCCCGGTTGCGAAACATTAAATTTAACGCTACTCCCGCTGCTTTCCGCTCGCAGTGAGAATGATCTAATAGGATTGTATCCAAATGGGCGATCGCCTGTTCGACCCAAGCTTCGGAAGTCGGCTGTTTCCAAAACTTAATAGTTGTCATTAGTCAGTTGTCATTTGTCAGTTGTCAGTTGTCAGTTGTCATTTGTCATTTGTCATAGTGCTGTCCCCGCTCGCGAACGTCCAACGTCAGTAGTCAAATAGCCTTCGAGTAAATAACCTTTTTCGGTTTGTTTGTAGTGAGGACTTCAGTCCTCTGATTGATGCGGACTGAAGTCCTCACTACAAACCTATCTAATCGCGGTCATTCTAGTGGAAATCATACTATTCATTCAGATTTTACACAGTTTTTTAAACACCGCATACATATCTCCCGCAAACTTTTTCGGGTTCCACAGCGGTGACAAATTTGCTGCATTTTTAGATTTCACCAACTGTGCTTTAATTGCGTTTCTCAACTCACCATCCTTACCCAATTTTACACCCAAATCCACATATTCCGGCCAAGACCAAGCTACACCAGTTTCAATTCCCAAAGCCTGCAAAAACGAATAACTCATTCTCGACAAAAATTGCTCTCCGGTGCGAGTTATCACAGGCAAATTAAACCACAAAGCTTCTAAAGTGTGAGTGCCTCCATTGTAAGGATAAGAATCTAACAAAACATCGGCCAGCAAATAGACAATTCTGTGCTCTTCCTCGGTAGCAACCCTGGGCAAAAACTTAATGCGGTGCCGGCTAACTCCCTCAGCTTCGCAAGCTTGGTGATACGCAGCCTCAAACACCGCAGCATCGCCTAAAGCTTTGTGAATTAAGATACTGTTCGGCACTTGTTTGAGAATTGCAACTTGTGCTTTTACCAACTCGCGATTAAATTTTCTGCCGGGAGCGACGCACAAGTAAACTATCTGATCTAAACCAATCCGATTCGATTTTCTCAATACCGCCGGATCGACTCCATACCTTTGGAAACCTGACACCGCAACAAAGGAATCCGGCATCCTAATTAGCTGCTCGTCATAATATTTTTCTCGGCCGGCTGGGTGCGAGTGCCAGTCTGTAAGAAAGTAATTTTCTGAGGATATGTAAGGAGCATCAAATCCGAGCCAAGAAACACAAACAGGCGCGGGTTTTTGGTAGAGAATTTCAGCGTGTACTGGTACGCTGAGAGAATCTAAATCGACTAAAATGTCTAATTCATCTTGCTGAATTTGGGCGATAATTTCTGCGGAATTGGCAAGTCCGTTTGGGTAAGTTTTGGGAAAAGTCAGTTTACCGAGACTTTCAAATTGCTGAGTGCGATCGTCCTCAACAATTCTTTCGGAAGCGTATAAATACAAATTGGGTGCGATCTCGGACAATTCGTAAAGAATGTCAGCGCTGCACCAGCCTACAGAATGGCGGCTGAAGTGATTGGACAAAAACCCGATTTTTAACTTGCTGGCTGGCGCTTTGGGTTTTAAAGTGTAATTTGCGGGTTGAGAAAAATTCGGTTTGATACATTTTTCGATGTACTTTTCGGCAATTAATCTGTAAAGTTGAGAGTTGGCTGCCAAGTCATCTCGCACATAGGGCGTACTGAATAAGAAGTTTGCATAAAGCGATTTAATTTCTATCGAACTAGCGGTTTCTAAGTTTTGCTGCAAGTACGATTCTAGTTCTAGAAATCGCTCGCCCGCAATTTGATTCAATCCCGAGACTTGATAGGTGCTGACGAAGTAAATTGCCGTCATAATCGGATCGGTTTCGGCGCACATTTGGCTGTATTTGTGCACGGCTTGCCGCGCCGCCGCTAAATCGCTGGTGTCTCTGAGGATGCCGCACAAATGCTGGTGGGCGGAAATAAAATCGGGTTTAATTTCTAGGGCTTTTTGAAGGTTCGGTATGGCGTCTTTAAAATTGCCTTGGTGGCGCAAAACAATGCCAATTTGACAGTAGGCTTCGGGTAAATCGGGTTTAAAAGCGATCGCCCGTTGCCATGCAGCCACAGCCTCATCTAACTTCCCTTGTCGCGCTAATTTATCGCCTAAATTTATGTGAAAATCAACCTGAGCCAGATGGGGATTGAGTTCGAGAGCTTTTTGCTCGTATGCTACGGCTGCATCAGACTGCCCCTGCTGCTTCAGCGCCCCAGCCAAATTCCAGTAAGCAGCAGCTAAAGTTGGTTTGAGTTCGATCGCCTTTTGATAATTGACAATCGCCTCTACCAAACGCCCTTGTTTGTAGAGCATACTGCCCAAATTAGCATAAGCCTCAGCAAAATCGGGATTCAGGGCGATCGCCTCGGAATAAAACCGCATCGCTTCCTCAATTTGCCCGCTTGCTTGCTGCACATTGCCCATTGTCACGTAAGCCGCCGCCCAATCCGGTTGCAATTCCAGAGCTCGGCGACAAGCGGCGTCGGCTGCTGCTAAATTGCCTTGGGAGTAATAGGTTTCTGCAACGACAGTCAGCGATGCAGCATCTTCAAATTCGGGTGTTTCTGATTGGTTGCGAAAATCGGAATTCATTTGGCGGCCTATCTGTGCTATCAAGTTAAAGGTTGAATCTAGATCATTTTGCAGAGTAGCAGTTTTAGCGGAACTACGGGCGATCGTCACAGAGAATTTATGAGCGACAAGCAAGCTTCAGGGCGCCAACATAACATCAAGTGGAAACCAAACATCCTGCTGGGGATACTCTTGTTAACCTTAGCAATCCCCTTACCCTTTGCCCAAAAGACTCTCGCGCAGCAGCAGCAGACAGCAAGCTTTCGGCAGAAATTATTTCAAACAGCGCTTTATTTCACCCTATATTTTGAGGGCGGATTCAGCAATCACCCCGCAGATAAGGGCGGTAGAACTTATCGGGGCATCCTGCAAACAGAATACAACTCCTACCGCTACAGTCGCGGGCTGCCACCCCTCGACGTGATACAGATGTCGGAAGCAGAACTCTTGGAAATCTATAAATATTACTGGGATTCGAGCCTTTCGGGGACGATGCAGCCTGCATTGGCGATCGTCATGTTTGACACCGCCGTTAATTTCGGTATTAACAATTCTATTACATTTTTACAGCAAGCTTTAGGATTGCCACAAACCGGCGTTTTTGACGCGCGCACCAGGGAAGCGCTGAAAGCCGCCAACAACAAGAATACGGCGCTGCAAATGATTAACGAACGGATTATTTACCGCTACAAACGGGTGCAAGAAGATCCGAGTCAGATGGCATTTTTCCGGGGTTGGCTGAGTCGCGATTATAGTTTGTGGGGCTACGTGAATAAGATTAAAAATTAAGCAGGCTGATTCATTTTATCAAAGCTGTAGTAGTCCGACACTCCGAAAGTCCGACAGGGGTTTAAACCCCTGTCGAGAGAGCTGAAGTCGTCTAAAGACGACTGTAGCAATCCAAATGCCGATGAGCTTATGAGTCGGTTTTAACCGACTTTAGCTATTAGACAGGGACTTAAGTCCCTGTCGGGCTGCGGAAGAATGAATCAGCCCGATTTTTGAGGAAGCTACCGCGATTGAGCGCTAGACAAGCAGAGATTATCGGGGATGAAATTCTACTTCATTTTCGAGAATCCGTACATTATAATGAGCAAGAAAATCTTGTCCTAAAAGCCCCTCATTTGACCTAGGGGCGATCGCAACTTGTATATTGTAGACAACAGCCGTTTGCACTGCCACAGATTTAACCCAACCCAAATTAAATATCACAAAACTACCATCAGCAATGCCGCCCTGACAACTTCCAGAGGGCACAATTCTCAGAGCATCAGCCATCCGCTGCGTAATTAATGTCATGCTAGCTCCGGTATCCAGAAGCATATCAAAAATCAAGGGATAATCATTATTAAATATAACTTCAACGACTGGAACTCCTCCCCAACGATATTTAATCGGGACTCGAATGATCCTTGATTCCGCTGCTTTTTTGGCATCAGCTTGTGGTTTGATTAACTTAGCTTGTGCGATCGCCTGTTGGTGAGCTTCCCAATTTCCCTGATTGAGCCAAAGCGCTGCTGCTTGCTGAAAATCGGCGACGGCTTCTTCTAAATTACCCAAAGCCTGCTGCACCTTGGCGCGACTGGCAAAAGCTTCGGCATCGCGATCGCACATGGCGATCGCATTCGAGTAATCTTTGAAAGCTTTATCGAAGTCTCCCAGCAAGCGATACCCGTGTCCCCTGTGCAAAAACAGATAAGCGCGATCGCCCTCAAACTGCATTAAGTGTGTCAAATCGGCGATCGCACCGGCTCCATCTCCCACAGACAAGCGCACGATCGCTCTAGCCAGCCGAAATTCGAGATTATCCGGTTCGAGTTGCAAAGCGCGGGCGATATCCTCAACGGCTGATGCGGGGTTTTTCAGCTTGGCGTGCACCTTGGCCCGCTGACAAAGAGCTTCCGCGCGATCGGGCGACATTTGCAACACTAAATCAAGGTCGGACAAAGCTGCTGAATATTCACCGCGATCGACCGATTCGCGCGCTTCCTCGAAGAAAAGCGGAGACGACAGGTGTTTTGCGGATTTTAACAAGCGCGTGTCTGCGATCGCATTTTCGAGGTCAATAATCTGCGACTGAATTGAAACCCGTTCCCCAAATGACATCGCCGTCGGCTGTAAGCGCATTGCTTCCTTGTAATCGGCGATCGCACCTTTGAAATCCTGGAGTTTTGCGCGCACTTGTGCTCTGGGGCGATAAGCTGGTGCGAACTTGGGATTTTTTTTCAAAAGGCGATCGAGGGTTTGCAGCGCTGCTGATAAATCTCCCGTTTCTATCTGTTTTAATGCTTTTTGATAATCTGCTTGGCTCATATATTTCTCAGCATATAAATTGCCTGCTTTTTAACGATTATAGCTTTTTCAGGACTGAGATCAAATCCGTTAATATCTAAATTATTCATCTCCCTCTTCTCCTCCTCTGCGCTCTCTGCGGTAAAATCATCCAAAAAAAACCTAGTTGTCAGATTCCCCACCTCTTTAAAAAGTAGGGAATCTAAAATAATCAATCTACAGTAACACGAAATCCGATGCAGTAATCGAACTATTCAACCCAGTCACCGTTGCCAAAAGTTGACCAGTTGATGTAACTTTCAATAACGTTCCAGCAACAGTTTGACTAATTTCTAACTGCTGGAAACTCAAACCATTACCCAGGGCAAATTTATCGATACCAACCTCAAAATCAAGGATTGTATCGGAACCGCTACCTAGATTCAACAAAAAGCGATCGCTCCCAGCACCTCCTGTCAGAAAATCATTCCCATTTTCGCCGCTGAGGAAATCATCACCCAAACCACCGTACAAACTGTCATTGCCAATACCGCCGTCCAAACTGTCAGCATCGCGGCCTCCAAATAGGATATCATCGCCACTGCCACCTGTGAGCGTATCGAGTCCCTTGCCACCGTAAATGCTGTCATCGCCGGCACTACCATCGAGGGAATCACTGCCTTTTCGGCCGTTGATGAAATCGTTACCGCTGCCGCCGATTAAAGTATCATTATCATCAGTACCGACCAGATTTTTGCCGTCATCACCGAGAAGTTCAGGAGTATTGATAACTTCAATAATATCACCTGTAACAATCGGAATAGCGGGTTGAGTCGGTGCTGGAGTGCCTTGAATTTTGGCAGTTAAAGATGCGCCTGTATTTTCTGAAACTACCTGGGCGATGGGTTTTGTGCCAGCGGCGGCTGCTTCCAGGGCGATCGAGCTTTCACCCAAAGCCACCTTTTGGACTTTACCAATTTCCGAGGGAATAAACTCAGGTAAAAACTTAGATTTAACATTATCCGTGTTTTGATTTGCCTCAGCCATTACCTTCGCAGCTTGCGGGGTAATCTCGGAAAGTTTTTGAGTGTTGAGATTGCTATCAACTTGTTTAACATTAGCAACAGATTGCTGGATAATGCCTTCTACCTGCGTCGCATCGCTCAAATCCAAGGAACCGCCGGATTTGATTTTATTGTTAATTGCTGCGACAACAGCTTTGGTAATTGCACCATTATCCGCCGTAGATGCACCGTCTATTAGACTGCTGGTTTGGATAATAACATTTTGGACTTTTGTCGTGGCGACTAGAGTTTCGACACCACCAGGCTCATTTTTGGCCGTAGAGGCGATCGCATCTAAGTCTAATAAGTCAACTCCCGCAGGAATAGACAAAGTAGATTTAACCTTTGACTCCGCTTCAGTTTGCGTCATTCCGCCAGCTACTAAATCAGTTATCAAACTGGTTAATGGAGTAATAACTGTGGCATCACCAGGTGCAGAAAGAGGAGTTTCGAGAGGCAAACCCGTAGCAGTATCCATCCCGCCAAAAGCAACTAAATTGCCTTCTTCTGAGTCAATTTGCCCATTTTTATTTTTGTCGAAAGTCTCCAAGGTAATCGGGAGACTATATTTACCATTGGAGTCAGAAGTAGTTGATGGTTCGTCGGCATCTTTGACACCATTTTTGTTGGCATCTAAAAAGACAGTTGCGCCGGAAATATAACCGTCATAAATTCCACCTATGAGAACTGAACCTACGGCACCTAAAGTTAAATCACCGCCAGTCAAGGTTGGCTTGAAAAATAATGTATTGTATAGGAATGCGTTGGAAATGACAGATGTTAGGATTAGATTTTCCACTTCGGCAGAAAGGTTCTGATCAGATCCACTATTAGAAGTAGTAGTTGATGACCCATTATCATTATTGGTAACGGTGATATCGGCTGCGTTTAATCCAGAATAATTGCGATCGGTGCTAACAGCAGGTGCGGTAACAATACTGTAAGTTTTATTCCCATCAGCTACACGGTCATTAACACCTGTTATCGTTACTGTCTGCGTTTGATTCCAATTAGTAGAATTGAATGTAACAGTTGGCGATGAAACTACTCCTTCTGCCGGATTATTGCTACTCAAATCAATTTTCACATCAGCAGTCGGTTGGCTGTTGAGTTTGATGGTGAATTTGTCTGTACCGCCTGTTTCTGTAGTTACTAATCCTGATGTCGGATTAATAATAATTCCTGGAGTTGCAATTATCGGTATCGGTATTGGTGTCGGTGTCGGTGTTGGTGTTGGCGTCGGAGTTGGAGTTGGCGTCGGTGTCGGAGTTGGTATCGGTGTTGGAGTTGGAGTTGGAGTTGGAGGCAGAGGCGTTGGTATCGGTGGTGTAGGAGGTGTCGGTTTAGGAGATAACGATGTCGGCGTAGGAGTTGGAGGCGAGACAGCAAAACTACTGAAAATTTGCGTACTACTGAAATTGCCCACCGTTTGGATAACGCCAGAACCAGGAGTAGTCCCAGTCGGCGTAGCAAAAAAGTCGAAAATCTGCACATCTTCAGCATTAAGCACGCCATCTTTGTTCAAGTCAATCACCAAAGTAGTCCCATCACGTCCCAAGCCCGTCGTTCCAGGAGCCAAAGTGAGTGAAAGCGTTACTCCCGGAAGGCTGAGGGAATTTATGCCACCAAAATCCCAAATCACGCTACCTTGAGTCGTCGTACCATCCAACTGATAAAAATCATTGCCCGTCCCTCCAAGCAAGAAGTCAGCACCGCCGCCACCAACAAGGGTATTGTTACCATCTCCCCCTAGTACAACATCATTGCCCAACCCCCCATTCAAGATGTCGTTGCCATCCAATCCCGACAGGAAATCATTGCCATCCAATCCCGACAGGAAATCATCGCCAGCCCAACCAAATAGCCAATTATTGCCAGAATTCCCTGTCAGAGAATCATTCCCACTGCTACCACCAATATCTTCAATGCCAATGAGAGTATCAGTTCCCTCTCCCATAGCTATCCCAGTTGTCAGATTAACGACTACCGGACCAGTTGTACCGTTGTAACTATTGTCAGTTGCCAAGTTGTAGGAAAATTGGTCAATACCATCCCCGCCATCGATGAAATCATTGCCAAAACCCCCAGTTATTACATCGTTCCCCAATCCGCCTAGAAGGGTACTAGATTTGTTCGCACCGGCGATAGTTTCATTGCTGAAGAGAGTATCATCCCCCGCTTCGCCAACCAAGAGGTCATTACCGCCAAAGCTGCCAATAGCATCATTGCCTTCACCGCCCCTGAGAGTCGAATTGCCGATCCCGTCAAACAGAAAATCATCGCCAAGTCCGCCGAGGATTGAGTTATTACCCTCAGCGCCGTTAAGATAGTCCTTACCTCCTTGCCCGACGAGGGTATCATCTCCTGCCGCTCCGTATATCGTGTCATCGTTCGCAGTTCCTGTGAGTAAAGTGTCATTGTTATTGGGTGCAAAGATAAATGCCATGATTGAAATCTCCTTCCTGATGTGATGTTATAAGTCTCGGACTTTCTGATGCTTATGGAATGACTTAGATTTCTGGATGAATACCGTTGGCTAAGGTTTGGGCTTCGGGTACGGCGCTGTCGATAAATGCGATCGACC
>JAUBOH010000045.1:0-9017 GCA_036700145.1 Microcoleus occultus BM001215366
TTCCCAGGGGGGGGCGGGGGGGGGTTTCTTATGTTTGCGAATTAAAAATTGATGGTTCTGCTTTAGCCTTAACCTATGAAAATGGGGTATTAGTTCGAGGTGCGACGCGGGGAGACGGCGTTTCTGGTGAGGACATTACTCAAAATGTCAAGACTATTCGCTCGATTCCTCTGAAGCTTAATTTAGATAATCCGCCGCCGATTGTAGAAGTGCGGGGAGAGGCTTTTTTGTCCTTAGCTGTGTTTGAGGAAATTAATCGGGAACGCGAAAAAGCTGGGGAACAATTGTTTGCTAATCCTCGTAATGCGGCGGCGGGTACGCTGCGACAGTTGGATTCTAAAATTGTGGATAAACGACGCTTGGATTTCTTTGCTTATACGCTGCATTTTCAGGAACCTGTACGGGCGGTGCCCCCGTGCCCGCCCCCGGGTAACGAGGAAAACACGCAGTGGGATTCGTTGGAGTTGTTGCGAAGAATGGGGTTTAAGGTGAATCCGAATCGCAAGATTTGCTATTCTTTGGATGAGGTTCGGGATTATTACGAATATTGGGATACTGAGCGGCGAAATCTGCCTTACATGACGGATGGGGTTGTTGTTAAGATTAGTTCGGTTTTGCTGCAACGACAATTGGGTTTTACTCAACGGTTTCCGCGTTGGGCGATCGCCCTTAAGTATCCAGCGCAAGAAGTGCCTACAATTGTGGAAGCAGTCACCGTACAGGTAGGCAGAACGGGGGCTTTGACGCCTGTGGCGGAACTAAAACCGGTGCAGTTGGCGGGGACAACGGTTTCGCGGGCTTCGCTGCATAATGGCGATCGGCTTTCCGAGCTAAATCTCCATATTGGCGATACTGTAATTGTCCGAAAAGCTGGGGAAATCATACCAGAAGTCGTGCGAGTTTTGCCGGAACTTCGCCCCCCAAACGCTCAACTTTTTCAAATGCCTAGTTGCTGTCCCGAATGCGCGCAGCCTGTGGTTCGGGAAAAGGGGGAAGCCGTTACTCGCTGCATCAATACATCTTGTCCGGCGATTTTGAGGGGTTCCCTGATTCATTTTTGCAGCCGGGATGCTCTGGATATTAACGGTGTTGGCGAAAAGTTAGTGCAGCAGATGGTTGATAGCAAGCTGCTCAATTCTGCGGCGGATTTGTACGATTTGACGGCCGAAAGATTGATGAGTTTGGAACGCATGGGCAAGAAGTTAGCAGAAAAGTTGGTAAGTGCGATCGCCCAATCGAAAAATCAAGCTTATTCCCGCGTACTTTACGGCTTGGGCATCCGCCACGTAGGCACTGTCAACGCTCAACTGCTAACAGAAAAATTTGCAAATATGGAAGAATTAGCAGCAGTATCGGCGGCAGGAATTGAGGGCGTTTACGGCATCGGCCCGGAAATTGCTCAATCGGTTTATCAGTGGTTTCGAGTCCCGGCAAATCAAAGTTTAATTGCACGGTTGAAAACTGCGGGATTGCAATTGCAGTCCGAAGTTAAAACTCAGAATCCCGCAGACAAAAATTTAGAACTTGCAGGCAAAACCTTTGTACTAACCGGAACTTTGCCCACTCTCAAACGAGACGAAGCAAAAGATTTGATTCAAAAAGCAGGAGGAAAAGTCACTAATTCTGTGAGTGCTAAAACTGATTATGTGGTTGTGGGAGAAGATGCCGGTTCTAAGTTAGAAAAAGCTCAATCTTTGGGAATCGAACTACTTTCGGAACTTGAGTTATTACAACTGCTATCCAAACCATAAAAGATTGGTGAGTTCTTGTAGGGACACGGCAGTGCCGTGTCCCTACGAGGATATTAGATGTACCTCATAAACCTGCAATCTGCTGTATCTCTGTTGAATCTTTCTCAGCGCCGTCTGGCGCTGGAGCGGTTCAAAAAAAAAGCTGATTCACTTGGGCCGTTTTCAAAGAACATCGCCAACAATTTTAGTCTCCTAGGTGCAAAATATCCGATCGCGAATTCCGCAATACCTCAAAAGGCATAGAAATCGCGAGCGCACTTCGTCAATGTACATACTTAAGTAGCCACGCTGCTCAATCGGTTGTCGGCACAGGCTAGTTTTGCTAAAATTTAATAGAGTTTGCAGTTGCGATCGCTCGCAACTGCAAGCCCAGGCAAATCCCAGCCATCATAGGAGATATATTATGTCGGAAATTCCAGCAGAACAAACACAAACAAACTTGACTACTCCAGAAACAACCACCGAAAGTTCTATTTCGGCGGTGGAAAACGTGAAAAACAGTTTGGGAAACGTCCTAAATAGTTGGAAGTTGAAAGCAGGATTAGCGGTTGCTGTATTGTTGGCAGTGTTGCTGTTTGCTTTCTACTGGCAGCATATCATTGCAGTGGTCGGCATGAAGAGTTGGTCGTCGCGATCGGGAGCTAATCCGATCGAATGTATGGTAAGAGATACCAATAACGACGAGTATGTCAGTTGCAGCGCCCTCCTCGATCAGCAGATTGTCCCTCTTGAGTGCAGTTCGAGTTTGTTCAACATCGGCTGTCGAGTCAATTACGGAACTGCGGCAGCAAATCCGAGACAAATCAACTCTAGATAGAGCCTCTGCGGGTTTGAGATGAGTGGTGAATAAACAGATTTGTTCCTAAAATATGGGACTTACCAAAGATGTCCCACCTTGAAAATACTCCACCAATAAAGATGAGAAAACTCGGGTTTTTCTTGTAGTAAAATAGCAGGTAAGTTGACTTACCTGCTATTGTTATTAAGTGCCAGATTTAGAGCCAAACCGACAACTAATGTTGAGACAAAGCGTAGCGCGTTAACGTTAACTTTTTCGGATCATATAGGCGTTTTAGGTTTAATTAACCAGACCTACTTACAGTCTTAATTAGCCTGAATTGGTGAAATTATACTTTTCTTCCTAACTTTGGCGATATTCGTCACTGAGACTAAATTCTCTCAAAAACTCGATCGGTGTCCTAGATTACCTAACAACGCACCTGACAGCTATAGCTGCTGGGGATTTTTTGATTAATCTGAAAAATTATTAATTTTCGTTGCCAAACATTCAATCTATCAAAGATATGCTATAAAGAGAATCATAAATTGTCGGGGGTCGCTAGCGATAAATCTCGATCGCATTCAAATCCAGGGTTGTTTCATTCCGATGATAGACAATGAGTAACCCGAGATTGTGCGGGGAGAATTTGTATATTCCAATAAGAGGAAAAATCAGATGAGCGAAAAACTTAACAGCTACGCCCAATATTCATACAACTCCCAGAATAAGATTGCCGACAGAGATATCTTATCTAATCTCGACAATTTTAATCCCTGGCAATTACCAGAAAACCCTTTTGATTACGTTGCATTGTTAAAAAACATCGATGACTATATTGAATAAAATTTTTCTAGCAGTTTAAATAAAAAATGATCGAGATTAACGGCTACCAGATTATTGCTCAAATTTACGAAAGCGATAACTCAATAGTATATAGAGGCATCCGACAACAGGATAATCTACCAGTTATCCTGAAAATGCTCAAACAAGATTATCCGACTCCAGCTCAACTCACCCACTACCGACAGGAATATGAAATTACGCGCAATCTTAACCTCGAAGGCGTCATCAAAGCTTATAGTTTGGAAGAGTATCAGAGAACGCTAGTTATCATCTTGGAAGATTTTGGGGGCAATTCTCTCAAAACATTGACGAATAACTCCGAACAAAAGCAAGGCATTACCTCTTTACACGAATTCCTCGAAATAGCCATTCAAGCAGCCGAAGTTTTGGCTCAGATTCATGCAGCCAATGTCATTCACAAAGATATCAACGCAGCTAATATTATTTGGCATTCAGAAACCAAACAACTCAAAATCATTGACTTTGGTATTTCATCCGTTCTCAGCCGCGAAAACCCTACTCTTAAAAACCCGAATGTTTTAGAAGGTACGATCGCCTATATTTCCCCAGAGCAAACAGGACGGATGAATCGTGCCCTCGATTATCGCACAGACTTTTATTCACTGGGTGTCACTTTTTACCAACTGCTTGCTGGGAGATTGCCATTTGAGACAACTGATGCTATGGAGTTAGTGCATTGTCATATTGCAAAACAACCTGTTCCGCTATATCAAGTCAAAAATAGTAGGGGTAGGTTGAACTCACAACCTTTAGGACAAACCAATCATTTATCTACAAAATCTGGCACTCCAAAAGTTAAAAGTGACAAAGAAGATGGAATCGAAGAAATTCCTCAAACGGTTTCTGATATTGTGATGAAATTGATGGCAAAAACCGCCGAGGAACGCTATCAAAGTGCTTGGGGACTGAAAGCGGATTTGGAAGAATGCCTGAATCAGTTACAGACAAAAGGCACAATTAAACCATTTTATTTGGGAACTAAAGATTTTTCGGGCAAGTTCCAGATTCCTCAAAAACTTTATGGCAGAGAACAGGAAATCGAAACTTTACTAGCCGCTTTCGATCGCATATCTGGAAAGAATCAGTCAGCGGAATATCCTACTACCCGATCGAAAGTTGAAATGATGCTAGTTGCCGGTTACTCTGGCATTGGCAAGTCAGCATTAGTACAAGAAATTTACAAGCCGATTACGCGCGATCGCGGTTATTTTATCAAGGGTAAGTTCGATCAATTCCAACGCAACATTCCCTACTCTGCCGTTGTCTCTGCCTTTGCAGGATTGATCCGCCAATTATTAACAGAAACAGAAACACAGCTAACTCAATGGCGCCGAAAAATTTTAGCAGCTTTAAGTGTCAACGCTCAGGTGATTATTGATGTTATTCCTGATGTAGAACTGATTGTAGGCAAACAACCAGCGGTGCCGGCATTGGGGCCAACCGAGTCTCAAAATCGTTTTAATTTTGTTTTTACTAACTTCATTCGCCTATTTTGCTCGCGAGAACATCCCTTAGCGATCTTTCTCGATGATTTGCAGTGGGCAGACTCGGCCACCCTGAGATTGATAGAGTTAATAATGACAGATACTGAAATAGAAAATTTATTGTTGATTGGGGCATATCGAGACAATGAAGTCAGTGCCGCTCATCCTTTAGTAATGGCGTTGGAAGAATTGCGGAAAGCCGGAACAGTTATCAATCAGATTTCGTTGACTCCCTTAACGTGCGATCGCGTTAACCAACTGATTGTCGATACTTTTAACAGCAATACCGAAACCGTAAAATCCTTGACAGAATTGGTCTTTACGAAAACCAACGGCAATCCTTTCTTTGGAAATGAATTATTAAAAACCCTCTACTCCGATCGCTTGCTAAATTTTGATCTAGAGTCGCGAACTTGGCACTGGGATATATCTAATATTTGCTGCATAGAAATCGCCGATAATGTTGTAGAATTAATGCTAGTAAAACTGAAAAGAATACCTGCATCTACCCAGAAACAAATGCGACTTGCAGCTTGTGTCGGTGCTGAGTTTGACTTAAATATCCTATCCATTCTATGCGGGAAACCGATCGCAGAAGTTTTTGAACATCTCAAACCAGCCATTCAATCGGGTTTAATTTTGTGTTTGTCGGAATTAAACGAACAACTGGTAATTGAACATTACAAATTCGGACACGATCGCATTCAGCAAGCTGCTTATGCTTTGAGTGATGAAGCCGAAAGAAAAGCAACTCACCTGCAAATTGGTCGCCTGCTTTTAGAAAAAAGTTCGACAGCAAAATCCCCAGATAAAATATTTACGATTGTCGATCATCTGAATTTGGGAAGCGAACTGATAAGCGAACCAGAAGAACGCACAAAACTAGCGCAACTGAATCTTTCAGCAGGTAAGAAAGCTACCTCAGCCACCGCTTATGAAGCGGCAGTTAAATATTTTCAAAAAGGACTAGAACTTTTACCAGAAAATAGCTGGGAAAGCCATTACGAACTAGCGCGATCGCTCCATGAATTGGCAGCAGAAGCAACTTACTTAAATGGCGATTTTGAGGGAATGCAGGAATTAGCTCGCATTGTGTTGCAACAAGCCAAAACCGAGTTAGATAGAGTCAAAGTTTATGAAGTACAAGTTCAAGCTTGTATTGCCCAAACTAGATTGCGGGAATCAGTGTTAATAGTGCTGCAAGCTGTGAGAGTGCTGGGGATAGATATTCCCGAACAACCTAGTGCCGCAGATATTCAACAAGCTATAACCAAAGCCGAGACGCAATGGAAAAACAAGCACATTCTCGATATCGTTCACTTACCCAATATGTCCGATCCCACCATCCTAGCAGCAGTGCGGTTGTTGGCAAGTGCTAATGCTCCTGCTTATACAGGAGCGCCAGAATTATTACCCTTAATTGTAGCCGAGCAAGTCAAATTATCAATCGAGTACGGTAATGCCGATGCTTCTTCTTTAGGTTATGCTTTTTACGGTGCCATGCTTTCTAATAATATTGAAACAATAGAGTTTGGCTATCAATTTGGTCAAGTGGCTTTAAGTTTGGTAGAAAAATTTGACGATCGCCAAATTAAAGCTAGGACTTGCGATATGGTTTACGGTATGATCTGGGGATGGAAAGTTCATATTAAAGAAACTTTAAAACAGTTAGAAAATAACTATCAGCTTGCGAGAGATAATGGCACTTTTGAATATGCTGGCTATAGCATTCTCAAGCACTGTTACTATACTTTTTTAACTGGGAAACCGCTCGACGAATTGGAACAAAAGCTGGCAAATTACACTCAAGCTTTAGCTGAACTGAAGCAATTTACAGCCGTTAATTATTTGCAGCGCGATCGGCAGGCTGTTCTAAATTTAATCGAACATTCTCCTAATCCCGGAGTTTTACAGGGGAGGGTTTATGACGAACCAAGCAAACTTCCCTTGTATCACCAAGCCAACGATTACTATGGATTACTTTATTTTTATCTGAGTAAACTCATACTCAGTTATTTATTCCAAGACTATTCTCAAGCAGGGAAAAATGCGAAATTAGCTAAAACTTATTTAGATGGAGGCGCAGGGTTAGCTCATGTAGGGAGTTTCCATTTTTACGACTCTCTGACACAGCTAATGCTGTACAATAGCGCTACTTCCCAAGAACAAGATCGAATCTTGAATCAGGTAAGAGTCAATCAAGAAAAAATGGCAATTTGGGCCTGTTATGCTCCGATGAATTACTCGCACAAATTCGATTTAGTTGCAGCCGAACAACATCGGATTTTAGGCGAAGATAGGTCAGCAATGGATTTGTACGATCGCGCTATTGCCAATGCTAGAAAAAATCATTATATCAACGACGAAGCTTTAGCCTGCGAACTAGCTGCCAAGTTTTGGTTGGCTCAAAGCAAAGAAAGGTTTGCCAAGCCTTATATAAATGAAGCTCACTACGCTTATGCTCGCTGGGGAGCAACAGCAAAGGTTAAAGATTTAGAAGCAAGATACCCGAAGTTAATATTTAAAGTTGCAGCCGCTAGTCGAATTATTGATACTAACACGACAACAACTAAGATTAATACTGGCACGAGTTCGGGAGAAGTTTTAGATATAGCAACAGTAATCAAAGCTTCTCAAGCTATTTCTGGTGAATTTATCTTAGAGCAACTACTACCAAAATTGCTAGAGATTTTGATTGAAAATGCCGGGGCGCAAGTTGGTTTTCTGATTTTAGAATCTCAGGAAAAATTGCTGATTGAAGCTGAAAGCTCTGTTGATTCAGAACAAGTCACAGTCTTACAGTCAATCAACATTGAAACTAGCGAACAACTGCCACTAGGTGTCATCCAATATGTAGCGAGAACTCAAGAAGATGTCGTTTTATCGGATGCTAATAACGAAGGAATTTTTACTGGCGAACCCTATATAGTTAAAAATAAGCCTAAGTCACTCTTATGCGCTCCTATTATTAATCAAGGCAAACTGATCGGCATTCTGTATCTAGAAAATAATCTGACTGCGGGGGCATTTACCCCAGATAGATTGGAAGTCTTAAAAATCTTATCCTCCCAAGCAGCTATCTCGATTGAAAATGCCCGACTCTATCAAAACTTAGAAGATAAAGTCGAAGAACGCACGGCTCAATTAGCGGAAGCGAATCAAGAAATTAACACCCTAAATCGGAAACTCAAAGCCGAAAATGTCCGCATGAGTGCAGAACTCGATATTGTCAAACAACTGCAACAAATGGTGTTGCCAAAACAGTCTGAACTCGAAGCAATTGAAGGATTAGAAATAGCTGGATTCATGGAACCAGCAGACGAAGTTGGCGGCGATTACTACGATGTATTGCAACAGGATGGTCGAGTCAAAATTAGCATTGGCGATGTCACCGGACATGGTTTAGAAAGTGGCGTGTTGATGATTATGGCACAAACGGCTGTCAGGACGCTTCAAAAAATGAATGAAACAGATCCTGTGAAGTTTTTGGATGTCATAAACCAGACTCTTTTTGACAATCTCCAGCGCATGGACTCCCCGAAAAACATGACTTTAGCCATCTTAGACTATGCCGGAGGCGTCCTGAAATTGAGCGGACAACATGAGGAGGCGATCGTGGTGCGCGCTGATGGGACACTGGAGTGTATAGACACGATGGATTTAGGCTTTCCGATTGGCTTAGTAGAAGAGATTGGCGAGTTTGTTGCTCAAATAGAAGTGCAGTTAAATCCTGGGGATGTGGTGGTGCTTTATACTGATGGAATTCCTGAAGCTTTCGATATTAATAAAAGGCAGTACGGATTAAAAAGGTTGTGGGAAGTGGTGGTGGACAATCGTCAGCGAGGAGCTCAAGAAATTCGGGAAGCTGTTATTGCTGATGTGCGGCAGCATATTGGGGTTCAGAGGGTTTTTGATGATATTACTTTGGTGGTGATGAAACAGAAATAGAGGGGGCGGGTTTATGAGGTTGTGGATTTTATGCAATTATTGTCGGTGAGGGGAACTCCTACAGAATTTCATCATAAAAATCAAGATGGGAAGTTATATCATGTCCGATCGATTAGCCATAATCAAGAATGTTCGATCGTTCGGACTTTAGTCCTTGACAGAAGAAGGACTAAAGTCCTCACTACCAAC
>JAUBOH010000045.1:9117-10683 GCA_036700145.1 Microcoleus occultus BM001215366
AAGGACTAAAGTCCTCACTACCAACCATTTTTATCATCGTTGTTCGATCGCACATAACATAATATTACCAAGGGCTTCCGATCGTCGTGAAACTACTCCAGTAGTAAGGATGAGAATAATTTTGGTTTTCTTGTTGTAAATTAGTAGGTAAATCTAACTTGCTGTTTGTTGTCACTAATTGTCCGTTTTCCAGCCGCACTTTACCAGAAATCATTGCTTGTTGAGCGAGTTGCAAAGCTTCTGATTTAATCGTCGCTCCTCGCAACTGCTGGTAAAATTCAGTCATCAAACCTAAAGTGCCTCCATCGTCAACATACCACAAACTCGCTAAGGCAGATTTGGCGCCGGATTTGACGGCTACACCTGCAAAGCCTAACTCGGATTCCCGATCGCCCAAAGCAGTTCTACAAGCACTTAATACTAACAAGTCTACCTGCGGATTGCGCCAATTCAAGCTCTCCATGCGATCGAGACTCAGCTTGTCATTCCACATTTGAATGTAAGAATTGCTGGGTTTTCCAGGTAGGAATTCAGCGTGGGTGGCGAGGTGAACTATCCGAAATCCTCGCTGTGCGTGCTGCGAGTTGAGATTGTCTAAGGTGAAAGTAGAATTGAGGAAAGATGGCCCGCGCCACTGAGTAGAGATTGTTTGCAATTCCAGCGGTACACTGGGTAAAGGAGCGCTGTCTGTAAATTCCGATCGTCCCATTGCCAGTACGGTTGCCCCGCTAACAGGCTTGTAATCGGTGTCAGTCAGGCTAAAACTCGGAATCAGACTGAAATTGTATTTTTCAACTAAGAAGCCTTTACCGTCGTGTAAAGCAGCAAAGGGCAAGCTTCGCAACCCCGGATCGACTGACAGCAAGAGCGTCTTAATTCCGAAGTTTTCTAAGTCTTTTTCCATGGGAGCGATCGACCATTGATATAGTTGCTGAGCGCTAGCTAGATAACTGGTTGTTGTGACTTTTAGGGGATTGGTAATTTCAGCGCGCAGTTCTGTGACGGTGGGGAATAAAGCGGCTCTGTTGGCTTCAGGAACGCTGTAGTGAATTGGATTCCCTACCGGAGGAACTAAAATTAGTTCTAATCGCTCTTCTCGCGAGATTATGTAGATAATACCAGAGCGCTTGCCTGTTTTTTGTTCGATGGTTTGTAATGTTTGTTGAAATCTAGCAATCATCACGTTTTCGTCTGGGAGATTGGCTTTGACTCCGAGATATTCTCCAAATTCTTGATTTCTAATTTGTTCGATTCCCCAGATGGTTTTGGCGGTGTTGTTGTCCTCAAAAAGCCGATCGGGCGGCGGCGCGTATCCCATCACTAAATTAGACGCAGGGTTGGCTGTTCGCGGTTGTTTTGATTCTGCTGAGGCTGCTACAAAACGGGCGGGTAATTGACTGGTGATACTGCGATCGAGGGTTAAAATTCGATCGGCCCCGCCGCCTGGATTGTCTAGCGGTGGAATTCTGCGGCGTTGAATCGGTTCTGAATCAGGGGTTGAGGGGTCTCGTGTCGGAGTGGGACTCGGAGTCGGAATTACCACCGGAGTCGGAGTGGGACTCGGAG
>JAUBOH010000045.1:10783-26496 GCA_036700145.1 Microcoleus occultus BM001215366
TTACCACCGGAGTCGGAGTGGGACTCGGAGTCGGAATTACCACCGGAGTCGGAGTTGGCGTTGGCGTTGCGTCATCAGTCGCGATCGTAATATTGCCCACACTATCAGAACGCGGAAACGACTGCGATGGAATTATAGATGCCCCAGTTGTAATTGCAGCAGCCGTACCGTTGATAGCAGCATCCCCCACCACAAAGGGTTGAATGGGCGTCCCACCATCGCCTCCAGCGTGTGTAAGGTTGATACTTCCATTACCACCGGTGCCGCCAGCAGTGGAAATACTAGCAACTCCCGTCGGCGAAAAAGTTGTTGGGAAAGAACCTGTAGCGCGGAAAAAATTCCCTGTGATTGCTGTGACATCGCCACCCTTGCCGCTAGCGCCGCCTTGGGCATTGATAAACTCTACTTGAATATCGCCGATCGGATCTAAGAATACATTACCGGCATTTCCGACAGTACCGCTAGAGTTAATTTGTCGGGTTGTAATGGAAGTTATCGCCTTCACAGTGATATTGCCGCCGCTGTTTGCCGATGTATTCAAATTGCCTGCGGTGAAATTGTTGCCGCTGGTGAAGCTTATTTCGCCGCCATTAGTAGTAATATTTTTAACGCTGATATCGCCCTTGGCAGTAATATCGACTTGGCTTGCGGTGGCATCTCCCGATAACTTGACTGTTTCGGTGTTCTGTGCTGTCAATTGTTGCGCGTTAATCGTCGAGTTTCCTGTCAGATTCCCAGCATTTTGGATGAGAACATTTCCTAACTTGCTGCTTGCGCCCACCGCACCGTTGAAAGTGATGCTGCCGCTACCGGAGGCGAGAGTTAAGTTGCGGGCGTTAATGCTGTCACTGTCGATCGCACCTAAACCAATATTTCCCCCAGCCGTACTCAATGTCGCATCTTTTGTCAACACCAAAGCACTGCTAATATTAATGTTGCCGCTGTTAGCCGTAACATTGCCGCCTAACTTAGTATTTGAAGCAGTAACATTAAAACCCGAATTGCTCTTAACATTTCCGAGCAATTCCGCAGTCGATGCCGTAACATTCAAAACAGATAATGGCGTTGTGGTTCCGATATTTCCTTGTACCAGCACATTACCTTTAGCATCTAATGCTAACAAATGGCTACCGTCGATCGCACCTTTTATATTGATGCTACCCGCGCTGCTGGTGAGATTAACCTGGTTTCCCAGTAGAACGTTGCCAGTTAAATCTATATTCTTAGTTGCATTGATGTTATTGTTCAACTTAATTGTCGCGCCCTGGAAAGCAACGCTGCTGTTATCTAGTCCGGTTATAACTCCATTAACTGCGATCGTACCTGTTCCCGTTTGCATCTTGACACGATCGGAGAAGTTGAGATTGTTGGGAAGAGTAATATTTCCGGTACTATCGACTCGCCCGATCGCAATTGCGCTAAATCCATTTTGAATAAAACTAATTTCCGATGCCGTCAAATCTAAAGCACCAGTATTGTTGTCAGTCCCGCCAACCACAATACTTTGTGCTGATGTTGCCGGTTGCAGAGTTAGGGTTTTAGTACCGGAAACTTGCCCGGAAAAATCGATTTCGCCTGCTGTTAGATTCAGCGGGTTGTCGCCTGCGGATAGAGTTGAACCAAAAGCAATCTTTGCATCACCCAGGGCAAAATTTACAGGAGTCTGTAGCGTCACTGGGCCGCTAAAGCTGATATTATCGTTGGTTGTCGTTATATTCCCGCTAAGTGCAACATTTCCCGCACCAACTTGACTAAATGCACCGTCTAGGTTCAAGTTTTTGGCAACAGTTAAATTGTCTTTATTGGTAACTGTTAACTTGCCGTCATTAGTGGTGGTGACAATTCCTTGCAGGTTAATGTCGCCGCCCGAAATAGCGATGTCGCCAGCTACGTCAACTGTAGAATTGAAACTAATGCTGTCACCTGCAACCACAGAATTTTTAGCAACTGTCACCGCATCTTTGTAAGTTTGATTTGCAGTTGTTGTGACACTGCTACCTAAAGATATTTTGCTATTAGCAGTCAGGTTGTTGAGAGGAGTATTTTTGCCGATCGCCTCGCTCACACTAATACTACCAGTCCCCGCATCCAGACTCAAATCGCTATTGCCGTCAACAGTCTGGTTGAAGCTAATCCCATTGCCTTTGAGAGTCGGATTGTTAGCGACAGTGACTGCATCTGCGTAAGTTTGAGCGTTTGTTGTGGTGACATTGCCACCTAAAGATATTTTGCTAATAGCAGTGAGATTGTTGAGAGGAGTAGTTTTGCCGATCGCCCCGCCGACACTAATACTACCAGTCCCCGCATCCAGACTCAAATTGCTATTGCCATCAACCGTCTTGTTGAAACTAATGCTACTACCGTTAAGCTGCGGATTATTAGCAACAGTCACCGCATCTCCGTAAATCTGAGCGCCCGCGGTAGTGACATTGCCTTTGAGTTCAGTGATACCACTTACATCGGTTGTCAAACTTTGGGCCTTGACTATTTGACTAAATGCAGTTGTGCCTGTAGAATTAACAGTCAAATTTTTGAGCTGGTTGTTGTTGCCGATCGCACCTTTGAATGTAACATTACCAGCACCACCATTCACAGTCAAATTGCTATCGCCGTCAACTGTATCGTTAAAAGTAACAGCATTACCCGCAAGCACGGGATTGTTGGCAATGGTAACAGCATCTCCATAAGTTTGATTGACATCGGTAATGACATCGCCATTCAGTTTAGTTGTCCCGCCCGCATTAGTATTTAAACTGTTAGCTTTAACAGCATTAAGTACAGTTGTGCCAGCAGTGTTAGCGGTGAGATTTCCTAATCCTGTCGTATTGCCGATCGCACCTTGAACCTCAATCTTGCCCGTACCTGTTTCTAAGATCAGATTGCCGCTGCCGTTAATGTTATTTTTAAACAGAATATCGCCACCTGCGGAATTGCCAGTCCCCACTAAGATGTTATTGCCAACTGTAGCGTCGCCGTTAATTGTGATATTTTGAGATTGGGTGGTAAGATTGCCATTCAGGCTATTAGTTGTAGCATTGAGAGCAATCGAAGCATTATCAGTTCCCGCAATCGATTGATTTTGCTTGACTGTAATAGTGCGTGAAGTATTGAAAGTCACAGGATCTTGAAAAGATATCGGTAAATTATCTACAGTGATATTGCCTGTGTTAGTTTTCTCTCCGAAAACAATCGCAGTAAATCCATCAGCTAATGAAGATAAAAACGGCGTGCCTAAATCGATCGCCTGCGGATCGTCAGCAAGTCCAGTCTGGAAGCGAATTCCAACATTTGGCGAAAAAGGCTCAATTGACAAAGTACCTTTACTCTGTACGGAATTTGCTCCTCCAAAAAAGCCGAGTTGATTGCCTTTAATGCTAATATTTCCAGTACCGGACAATCCCTTAGCATCAATGCTATTTATCCCAACTTGCTTGGGAGTTACGATCGCGATATCTCCAGCAGTACCGGAAGTAGAACTAGAGTTCCAAACTACTGGTACTGAGACTGTAATAACGTCGCCAGTTTGGCCGGTGAGGGTGATTTTTCCGCCATTGCCAGCAGTGGAACTAGAGTTAAGATTGCTAGCAGTAATATTGTTGCCAGTAAGTGCGATCGCTCCTCCATTTCCTGTAGTAGAAGTTGTATCGATCGCCCCTTTACTCGTAAAAATGTTACCATTAGCGCTGGTCAGGGCGATCGCCCGTCCGGGATTTCTGATGCTACCGGTAGTAATATTGCCTGTAGTTTTAATCGAAAAGTCGATCGGATTCTTAACATCGATCGCAGTGGTTGTTGTCAGGGAACGCAAAGCAGCAGGCTCCCCAATTGGCGCGCTGACATTGATCGCACCTGTTCCCGCACTCAAATTTAAGTTGCCATCCCCGTCAACTTTCCCCCCAAAATTAATATCGCCCGCATTCGCTAACCCCGTATCGAGTTTGACATTAAAACCCGCAGCGAGAGAGACTTTGCCGCCAAAAGTAATATTCTTTTCGTTGGTGAGAATATTGGCATTATTTAAGAAGTTAGTCGTTGGAGCCTTAAAATTAATTGATGCGTTGTTTGCACCTGTAATGTTTCCATTGACTTCAATCGCGGCCGCTTGCATTGTGACGGGGTAGTTAAAAGTGATGGGAGCAGGGTCAATTGCGATCGTCCCCGTCCCATCCGTCCGCCCGATAACCATTTGCAAAAAACCGTTTAACTTGTTAATTTCCGTCAGATCCAGATTCAAACGAGCATCAGTTTTAGTACCGCCGATCGTAATACCTAAACTCGCCGTCAGCGGCTGCAAAGTAATAGTACCCGTGCCCTTAACTTCAGCAGGCCCTAAGAGTTGAATTTCATCGCCTGTCAAAGTAACATTATTACCGCTGCCCGCACTCGGGTTAATCGAGCTATTGTTAATCACAATTGCATCAGCATTGTTCGCCCCCGTCCCAGTCAAATCAACATTTCCTTTGGTAGATTCTAGTTTACTACCATTATCCACAGAAATGCCATAGTTGTTGATTCCTATCCCTGCAGCTTTTCCTGTCAGAGTGATATCTCCCTTATTGGATATTACGTTGCTAGGATTATTAATACTTATCCCTGTATTTCCAAATGTGCCATTCCCCCCAATCCCGTTGAAAGTAATATTCCCTGTTCCAATCGATTGCACAGTGCCTGCATTAATGTTAATCCCATTGTTATTGCTTCCAGTTGCACCACCGGTGCCATTCAAGCTGATATTTCCATCAACTGAATTCACAGTAGAAAATCCTGCAATAACAATACCTTCATTGCCACCAAATGTATCCTTTCCGCCAGTACCGTTGAAAGTAATCTTGCCGCTGCCAGTCGTTTGTAATGTAGCACCACCCGAAATAGAAATACCGATATTGTTTCCCCCTGTCGAATTTCCTCCAATACCATTTAGATCGATTTTTCCAACTCCGGCATTAATTGTGCTTTTGTTGACCTCAATTCCTTCCCCGAACGTAAGATTTCCCTGACCCTTCCCCAAGAAATCACCACCCTTAGTATCGATCGTCGAACCCACGATACTCAGACGACCACCGTTTGAATTATCATTATCAGCATTGAGGGTAACGTTGCCTGCTTGAGTTGTGATATTGGCATTGACGTTTATATTATTATTAGCTAAAGCCTTAATTTCCACTCCCGGAGTGGTTATATTAACAGGAGCATTAAAGGTAATATCATTAGTAGCTTGTAGCATCACATTAGTCGTGGCATTATTAATCAAGGCAGCATCAATAGTATTCCCCCCGATGTCGGGGTCGGCAAATTGATCGACCTGAGTTAGTGCGGTAAAAGTTCCGGCGCCATTTTGAATAATGATGTTTGTTGGATCGAGCAATAATAATCCTGGATTGCCGTTGGTAGCGAGAGTATTGACATTTCCTCTGAAGTCTAAAAATTGCTTCCCCGAAACTTCCGCAAAGCCGCCATTTCCAGAAAACAAGCCGCCTCTGGCTGTAATATTGCCGTTAAAGCGAGTAGTTTCATCCGCCCAAACTATGACTCGCCCGCCATTCCCGTTGCTAACAGCATCAGCATTAACCGTCGAATCAGCACTTACAAAAGTCCGCGCCGCATTGGGTACAGTCCCCAAACCTTGATAATCTCCGCCAATCAGTACAGTACCGCCGCCGTTAATCCCAGAAGCATTGATATTTCCACCAATAACTCCTACTTTTTCACCCAATATGTTAACGTTGCCGCCAGTGTTACCGGAGACATTGAGATTGCCACTGGCGATCGCAGTTCCCGAAATTACCGGCACAGCAACACTGCCCGTCAACACCACTTCACCGTTTTGATTCACCGTCAAATTAGTTGCTTGTGCGACACCTTTTCCAGTCAGCAACTCCGGCAAAGATAACACAGGCTGCGTCCAGTTGTTCGGCAGCGATATCCCAGTTGCTGTCGGCTGAACATCCAAACTCAATAAATTACCAGCTTGAGAAATCCGTACCAAATTGTTACCCGGTACGGCGCTGATGAGAATATTGCCCCCCGGCGCAGTTAGCTGACCAGTATTGACAATCGTCCCGCCAATTAAACTCAAAGTTTGACCGGGCGGCACCGTCAAATTCCCTGCATTTACAATGCTTCCCGGCTGCAAATTTGTCAAAGCAAAAATATTCGGCGTCCCGATTAAACTTGCCCAATTGTTGTTACCGATCGCGCTAAACCATTGGTTCCCAAAACCAATCCCTGTAGCCGCAGCAGCATTAAAAGATCCAGGCAGGTTGAGACTGGCATTCGGTCCGAAAATCATGCCTGCCGGATTCATTAAAAATAAATTGGAATTGCCGCCTGTCACTTGAATTAAACCGTTAATAAAAGAAGGATTTCCCCCAGTAATCCGTCCCAAAATATTTTGAATATTCGGATTAGTCAAAAAGTTAGCCGTTTGACTTTCGCTGAGACCAAACTGAGTAAAACTGTGAAAAAGATTAGCCCGATCTCCGCTGAGAGACCCCCCGGAAATGTCGTAGCGATCGCTGTTGGGAGTAACAACTGTGTTAGTCCCGTCTGCGGCGGGGACGATCGGCTGCGCCTTGGCGGGAGAACTGGCTGCACTCAACCAGCTAACTAGAAATAGCCATCCGAGCAAAGGTAGTCTGTTGGCCGTCATTGTGCTTAAATTTATATTTAATTTATTGATCCCAAGTTTTACTCATAAAAATTCCTCATGTCAATAGGGACACCCTGTTTTTGCTCCCGAATAATTTGGAGGGGAAGCTGAAGGGAATGTATGTGTTGATAGCCGTTTTCTGTTGAGTGAATTACAGATATCGGGCGCAAAACTTAGGCGATCGCAACTCGGCGTGTCAACAATCGACTAAAACCCTTGAAAAATCTCCCTTATAGCCGAGTTGCGATCGCCTGCTGCATCTGGCGAATCGTTGCAAAGACGCCAGATGCTCTTGTCCCCCCCGATTGAAGCTATGCGCCCGGGGCTCTGGGGCCCTAATCATCCAACAGTAGACTGATACTACGTTTGAGGTTAAGTTGACACGACGCAAACCTCCGGCCGTGTCCCTAGTGTATTCAGGCGCGATCGGGCGAGGAAACTTGGTTTCTGGTTTCCACTTTCACAGATTCCATGACGCAATTACTTTAAGAAACCGGGTTTATGCCTCCGGGAGTGTTGGCGAAAATATGAGGCCCTACGCGAGGGTTAGAGGTTGAAAAACCCGGAATATTTAGTCAAAATTGCGTAAGTACCAGTAAAAAAAAATGCAGCTGCAGACCCGCGATCCAAACCCCGATAGTCATCAGTCATATCAATTCCGGTTGCACCGTCCGGTGACTGTTGAGAGTTGAGAGTTTGTCCAGTGGAACATTTGAACAATACCGATGCAACCGGAAACGAGATCATTCCCAATTCTTTAATCTTTAATCTTTAATGGTACAAGTGCCGATCGCCTGTTTTGCTGCTTGTTTCGAGTGGCAAAAAACAGAGCGAGAATCTCTACTCGCGGCCGCCGCCGCCTCCTCAAAGCGGGCGAGCAGCTTGCAGCCCGGTTTCTGGAGCAACTGACCCAACAGCCTAATTTTTGTCAGAAACTTTATAATTTTTAGAAAATCTTTACCAAAACTTCACAAAGCTTGAGTAAAATTTTTTATGTATCTTGATGAAAGCTAAGATTGGCAAGTCTTGCAGTCAGTTTGAGACCGTTACCGACACGAATAAATGTAGTAAGTTGGAACTCTAGACTGGGTGAAAATCTTGCTGTTACAGATTAAAATGTGGCAGTCTGGTGTCAGTGAAAACTCCTAGAACCACAAGCACTCATTTACTCTCATGACACACTCCGGGTGATATCGGTCTGTAGAGTCACTTCTGTGGAGTCTCTTTTGGAGCTTGGACGATCGTCCGTTCAGATCGCATCCAAGGCGATCGCCTATTTCCGTCACGGGAAAATTGCATGAACCGCCTTACTACCTAACAATATTGGAGGAATCAGGGTTATGACTACCTTAACGCTAGTCAAAAAAACATCTTTTACAGTCAGCAGCTTGGCAACCACAATCTTGCTCAGCATCTGCACGCCCGTGCGAGCATTCATGTTTGGCACCAGCGGCATCCAGTTCGATCGAGATACAAGTATAAACTTTACATTCGACCAATCACACGGCAGTTACCAGTCCAGCTTGTGGGTAGCCCAAGCTCAGTCAGGAAACACTGGCTACACCAACATCGCCAGACTGTTTTACGAGACGAAACCCTCAGATAACGGCGCCGCCGATGAATGGAAAGGAAGCTTCGGCAATGCAGTCACCTCCGAGAACGGCTCGATCACCCAAACCGTCACATTTTTGAAGGATCAAATTTATGCCCTGCTGCTGTGGAGCGACAGCGGCACCGGCAAACAATTCGAGCAGTACGTCTCGTCGAGTTCATTCATGAACAGCCCCGAATGGTTTGCCGCCGGCACCCTGTTCCGGAGAGAGGACTGTCTGGCGATCGGCTGTCAGCAAGCCGTATTTGGCGACTTCAAGCTCGACTACAACTCCACCGACCCATTTAAAAACGTCAACGGCGGTAAAGGCCCAGAACAATATTCATTGCTCACAATGGCCCAACTGGCTCAGGGCACAAAAATCTCTTTCGACGATGCTGGAAGAGGAAACGACGTTGACTTCCAAGACTTCGCCGTGTCGGCCGAGTTAGCCCCCGAACCAGTCACAGTGTTCGGCACTATGCTGGGGATCGGGGCTTTGGCTGCTGCGCGATCGAAAAAAAAGCGACAGCAGCAACCAGAAAAATGACTCTTAAACAGCTCCATACAAATCTAAATAGTGCGTCTGTTCAGTGGTACTCTGAGAAATAGCATTTCTAAATGTTAAGACTTTTTCCACAACGGGAAAAATAGCATCCTAACAAAGGCACTATTCATGGTATCAACCGCAGTAAAAACGAACGTAGGCTACATCACCCAAATCATCGGGCCAGTTGTAGACGTAAAATTCCCAGGCGGCAAACTGCCCCAAATCTATAACGCTCTAACAATTTCCGGCAAAAACGAAGCAGGTCAAGACGTTGCCGTTACCTGCGAAGTTCAGCAACTGCTCGGAGATAGCCAAGTGCGTGCAGTTTCCATGAGTACCACCGACGGCTTGGTGCGCGGTATGGAAGTAGTGGACACCGGGCGATCGATCCAAGTTCCCGTCGGTATCCCAACTCTGGGCCGGATTTTTAATGTCATCGGCGAACCCGTAGACAACCTCGGCCCAGTGGATACTACCGAAAGTATGCCCATCCACCGCAACCCTCCAGCTTTCACCGAACTGGAAACCAAGCCTTCGGTGTTTGAAACTGGGATCAAAGTGATTGACCTCCTGGCACCATATCGCCGCGGCGGAAAAATCGGTTTGTTTGGCGGCGCTGGCGTTGGCAAAACCGTCATTATGATGGAACTCGTGAACAACATCGCTAAAGCTCACGGTGGTGTATCCGTGTTTGGCGGTGTGGGCGAGCGCACCCGCGAAGGTAATGACCTCTACAAGGAAATGATCGAGTCCGGGGTTATTAACGAAGAAGACCGCAGCAAATCAAAAATTGCTCTGGTTTACGGTCAAATGAACGAGCCACCTGGTGCTCGGATGCGCGTGGGCCTGTCGGCCTTGGCGATGGCGGAATACTTCCGCGATGTCAGCAAACAAGACGTTTTGCTATTTATTGACAACATCTTCAGGTTCGTACAAGCGGGTTCTGAGGTATCGGCTCTGTTGGGTCGGATGCCTTCGGCTGTGGGATATCAGCCGACTCTCGGTACGGACATGGGCGACTTGCAAGAGCGCATTACCTCTACTACCGAAGGTTCGATTACTTCGGTTCAAGCTGTCTACGTGCCTGCGGATGACTTGACTGACCCCGCACCAGCTACGACTTTTGCTCACTTGGACGCTACAACTGTACTCTCTCGCGGCTTGGCTGCCAAGGGTATTTATCCTGCGGTTGACCCGCTGGATTCTACGTCTACGATGTTGCAAGTTAGCGTCGTCGGTGAAGAACACTACGGTGTTGCTCGTGAAGTGCAGTCAACTCTGCAACGCTACAAGGAATTGCAAGACATTATTGCAATTTTGGGCTTGGATGAGTTGTCGGAAGATGACCGCTTAACTGTGTCGCGCGCTCGCAAAATTGAACGGTTCTTATCGCAGCCGTTCTTTGTGGCGGAAGTATTTACTGGTGCTCCTGGTAAATATGTCAAGCTGGCAGATACGATTAAAGGTTTCCAAATGATTCTCGGTGGTGAACTCGACGATTTACCAGAACAAGCGTTCTATCTCGTCGGCGACATTAGCGAGGCGATCGCCAAAGCTGAAAAAATGAAGGCTGACGCCAAGTAGAAAGTAGGGAATGGGTAATGGGTAATTGGTAATGGGTAATTGGTTATTGAAACTAACAAATACCCAATGCCCAATGCCCAATCCCCAATGCCCAATCCCCAATTCCCAATTCCCAATTCCCAATTCCCAATTCCCAATTCGCTATTTATGACATTAACTGTGCGCGTAGTTGCTCCAGACAAAACTGTTTGGGATTCTAATGCTGAAGAAGTAATTCTGCCGAGCACCACAGGCCAATTGGGTATCTTGAGCGGTCACGCTCCGATGTTGACGGCTTTGGATACCGGAGTGATGCGCGTCCGTCCCGGTAAGGAATGGGTGTCGATCGCTCTGATGGGCGGCTTTGCAGAAATTCAAGAAAACAAAGTTACTATTCTTGTCAACGGCGCTGAAAAAGGCGAAACCATTGATAAAGAAGCTGCTCGTGCTGCTTACACCGAAGCACAAGCTCGTTTGCAAAAGTCCGATAGTGGCACTTTGCAAGAGCAGATTCAAGCTAAGCAAGCAATCAAACGTGCGCGAGCTCGTTTTCAAGCTGCTGGCGGCACGCTTTAGCATTTCTCCCTTGGGTGAAGTACAGATATAGGGTAGGGACACGGCAGTGCCGTGTCCCTACAGTCGTATAATGTTGCGAATAATCCCTAAACTCCGGCTTCGGACAATAGCGATCGCATTGTTTCCCAAGATAGCCCCTGCTGAATATAGCGGGGGTTATTTGGGTTGTAGGGGCTATAGAGCCGATCGACACTAACAATTTTTGCTGTCTCGGGCAAAACTGGAACTTCCGGATCGCTCGCGGTCGATCGTACCAAAGAGCTAGAAAAGCCTTTAAAAATCGCAATTTCATCAAATTCGCCGTCAATTTCGGCTTTCACGATTAAAACTTCGTGCGATCGTGCGATCGTGTATTCTTCCAAGCGGCGAGCAATAGAGTCAGCCATAACACATATCACTTTACAGAAATCAGCTATAATATAGCTTAATTTTGTGGCTAATTTCAGGAACCGCCAGCCAAATATTTATTTTTAATTCGACATTTTTTCACAGCAAGAAACCCAAAAAGTTCAAAGAGAAGATATCACTCTGGTAAAACCTACTTACCTCAATACGGTTCAGTTAAGCCCGATCCCCCCTAGCCCCCCTTAAAAAGGGGGGGATAAGAACTTACTCTTTCGTCCCCCTACAACCAGGGGGATGCGAGGGGGATCTCCGAGGAATAAACAGTTTTAACCCAAGCGTATTGCTACTTACCTGACCTTTTATGAGCAACAAACAGACAAGGCTGAAATTGTCGTTAGTTTCAATTACAAACCTGATTATACGGCATTTTTCCTGGGTATTTTCACTGATTTTTATTCTCAGTTGTTGCTTGAGTATAGTCCTAGGAAGTTGTAGATCGCAACTAATAACTCAACCTACATCAGCAACAGAAAAACTTCCTTCTTTAACAAAAGTTGTCAGAATCGGCCATCATCGTTTAGGAGCGATGTTTTATCTCAAAGCTAAAGGCTCTTTGGAAACCCGTTTAGCAAAAATGGGGTGGTCTGTAGAATGGACGAAATTTGTCGCAGGGCCGGCAATTTTAGAAGCAATAGGAAAAGGAAAAATCGATCTGAGTTATACAGGAATGGCGCCACCAATTTTTGCCCAATCAGACGGCGTACCTTTTGTTTATATTGCTAATGATTCACCTTTACCCGGAAGCATTGGCATCATAGTTCCTCAAGATTCTCCTATTCGGACTCTGGCGGATCTCAAAGGCAAGAAAATAGCAGCAACTCGGAAAACATCAGGGCATTACTTGTTGATTCGGGCGTTAACTCAAGGCGGCTTGCAGTTAAAAGATGCAGAATTAGTCGATTTGCCGCCTGCAAAAGCTCAGGAAGCATTTGTGAGGGGCGAGGTTGATGCTTGGGCGATTTGGCAGCCCTTTTTAGCTGAGTTACAGGCAACTATGCCTGTTCATTTCTTGATGGACAGCGACGGGCTAATCAATGACAGAAACTTTTATTTGGCAAGTCGCTCTTTTGCTAGCGACTTTCCCGATATTGTTAAAATAGTGATGGGAGAAACGCGACAGATGGCTATTTGGATAACTAAGAATCCCGAGCCAGCAGCAAAACTGCTCGCGGAGCGAACGGGAATGAAAATAACCACCGCTATCCAGTTAACGAACAGCCGCCACTTCGATTTGCTGCCAATTCAAGACAGGGCTGTTGAAGAACAGCAGCGGATTAGTGAAATTTTCTTTCGGTTGGGACTGCTTCCCGATCGCCTTTGGATTGAAGATGCTATCTGGAAACAAAAATTAGATATATAAAACCCGAACTTACGCACAGGTAACGATCGGCGGTGGCGATTGCACAAGTCTGAAAAATTAAATTTGGTGTATCCTATAGACTGAGTTCAAACTGTTAACTGGCAAAATCAAATGTCATCAATTGCCAATCAACTGCGTTACGGTTTTGTCTCGATTGTTGTGGCAAGCGTATTGATGGCGGGGAGTACGTTAGCTTATCTCAGCTTTCGGGGACAGATAGAACAAACAAAACAGCTTCAGTACGAGCGATCGCAAGCTGCGGCATCGCAAATTAGCGCTTATCTGGATAACTTGCAGCGCCAACTCAATTATTTGTCAGAATTGCGGGGTTTAACAGAATTTAATCCTGAAACTCAGCGCAGCATTCTCGAAGGATTGGTCAACAGCAATAGCGCCTACGAAGTCGTCGGAATTTTTAACAGTAAAGGTCAAGTCGTACAGGCGATGTCGCCTTACGAATCTTTTTCTATCTCTAGCTTGAGTTTAGCAGGTATTTCGGGAGATGCACCTATATTTTGGGAGACTTTTGGGAAGGCTCAAAATTATGTTAGTCCCGTAGATGTCGATCTAAAAACAGCGGTTAATGTTGTTAATTTGGCAGTGCCTGTTCGCGACAGTAAAAATCAAATTTCTGGAGTATTATTTGCCAGAGTCAGTCTCAATTTTTTAACTCAAATTGCGGCGAGAACGCAAGTTGGAAAAACTGGTTACACCTACGTTCTCGACCACCGAGGGGTGCTGATTTCGGAAAAGGGAAGCAAGATTAATCCGTATTTACTGCAAGACTTGAAAGGGCGCTCGTTTGTGCGAGAGTTATCCAAATTAGCTTCTTCTTCTTCGGGAGTTCAATCTCCGATCGTTTATCGAGGCTTGCGCGGGGAAGAAGTAATGGGCACGGGTGCGATCGTGCGGAGGATGCAGTGGATGGTGGTTGTAGAGCTACCTACGGCGGAAGCTTACGCTCCCGTGCGTGCGATCGTATACGTCATGGCTGGAGTTACCACCGCCAGCGCTCTCGCCGCCGTCGGTTTGGGAGTGGCTTTTGCTCGATCGATCGCAAATCCTTTAAAATCCCTAACATCCGCAGCTACTAAAATGACTAGCGGAATGCTGGAAACTCGGGTAAATATTGCCGCCTCTAACGAACTGGGAAAATTAGCTAATGCTTTCAACAGCATGGCCAGTCAATTGCAAGTATCTTTCACAAGATTAGAGCATCAAAATGCCCAATTGCAACGACTTGACAAACTCAAAGACGAATTTTTAGCCAACACTTCTCACGAACTCCGCACCCCGCTGAACGGGATTATCGGTTTAACTGAATCTTTGATCGACGGTGCTACAGGACAATTACCAGCATCGACTATTTCCAATCTAGAAATTATTGCATCTAGCGGCAGAAGACTGTCCAATCTCATCAACGATATTCTCGACTTTTCCCAACTGAGACACAAAAATATTGAACTGCAAATCAAGCCAGTCGGCATCCGAGAAATTGTCGATATCGTGGTGACTCTTTCTCAACCTCTAATCGGTACAAAAAACTTGCAGTTGATCAATTCAGTCACTTCCGACATTCCCCTGGTGGATGCTGATGAAAATCGGGTGCAACAAATCCTTTATAACTTAATCGGAAATGCGATAAAATTTACCGATACGGGTACTGTAGAAATTGCGGCGAATGCGATCAGCTTGGACTCGCCGCATTTGGCAGACAGAGAAAGTTCAGTAACGAGCCAACTTCAATCTTTAATTATTAGGTCAAAACTGCAAATTACCGTATCGGATACTGGGATTGGGATTGCTGAAGATAAATTAAAACTAATTTTTGAGTCTTTTGAACAAGCAGACGGTTCTACTGCGAGAGAATACGGAGGAACTGGTTTAGGTTTAGCAGTTACAAAGCAGTTAGTCGAACTGCACGGCGGCGAAATTCAGGTATCTTCAAAAGTAGGTATTGGTTCGCAGTTTACCTTTAGTTTGCCAATCTCTCAAAATCAGTGTGTCGAGCGCAATCATTTATTCTCAACAGTGCGGCCGTCTTTAGTTTCAAGAACCAACGAGCGCAATTTAACAACTAATGAAACCGCCGCACCAACTTTTAATAATAACACTTCGATCGATAATAAACAACGCCAAGAAAACAGTCAGATTAAAATTTTGATTGTAGATGACGAACCTGTGAATATTCAGGTATTAGCTAACAATTTACTTCTCGAAAATTATGCGATCGCCGAAGCTAGCTGCGGTAAAGAAGCTTTAGCCCTTCTAGACAGAGGCTACAAGCCCGATCTAATCTTGCTGGATATCATGATGCCGCGGATGACTGGTTACGAAGTTTGCGAGAAAATCCGAGAGAAATTCACGGCGATCGAAGTGCCAATTGTGATGCTAACCGCCAAAAATCAAGTATCTGATTTAGTGCAAGGTTTCAATGCAGGAGCCAATGATTTTTTAACTAAACCGTTTGTCAAAAATGAATTGCTAGCCAGAATCAAAACTCACATCCGTCTGGCAAAAATCAATGCAGCTTACGGTAGATTTGTCCCTCACGACTTTCTGCGATTTTTGGGACACGAAAGTATTGTTGATGTCCAACTAGGCGATCAAGTTCAGAAAGAAATGACAATTTTATTTTCGGACATTCGCTCCTTTACGACTATCTCCGAAGCGATGACTCCCCAAGAAAACTTTAATTTTATCAACAGCTACCTGAGCCGAGTGAGTCCGGTAATTCGCGCTCATCAAGGTTTCATCGATAAATATATTGGCGATGCGATTATGGCACTATTTCCTGAGTCAGCAGACGATGCTGTTCGCGCGGCTGTGGAAATGCAAAAACAAGTTATTATTTACAACCAGCACCGACAACTAAGCAATTACCCACCGATCGCGATCGGCATCGGTTTGCACGCGGGCACTTTAATGTTGGGTACGATTGGCGAGGAAGAACGGATGGAAAGCACGGTGATTGCTGATGCGGTGAATCTCGCGTCTCGTTTGGAAGGATTGACTAAGG
>JAUBOH010000046.1:0-13202 GCA_036700145.1 Microcoleus occultus BM001215366
TAGTAGTTGCAAAAAGCGTAATCGGAAACGTGCGAGTTGTTAGTGTCATGTGTTTTAAAGTAAGTAGCTAAAGTAAGTAGCTACTTTGTAGTAAGCGGGAGAGAGTTAAGTCATTAGAATGAAATCACTGAATCCATCTCCAAAACCTTCGACAAATCCTTCTAGAAAATTGCCAAGCGATGGATTCTCTTCTGTTATTGCTTCGATTTTGTTTTCCACTTGCTGTGCAACCGTCCAGCTTTGCCCTTCTTGTAGTCCCCAATTAGCAATTGCACTATCAATGCTCTTAATGCCAGTCCGCACGTTGTTTCTAGCCCATTTACGTAATTCTAAGTAGCCTAATTTTGCCGCCAAATTCGTGGCATATCGAATAAACGTATTGGCTAGCTGGCTAAGCTCCTCTACCAATTCCTCTGTAATGTCGCTTCCTTCTTCTTGCGCGGTAATACATAGCGCGGCAGTAGCGGTAATATTAATATTCATTTTAGGGTTGTTCTTGCCGCCACCTAGCATAAAGCCGGCAAGCATTCTTCCTGTAGATTCGCCTACAGTATTAAGGAAACTGTTGTACATACCGCTTAATTCAGCAAGAATTGCAGTATCGCTTTGTGCCCAATCAAGGTTGTAAACAGTGTTGCCACCGCTGACAATTGCCTGCTGCAAGGTGGGCAACATTAAGCCGATCGCAAATCCACCAATTTTAACACTACCTAGTGCAGCCCACATTGAAGCAATACCGCTAGAAGCTACAGCAGTAATACCCGTAGCTGAACCGATGAACCAACCTGCTACAGCTACCGCCGCGCCGCCAGCAATTGCTCCAACGGGGTCATCTTTTAGCCAGCTACCGAATATCCCCCAGTCGCCCCGTGCGATCGCGCTGAGTAATTCCTTTCCACCATCTATCATGCGTTTTCCCAAGTCTAAAGCCGCCTGCACACCGCCTTTTATGGCATTCCATACTGCGCCGGCAGCGTCTTGGAGCCATTTACCAGGTGTAACACCTTCAGTGCTGAAGGCAAGGGCTGAATCCTCGATCGATACGCCGTACGTTTTTTGTTGTGCCATAATATTTTTAAGTTAATAACCATTCTGTTGCTGATTCTGAAATAATTCCACCGGCTCCTATAACTGTAATGTACGGCAAACTAAATGTACCTGAATAAATTCGAGTGTTCATGTCAAATTTACATTTAATGTTCGTTAAAGCTTGAGTATTCTTTGCACCATTGTTTTGCCAAGCGATTGTATACAAAATGCAATCAATAAAATACTGGCTTAAAGTAGTTGCCTTGATAGTGCCTAACGGATTACCGGCATTGAAACTCGTAGCGGGCAAATAGGGAGTAGCAGAATCAACAAACGTGCCTGTCGCGGGTATCCAGACTAAATTGCCAGGAATTGAGAATGCACCCGTCATTATGAAACTATCATCTTTTGTGGATTCAAAACGATTGGCAGACTCTGTATCAACTCGTTCAGCGTTTTGATACAAATGAATTAACTGCCAAAGTTGCCCTTCGATAGTTGAGGCGTTGATTGTTGAACCAGTTCCAGGTGTAATTACTGCCATATTTTAAGAATTAATATTTGTCTTTCTGAAAAGTGAGCTTACTTGTACAAGATAACATTTTTTTTGAACAGAGGGATTGGTTTGTTCATTAAAGGTAATCGTAGCTGTGCAGAGTAAAATTCACAATTAGCAATTTGACGGCTTTCTAAAATTTTAACTTGTTTATTTATAATTGTAATCTCTCCGTTTTGTTTTTTGTGTTTTGACGTTGATGTGCTTCCCGAATAATTAAAGCCATTAGTGTCTGGTACTGCATCTATAATTTTTAATATTGCCGTAAACAATTCTATTCCGTCTGTTTTGTTTGATACATAAGCATATCCTTCAATTCCTTGCAATCGTGCTACTTGCCCAGAATATGAAAGGCATTCTTTGCCCTTTTTCCATACATACTTAGTGTCGCCAAAAACTTTTTTAATTTTAGCAGCCCAACGTTTTATATCAGACGAAACAACCAACTTGGACAATTTGCGATCGGCAATTTTAATATCATCTGTATAACCAGCCAGACGCAACCATTTGACACCGATATTACCTTCAAGACTTACAAATCGCAATTCGATTAGGGGAAATCCTTTTAAAGGTGGTTTGCTGTTTTTGCCAGGTATATTGTTAGTATCACTAACACTACGATACCCAATCGCAATAATGTGAAGTATCAAGTCACGCGAAGTGCCGCTGAGAATAAAACTTTCCGATTCGTTATCTCGATCGGGAAAATATTCAATGTGACGCGTACCAGACTTGCTGTCAGGTTGAGTCAATTCTATATATTTTGGACGCAACCAGTCTTCAATTCGATAATTAGTAACTTGTTGATTCCTGTTGGGAATCCCTTTTTTCCATTCATCCCACCACTCATTCCAATCAATGCCATTAGTTTTAATCAATTCTTGTATTGCAAATAATAGGCTAGGTTCCTCTTCGGTTAATTTTAAGTTTTCTGGTTTAGGAGGAATACGTTTAGTCATATTAATACAATTAATCTTATTTATTGTAATAGTAAAAATGACAAAGCTTAAAAAAAGTATAACACCTTATTTGTATAAACCTAATGGGTTTCGGGATAAAGGTAGCGCTGTAAATCGTTGTTGAGCAAGCGTTAGGCTGATGCTGTTAAAGAAAGATTGCAATAGAGAAATATATGGCAAAATACAGCGATATTAATAAAGCCGAGCAATTAATGGCGGCAAAAACTAAACTAGATGCATGGCGGAGATTAGACGCTGCGGCTAAGTCGGCGCTGTACAAAACGGCAAGACTTGGACTCCGAGTTAACACAGGATGGGATTTGGGTTATTTTAAACCGTTTGGGGAAACTGGTAACTTTTTCTGGGAAGCTCGACTTTTAGCAGTTCCAACTAATGCGCCTAAAGTCGGCGTAGAAGAAAACAACAATGGTTTAATTACCAGTGTTCGTACTGCTGTTTTGGCTAGTGCTAATGCCGTAGTAGACAAACCAACGACTGCTAACACGGTAATAAGGAGAGCCAAAAAAATCCAACTTGCCCGCGTTTTGTGTACAGTGAGTAAAGCCCAAACTAAACCAACAACAAGCAGAATCACTGGTCGGCCTTATACTCTCGTTGAAAAAGATACTGTTTCTTGTGCTTTCGGACAAGGTGCCACTACGGGTGTTACTGAAAGTGCTGCACAGGGCTTGATTCGTATATCACTAAAAAACTCTCAATCTACAGCCAGAGTTTCATTTAAACCACAAGGCTACGTGGGGTAATTAATAATGATAAATCTTGACTCTAAAACTTTGTGGCTTCCCGGTATGGATGAATCTATGATATTTGTTCCCAACGATATCGAAGATTTACTTTGTATATTGCCTGACAGCGACGCTACGAAATCTGAGCAAGATTTAGCATTATTAATTAATAAATCTTCCCAAGAATTCCTGAATAGAGAAATAGAGGTGGATACTTACATGGATATTCTTGACTCTGTAGGTATCGATCCATTTTTTCACATTCAACGTGCGCTCTGGGTTGTTGCAAATTTATGAGTTTATTACTTGAATTGGGAAATGGTTCTAACTGGCTGCAAAGCGATTTTCAAAATTTTAGTGGCTCTCCTATTCCAGATTACGTTCCCCCATATGAATTTGAGAAACACATTCTAGCAATTTTTGTAAGTAATCCAGAACCTAATCAAACTTGGCGTTTTGGAGGATTTCTTAATCAAAAAATCAGGCTTGGTGTTGGGCCTTCACAAGGAGCTGAATCAGTCAGTAGTCGAAAATTATGGTTGGGGCGCACGCAGTTGTTTATTTTTCCAAAATTGACAACAACTTATACTCTTAATTTTGCGTTCCCTTACTGGTTCAATCAAGTAAGCCTTACCATCTGGGAATATTGGGGGCCGCAGGCTGACACGACTGAGAATAAAATTTTCGATGTTCGGAACAATTTACTCCGGGTAGAAAACAAAATTGATACTCTGTTAGCGAAATAAAAACAAGAATGACAACACAAGCTATCCTTGAAAATTTATCTATTGTTAGCAGTTCTCTAGGATTGCTTGTTGCTAGTTTTAGTGTTTGGAATGTCGCCAAGTCCATTGTTAAAAGATTAGCAATCATTCAAAATCGCTTGGATTCTTTAAAAGGTTTGTTGATTGTATTTCAAGGAAGAGTAAATGACGTTGAAAAATTCTTGTCTGCCAAACAAGGTTACAACATACGAGGCAGCATACACGACATTGAAGAAACTTTTCTAAATCAATACAACGATCAAGACACGGGATTTTAAGTTAATGCCGATCGCCCAAGCCAAAAAGTTACTTGAATTGCCAGATAGCGGATTGGAAGATTTGCTTAATTGTTTGGTTTCATTAGCAAAAGATTGCGGTCATATTGAAGCCATGCAAAAAATTGGTTATCAAGACTCGGTATCGGCTGCTGAAAACCTGTTAGAGATTCAGGTCTACTTAGACAAAATCAAGAATCAAATTATTTATTTATTGCGGTAATTGCAAAATGCACAAGTTAACTTTTAATATGAATTTAGATGTGAGTTCGGATTTAATTTATGGCAATTTACAGCTTGCCTATTCCGACGGAAAAAAAATTGATTACGTCGCTACTTCTGGTGTGGCTGGCTGGCAGCAACCGGAGGATGTGTGGGCGCGGGGACGCGGCCCGATTCCGGCTGGGGAGTACCAAATCTCAAATGAGCCTTACTGGCTAGAGACTAGGGGAATTGAGGGGTTGTTTTATCACATTACACCTGACCCCGTAGGTTCGGGCGATTGCGTTCGCAGCGAGCTCGGTTTGCATTTTGATGCTAATGTACCGGGTTCCTCTGGCTGCATTGTGCTTCGCAATGAATCGGGATGGAAGCGCTTGTGCGATCGGCTTGCTTCTATCTCACAAAAATCTATCCCTCTGTTTGTCGAGTACGCCTAGTTTATTGCTGGGGATTCCGTCTAGCAAAACGAGATGCAATTGCGGCAGAAATTTGCCTCCTAGGAGCATCCCAGAAATAGCATCCGTGGCATCTAATCCGTCTGGAAAAACTTGTCCCCAGACCATTCCTTCAAATCGAGTCCCCCCGCAGACTACGCCCGCGATCGACACCAGACTGCCGCTTGTACGAGAAAAGGGAGCGTCGTCAAAGCCAATAACCTTAATTGTGCGATCGAGCCTCAGCAAATCAGCTAGTTTCAAATTTCGGACTTCCCTAAACTAAATTTATTGAGCTTAATTTTAGTTTTACATACTATCATATAATTTAAAGACATCATTACTAAAAAGGTTTTAGACAATTGACCAAAAAATACGTAGCAGCGATCGACCAAGGAACCACCAGCACCCGATTTATGATATTCGATCGCGCGGGACAGATAATTTGCAGCAATCAACAAGAACACCAGCAAATTTATCCGCAACCGGGATGGGTTGAACACAATCCAGAGGAAATTTGGGAACGCACCCAAAGCGCGATCAAAAATGCCCTTGCAATCGGCAATATCGACCCGAAAGATATTGCTGCCCTCGGTATTGCCAACCAGCGCGAAACTGCAATTGTTTGGAATAAACAGACGGGAAAAACTTACGGTAACGCAATTGTTTGGCAAGATACGCGCACCCGTGAAATATGCGATAAGTTAGCCGAACTTGGCGGCAAAGATAGATTTAGAGAAAAGTGCGGTTTACCGCTGGCTACTTATTTCAGCGGGCCGAAAATCAAGTGGATGCTGGACAATATTCCCGGATTGCGGGAAGCTGCAATGCGAGGTGATGCGATTTTTGGCAATGTCGATACTTTTCTAATTTGGAACTTGACAGGCGGTATGCACATCACCGATGTTACCAACGCCAGCCGGACCATGCTGATGGATTTGCAAACCCTCGATTGGGATGCCGAAACTTTGGAAATAATGGCAATTCCGCGCCAGATGCTGCCGGAAATTCGCCCTTCCAGTCAAGTTTTTGGACTTGCAAAAGGATTGTTAGAAAATGTTCCGATTGCTGCTGCTTTGGGCGATCAGCAAGCGGCTCTATTCGGGCAAACTTGTTTCAGTCCCGGGGAGGCGAAAAATACTTACGGTACGGGCTGTTTTATGCTGCTGAATACGGGTGAGGCGATCGTCCCTTCAAAGCAAGGATTGCTGACAACAGTCGCCTACAAGATGGGAGAATCGCCCGCTGTGTATGCTTTGGAAGGCAGTATTGCGATCGCCGGAGCATTAGTGCAGTGGCTGCGGGATAATTTAGGGATGATTGCCACATCTGCCGAAGTAGAAACATTAGCAAAAACAGTTAAAGATAGTGCCGGAGTTTACTTTGTCCCTGCCTTTTCTGGACTCTACGCACCTTATTGGAAAGACAGCGCCCGGGGAGTAATTGCAGGTTTAACTCGCTATGTAACTAAGGCACACATTGCCCGCGCCGTATTGGAAGCGACAGCTTGGCAAACGCGGGAAGTATTAGATGCGATGAATCAAGATTCTGGTGTCGAACTTTTGTCTCTGAAAGTAGACGGAGGAATGGTAGTAAATCACACGTTGATGCAGTTTCAGAGCGATGTTTTGGGAGTGCCTGTGGTGCGGCCTGTGGTGGCAGAAACTACTGCACTCGGAGCGGCTTATGCGGCTGGTTTGGCGGTGGGTTTTTGGAGTCAGCTAGCAGAATTGCGCAGTAATTGGGCGGTGGATTGTACTTGGGAACCGCAAATGCCGATCGCACTTCGCGAACAAAAATATAATTTGTGGAAAAAAGCAGTTTCCCGTACATTCGACTGGGAAGAATGAATCACGCTTGTCAACCCCAAAATTCTTGTTTAATGATATCATCAAATGAACACTATTTTTCAACCTGCAAATAAATGATTTCGCTAAGTAACTTAAAAAAATTTCTCACCGCCTTTTTATTGATACTGACACTGGCATTGGTAGAAATCGCCACTAATTCCCAAATGGCGATCCTCTTCGAGGGCTTCGCTAACGCAGATACAGTTACAACTCCCGCAACTGCAAGCGCAGCCGAAGTCTTCAGCGCCAACTGTGCCGGTTGTCACATCAACGGCGGCAACATTATTAGGCGCGGCAAAAACTTGAAACAAAAAGCATTAAAAAAATATGGTATGGATTCTATCGCCAATATTTCCAACTTAGTAACCAACGGCAAAGGTATAATGCCCGCTTACAAAGCTCGTTTGTCCGAACAACAAATTATCGATGTTTCAGCCTACGTGTTATCGCAAGCAGAAACTGATTGGAAATAAAGACGGACTGAAGTCCTCACTACAAACCTTCATTGGTTCGTAGTGAGGACTAAAGTCCTCAATGGAAAAAACTGAAGTTTTCACTACAAACTTTCATAGGAAGTATTAACAGATGAAAAAATCTGATTTTTGGCGCAAGAAGATTGTAACTATTATTAGTTTATGTCTCTATCTGATCGTCGCAAACAGCCAGCCCGCATTTGCTTCGATTCACAAATATCCAGAAGCCGCCGACAGAGTAATGTTCCGATCCGTACAAAGCCTGCGCGATACTGATGACAAAGCGTGGCAAGTTGTTTTGTACAAGCGAGTAAAGTCGGGAGTAGTTAACTCTTTCAACCTGAGATTGGTAGGATTTCCCGGAACAGAATTGCAGCACCCTGTCCCGCTGAAAGTTGCTGCGGGAAGTCGGGAAATTGGCAAAGCAAATGATATTTGGATTGAGTCGGATTTGCCTATTAATGTCGGAGAATACGATTTCAAATCAATAATTACACAACTCGAAAGCAATCGACCTTTGCGGTTAGATTTGCCCGTGAAAGGTGAAAAAGAAACAGAATTGCTGGTTCCTCCTTTTTCTGTCAGAGAATGGCGGCTGTTGTTAGACAAAAACTAAATATTCCAATTTAATCGCACTCTACAGTTAAACTTGATACAGTTTCCTGTATCAAAAATCACTATGGTTGAGTATGCCTTAAGGTAGATTTAACCTATTTTAAAGTAATTATGAAACAAACTAAAAGCGGAGTTAGTCAGGTGATAAAACTCCACTGTTTTAACGTGCGTGTCTTCAGGGTAAATTTACTATGACTTTAATCAGTACAATTGTCCGAAAAGCTTTGGCTACAGGTTATTTGACGGTTGAGGCGGAAGAACTGTTGCGACAGCAGTTGCAGATGACTAAGTACGGTTTAGAAGATTTTGAGGCTTTTATTACTTTGCAAAAAGAGGTGATGGAAGGTAGGGTAAAACACCAAGCTTTGGAATTGTTGCGATCGAGCAAATGTTCTGCGACTGCTTGAATGAAGTTCGTAGGCGCAAGCCGGGGCGTAGCCATCGCGCTTTTGGATAAATTGGATACAACAGTCACAGCATCTTCTGTTTTTATCCCTAATTTGAAATTTGTAGCGCGATCGAACTTGACAAAAATACCCAAATCAGCAATAATTGTAGATTGTCTGTCTAAATCCGGCTCGGATCAGGTTAAGACATTCCAAAAGCTGGAGAGCAGTCCACAGCCAAAAGTTATTAACAATTGACAACTGTCAACTGTCAACTGTCAACTGTCAACTGACTACTCAGCTACCTGTACGGCAATCTCAACAACCATCCCATGACTTACGCAATCATTGAAACTGGCGGCAAACAATTTCGGGTAGAACCAGGCCGCTTCTACGACATCGAACTGCTTCACGTCGAAGCTGAATCACAAGTCACCATAGACAAAGTATTTCTGATCCAGCACGAAGGCGAGGTTCATATCGGCCAGCCTCTACTAGAAAATGCCACTGTAGAAGGAACGGTGCTGCGGCATTTCCGGGGCCGCAAAGTCCTCGTCTACAAGATGAAGCCGAAAAAGAAAACTCGGAAGAAAAAAGGGCACCGTCAAGAAACAACTCGGTTTATGATTGACTCTATTACAGTCAACGGTACAGTCATCGCCGCTAGAGATTTAACTCAAGCAGTTGTGGAAGCTCCCCAAACTGGCGAAATTGAAGCAGAATAAACAATAGTAAATACAGTTGAGGATACTATGGCCCATAAGAAAGGTACAGGTAGTACACGTAACGGACGCGACTCTAATTCCCAGCGTCTGGGTGTCAAAAAGTACGGCGGTCAAGTTGTCAGAGCTGGCAACATTTTGATCCGTCAACGCGGCACGAAAGTTCACCCCGGTAATAATGTTGGTATCGGCAGAGATGATACTTTGTTTGCCATGATTGATGGTGTGGTGACTTTTGAAAGAAAGGGCAAAACTCGCAAGAAACTCAGTGTTTATCCTGTTGTAGCAGCAGCGCCTGTGGCTGAAGCTGTAGCAGTTTAATTGCGGTATTTGGCGCGTTCTTTAAGTCTCTTTTGCTTGTCTCAAAGTCTAGATCCCCCCCTAGCCCCCCTTAATAAGGGGGGGACAAGAGAATTCATTCAAAGTCCCCGCAACGATTCGGGGGATGCGAGGGGGATCTAGACTTTGCCTACAAGTAACATTTATTGCTCTTGAAGGGATTGATTCGCTAATCTCTGGCTAGCCTCCTCCGACAATTGTGACAACTTCTAAGATGTCGCCTTCTTGTATCTGTGTGGTTTGCCAAAATTGTTTGTGCAGGATTTCGCCGTTGTACTCCACAGCGACTAAGCGCGGGTTTAATCCTAATTGTTCTAGTAATTTTGGTAACGGTGTGTCGATCGCACAATTGCGAGTTTCTCCGTTAACTTGAAGTGAAATTTGATCGATCATTAGTTATTAGTTATTAGTTATATCAAATCCGGTGGCATCGGTATTAATATTACCCACAGTCAGGACACTCAAGATGCCGTTTCCCTACAATTATATCCGGGTAGGGAAACGGCATCTTGAGTGTCGTCGGTTACTAGGTTTTCCCGTGCAAAGCTTTCTGAGCTTTGAGCTTCTGCATCCGAATCAACTGCGAGATGAAAAACTGCGTGACTAAAGTAGGCTGTTCTGCTTCCATAATCGCGCGTACTGTGGCTACCCTTGGAGATCCGGCATTTAATACTTCATCGAGGTTGTTGATATCAATTCCGCCGATCGCAAACCAAGGAATCGACGACTTAGCAGCAGCATACCGCACGTAATCCAAACCCGCAGCCTGCTTATCAGGTTTAGTAGGAGTGGAGTAAATCGGCCCAACTCCAATATAGTCGGCTCCTTCCTCAATGGCTCGCTGCATTTCCTCGGCATTTGTAGTCGATCGACCGATAATGCGTCCCGGGCCGAGCAACTTGCGAGCTTCCGCCACTGGCAAATCTTGCTGTCCTAAGTGTACGCCGTCGGCATCCGCTGCGATCGCCAAATCCACTCGATCGTTCACAATCAACAAAGCATCGTAGCGGTGACAAAGCTCGCTCATCTTCCGCGCATTATCCAGCTTCACCGCGTCATCTGAGGTTTTGTCGCGGTACTGCACCAAAGTCAGTCCGCCTTGCAAAGCTGCTTCCACGACTGATAACAAATTGTCTCTCGGCGAAGTTACTAGGTATAACTGCGATCGAAGTAACTGCTGGTAGCGCCGATAAGCCAGCAAATTACTTTCGAGAGTGTAAACCCGATAGCGCATCTGCTTAAAGGCCGCGCCCATATTCGGATTGTAAATTTTGCCGTACTCTTCGAGTACCCGCAGAGCTTCTTCTACCCGACAGAAATTCGCCTCCAGTAGGTGCTGGATGCTCGAACGCTGCTCTTCCTGCGGGTGAGTCAGCTCCGTACCCGGATCGGCCGGCGTATCCCTTGCGCTGCGTAATTCTGCGACGTGCCAAGCAGCCAATTCTTGGCGCAGTTGCTTGCACGTCGCAGCTAAATCGCTGCTGTTGAGACCAAACCTGCACCATTCTTCAATAATTCTCAACCCTTCGCGCGCGCGATCGAGATTTGCATCTAAAATCCGACAGAGGGCTGGCTGTGCCGGTAAAGTTCTATTTTGTTTATCGGTCATCACAAGCACCTCAGTTATAGTTAATCCCACCAGTCAAACCGCTACATTCTCCCACGCCGCGAAGATGCTAGCAATGCGATCGGCTTAATTTTGGCATTTACAGAGGTAAATTTGACGAATTTTTAAGTTTTGTTTAAATTAAGGAAAAAAAAGCATAATGGATCAAACTTGTTGAGAGTGGAATCGTTAAGCTGCATACCACACTTCGGAGGAGAGCCGTGAGGTTAGCAGAAGAATACAAAAGATTAAGGGAGAAAAACCCAAACAGGCGGGGATATTTAAACTTCGATCGCAAAAACCCGACACGAAACACGGGATGCGAAATCCGGCTCAAAGATAAATTGCGTTTTTTTATGATCCTAAAATCAGAACAGAGCCAGTGCAAAGAAAGTCGTAGCTTGCGGGGCGGAACGCCATCGGCAAACAGAGGCGTCACTTCTTGCCTTCTGCTCGTCTTTGCCAGCACAGCTTTTTGCCACCTTCAACCGTCTGTTATCGCAGCCGAGATGGGCTCCGTTGGGCTCATTTCTCAGGCAGCCCAGAGCGACATTAACATACTGTACGTGAGTTCTACCGGGGGCAGCGACACGGGGGGCAATGGGAGCGATCGATCTCCGTTCAAAACCCTCACCTACGCCTTGAGCGTCGCCCCGCCCAAGACAGCGATTTTGCTAGCGCCCGGTACTTACAGCGCTCAAACCGGCGAAAAATTTCCGTTAATGCTCAGGCCCAGCGTGACTGTTCAGGGAAATCCCAACACTCGCGGTCAGAATATTCTGATCAAAGGCGGAGGAGACTTTATCAGTCCGACTTCGGCGGGTCAAAATATCACGATTTTAGGCGCAGATGGGGCGGGACTCAGCGGGGTGACGGTGACGAATACCAACTATCGCGGTTATGCTTTGTGGATCGAATCGAGTTCTCCGATCGTGGTTAACAATACTTTTTCGGGGAGCACTCACGACGGGATTTCGGTTGTAGGTACTTCCAGACCGACGATTGGGGGGAATTTTTTCTCAAAAAATGGAGCTAACGGGATCACGATTTTTGGTAGTTCCCGGCCGGAAGTTCGAGATAATACCTTTGAAAACACGGGATTTGGGATAAATGTAGCGCAGAACGCGGAGCCTCTGTTGATTGGTAACAAAATTACTCGCAATAAGGACGGCGTGGTGGTGCAAGCTGATGCTAGACCGGTGCTGCGCAACAATTATATCGAGAGCAACCAGCGGGACGGAATTGTGGCGATCGCCAGAGCTCTGCCGGATTTGGGAACTTCGGCCGAACCGGGGGGAAATGTGATTCGCAACAACGGTCAGTATGATGTGAATAATGCAGCGAAAGGTCAAGTAATCCCAGCTTACGGGAATCAGTTGTTGAGCAACCGGACGACAGGATCGGTTGATGTGGCGGGAACTTTTAGCCCGCCTGCGCCAATTGGGGGGAGTGGTTTGCAGCTAACTGTCGATCGACCATCCAGCATCGGCGGCCCAGAAACTTCTCTCCCTGCTTACACTCCCGGGCGGCTAAGTCCCAGAGTTGAAAGAGCGCCAATTTCGCCACCTGCGCCCGTTTCAAGGCGACCGGTGCAAAATCGACCCGCACCGCCAAGCACTCAGTTGCGACAAGAGCTTTCTGGGAGGAATGCCGCTCCTTCAGCGGTAGTCCCAGGGGCGATCGCCATTCCCGTGCCCGATCCGGATTCTCGATCGGTTTCAGAAAGTTCGGTACAGCAACCAATTATTCCTCCCAATTTTGATAGTTCGAGTTCGGTTTTTTCGGAGGGTAAATTGCCGGTTCCGGGCCGCAACATTCCTCTAGGAAGGGGCGGCTACGTACCTGCTGGTTTAGGGGGGAATTCTGTGGCCCAAGAGGAGAATTCGCCGTCATTCGATCGGGCCAGAGCTTTAGGTTTCCGGTATCGGGTAGTGGTGGATGCCGAAAGTTCGGGCGAGCGAGAAAAAATGCAATCTCTAGTTCCCGATGCTTTTCGCACTTTTAGTAATGGGCGATCGGTGATGCAAGCCGGTGCTTTTCAAGAACGCGAAAAAGCTGAGGAATTAGCACAATTTCTCGCCAAAAACGGTTTGAATGTGCGAATTGAAGACATTAAATAGTTATGGGAATTGGTTATTTGTTATTCGTAAAAATGAACAACTAACCATTAAAGGTTCGTAGTGAGGACTTCAGTCCTTCCTTTCCTAAAACGAGGTTCGTAGTGAG
>JAUBOH010000046.1:13302-26327 GCA_036700145.1 Microcoleus occultus BM001215366
TAGTAAGGTTCGTAGTGAGGACTTCAGTCCTTCCTGAAACCAGGTTCGTAGTAAGCACTTCAGTCTTTTATTAAAGCTTTTACTCAATAAGGACTAAAGTCCTTACTACAAACCCAACAACAAATTTTGAGGGCCTAGCAATCGGATTGCCAGACCCTCAAAGGTTGTAATTTCAGTTGATTCAAGTAGGTTTAAGCTAAGCTGATTTGAGCAAGCTATGACTAAGGGTGGACTTTTTGAGCAACTACTTTCTTCTGAGCTAGGCATTGGCGGAGTCTATTCAGACTTCTGTGTTTGACTGTGCGATCGCACATTTCGATTAATCCAATAGACTCAAACTATTTAATTAATCTCGATCGCCATGTCAACCTTTCTCGTACCAATACGTTACACCATTCAACCGTTGCCAGAGAACCAGAGCCGATCGGGACAAATGCTCTAATTCCAAATTTTTATCCAAGTTTTTTGTGCTTCTTGGTTTTGCCCCTCATGTTTATAAACTAACACAACCAGCGCCCATGACAATACTTTGTTTACCAAACTTGACACTTTTTGACGTGCCGAAATAATTCCGAAAGCAATTATTAACAATTTGTAAAATTAGTCGATCGCACAATATGCAGTTTGCTAAGTTACATCCACACTTATAGAGTTAAGAACCCGGTTTCTTGATTCTTGCTGCGTCGGCGAAATGTACACCTTGCTGTCACCGCAGCAGAGCTTCCCAAGTTGCGCGGCCGACAATGCCATCTGCCGGCAGTTGATATTGTCGCTGAGCCACCTTAACAGCAGCTTGAGTTTCCGGGCCGAACACGCCGTCAGCACTCACGCGCAAAAATCCCTTGGCGCGCAGTCGCTCTTGCAAATCTCTGACTGCCGGCCCGCGCATTCGTCTTCTTAAAACCGGAAAATTGGTTGGTTGGGGTTGGGGGTTAATCTGTGAGTTTTCGGCGGTTACAGGAGCGTTGGCGATCGGGTTTTCGATCGCGCTCTCCGAGGCCGGAAACAGCCGGTTCCAAGTATCTTCACCGACTATGCCGTCGTTGGCGATGCCTGCTGCTTCCTGGAACTGAGACACGGCTCTAGCGGTGCTTTGCGCGAAAATCCCGTCTACATTGTCAGCGTAAAATCCCAACAATTTAAGAGCGGCTTGGAGTTCGATCACGGACGAGCCGCGGCTGCCCAATTTGATTGCGGGGCGGACGATCGCACCTGTTTGGGCGATCGGACTGTTACTGTTACTCTGTTCGGAGGTAGGTAGCTGTGCCGCAGCAGGAGTAGAGGCGATCGAGCTCATTGCCAATAAACCGCACAAACTCCAGCCGACTTGGAGCAAACTCGGAAGCTCGCGGGCGTTATTCCACCTTGCTGTCTGGTTTCGGAGCATCAGAAATTTGACTTTTGCAAAACTGGTGCGATCGTACATCAAATCTGGCAAACATTGGGAATTGGGAATTGGCCAAACAGGGAATTGGCCAAACAGGGAATTGGCCAAACAGGGAATTCCTAGTCCTTCCCTTTCATAAAAAAAATTAATCCCCTGAAATAGCTGCAATTAGCAAAAAAACTGCTAGATTGCCGTAGAGCAAACATTGAACCGCGTTCATTGGGCCTTCTTCAACACCATGTCCGAATCAATCAACGACATCAGAACCGCCAGCCAAATAGACATCGGCAACGTCAACATCGGGAACTTCCAAGTCGGCAGCATCAGCGGCAACAAATACAACGACTTCAACGCCAACGGCCGCCCCGATCCCCCAGATGTGCCAATTCCCAACTGGCAAATCTACCTCGACCTCAACAACAACGGCCGGCCCGACTTTAACGAACCTTCCACCCTCACCAACGCCCAAGGAAACTACATCTTCGCCAACCTGCCGGCGGGCACTTACCAAGTTAGAGAAGTCCAGCAGCCGAACTTTCGCCAAACTACCCCAAATCCCGCACCCATCACGATTACCAGCGGGACAAATGCTGGCAATATCAATTTTGGCAACAACTTTTTTGCAGGGACGATCGCCGGCACAAAATTCAACGACATCAACAGCAACGCCCGCCAAGATCCAGGGGAACCACCGCTAGCTAACTGGCAAATTTACCTCGACCTCAACCGGAACGGCAGACTAGACGCTGGCGAACCGAATACTATTACAAACCTTCAAGGTAATTACGCTTTTGTCAATATTCCCGCAGATACATATTTGGTGAGAGAAGTCCAGCAACCGGGTTTTCGCCAAACCACGCCCGACCCCGGCCCGGTTAACGTTACTTCCAACGCGACGATCGGCAATATTAATTTTGGTAATGTCTTTTTTGTCGGCAGCATCAGCGGACTCAAATACAATGACCTCAACGCCAACAGCATCAGAGATGCGACAGATCCACCTCTGCCCAACTGGCAAATTTACATCGACCTCAACGGCAACAACAGGCTAGACGGCGGCGAACCCAATACCATTACTAATCCGCAGGGAAACTACACTTTTGCCAATGTTTCTCCCGGCCGGTATTTGGTGAGGGAAGTGCAGCAGCCGGGATGGGTACAGACTACGCCAAATCCAGGGCCGATCGACATTACGGGCAATACCAACGCTGTCGGCGTCAACTTCGGCAACAATTTCCCCACCGGTAGCATCAGCGGCTTCAAATTTAACGACCTCAACGCTAACGGTATCAACGAACCCACAGAACCGAGAGTTGCCAACTGGCCGATTTACCTCGACCTCAACAACAACAACGCCCGAGATCCGAACGAACCTTCGACTTTAACAAACGCCCAAGGTAATTTCTCTTTTATCAACTTGCCTCCCGGCAGCTATTTTGTCAGGGAAGTGCCGCAACCGGGTTTCCGCCAAACCACGCCAAATCCGACTCCCTTAACTGTGGGAAACGGTACAAATGCCACTAATCTCAGCTTTGGCAACGTGTTGGTAACGGGCAATATTAGCGGTGTTAAATTCAACGATTTTAATGCCAACGGCCGCCTCGATCCCGGGGAACCGCCGATCGCCAACCAGCAAATTTACATCGATCTCAATAACAACAGCAGTTTAGATCCGGGCGAAGCTAATACCTTTAGCGACAGTCAAGGTAATTACAGCTTCCGCAATGTTCCAGTGGGGAGTTACGTGATCAGGGAAGTGCCGCGACCCGGTTTTATTCAAACTACTCCGCCTGCGGTGGTTGTTGTCTCGACAGAGATTCGGGCCCGCAGCATCGATTTGCTGACGGGGGATGATGAGGGTAAGTCGGTTAAATCTTTACCTAGCGACCTGCTGACGGATGCTGGTAACTACGCGGGTGAGGTGTCTGCTGCGGGGAAATTTGACGTAGATAGTTTGCTGTTGACCCAAAGTCAAACTAGCGATCGAATTGGCGGTGTTTTGGTCGATCGATCTTTGACGAATTTAGGTGATGTTCCTAATTTTGGGCAACCAGATATTCATCTGAATTTGAATGCAGAAAGCAGCGATTTTGTCAATAAAAATTCATTGATTAATATCTATCCTTTCCCCACCATCACAAGTGCCAGAGACTTCAACATAGCTTGAGGTTAAAACACACAGTCGGCAACGAATCTCAAACTGCGGGGATTGACAACGGAAAATCGGGCGATCGCGTGATACCCTATTGTTGGCAACCTCCAAGACTCAAGTCTAAGTTCCGGTGACTCCGAAGCGGGCTTGTATATTGGGTGCAATATTCAGAGGCAGTAGAATCTCTGTGATTGAGAAACTATCAGACAGTTCCCCAACCCCGAGCGGCATATTTCCAGGCAAAGCAAGTCAGATCGAGTCCGGTAGCTCGATCGGTCATGGGAGAGCTGCCAGAGGCAATCCCAGAGGCCCAGATCGCCTTTGCCAGCTCTCCCAGGATAAACAAAGACGATGCCACCGGACTTGAGATCGGCTTTAGAGCACTAATTCTTAGCCTTTTTAGAGATCGAAACAGCAAGTATGTACGGACAGAGAAGGCGTGGAAATCTTGAAGATGTTGCCCTCAAATTGCCAGCGCTCTTCAAAACCTGATATACTTGCCAGCGACAAAGCTTGAGGCATTGTTGTGTTAGATGGGGAACATTACCTCAAGTGCAGACGTATGTAAAATCGAGTAGCGTTTGTCAACGACTAGCAAAAGCTACTCAGCTATGGACAAACCCATACAGTAGTCTGTAATTTACGTGGATTTAGGTGTGAAGGAGAGAAATCATGACAGATTTAACTAATGAAGAGCGCATTGCCCAGCAATTACAGCCAGTTTTGGTTGGGAATGCTGGCCCGGCAATTTTAGGTATCAAATTCAATGACTTGAACAGAGATGGCATCAGACAGGCAAATGAACCAGGTCTGGCAAATGTCCCCATCGTCCTCACTTCAACTGGTACTGCGCCAGTCTCAACCACGACGGACGCTAACGGCGCGTTCTCATTCATAAATCTTGTCCCTGGGAATTACGTACTCACAGAAACGCCTCCTGCTGGCTTCAGTCCTACTACTCCCAACCCCCTCGCTGTCACCGTTGGCAACACAAATGCCAACGTTTTCTTTGGCAACAGCAGAATTGAGGGCAGCCGGATTGTAGGATGCAAATACCTAGACATAGATGCCGACGGCTTTCGAGATGGGAATGAACCGGGCATTAAAAACGTCAGGATATATATTGATGCCAATGGCAACGGTCAACGCGATGCAGGGGAACTGAACACCTTAACAGACAAAAATGGTGCGTGGTCGTTCAACGTAGCACCCGGAAGCTACAAGATTCGGGAAGAACGGATTACACGACAAATTAATCCTGTTACCGGACTAGAAGTTAATTCTCCAAACGCAGAACCCTTAGAAACACAAGATTTTCCCCAAAGCACTCCCCCCGGCAACATTCCCTTACTGGACGTGACGGTAGCAGCCGGTCAAACCTTTGCCTGCGCTCAAGTTGGCGACACTCCGCTCTATCAAATTGTAGTTAACAAGTTTCGAGACATAGACCGCAGCGGTACGCGAAATGTGGTTAGTGGAGTCATAGAACCCCCTATTGCTAACGTACCCTTCATTTTAGATTTGAACCGGAACGGTCGCTGGGATTCAGGGTCTGAACCCATCGCAATTACCGATGTCGATGGAGTAGTTACGTTCAAGGATTTGCGAGCCAACAATTACGATGTGTTGGAAATTTTTCCATCTGTACTGCCAACACAAGTAGGTGGCGGTGTTCCAGGCAACCTCAATGCTCCAGTTGCAACTACTCCTAACCCCACTGTGGTTTCGGCACCAGGACCGCAGGCGCGATTCCAGGGTACGATCAGCAGAGAGCAACCGCTGCTCGTAGCAGACTCAACCTATACGCTGAAACCAAACGATCCTAGATTCGTAGACAACAATTTAGACGGCGTTCAGCAGGCAGGGGAAAGATCCATTGCGACAACTGGCGAGCGACCGATTTTTGCAGCGCCAACAAACACTTTGCCAGCGCGCAGCCCCCAACCATCACTTACATTTTCTCCTGTGGGAACTAATCGGGGCATTGGAGATAATAGCGCTGTGGGTAACACCCTACCAATCATCAATGTATTCAAATACAATGACCTGAATGGCAACGGTCGCTACGAACCAACTCAGGGTGAAGCGCCTCTGAGCGGTGTCACCGTCTTCCTAGATGAGAACAATAATGGAACTGCGGATGCTGGAGAACAGCAACGTATCACAAATGACCAGGGAAGAGCAGCCTTTACCAACTTGCAACCGCGCAACTATGTCGTCCGCGAAGTAGTACCTTCTGGTTTCTCGCCTTCTACTGCCGATCGCGTGGATGTCACCGTGAGTAATCAGGACGCGAACGTTACCTTTGCCAACACGCCCAACAGCAGCATTACCGGCTGCAAGTTTGAGGACTTGAACCTGAACGGTTATCGAGATGGTAACGAACCAGCTATTGCTGGTGTCACGATTGCTATTGATACCAACCGTGACGGTGTGTTGCAAGCAAATGAACCCACCTCTGTCACCGATCAGTTTGGTACTTTTGCTTTCAGAAATTTGCGCCCCGGCAATTACAGCGTTCGGGAAGTAACACCTACTGGCTTCTTCAAAACGACTCAACCGCTGGATATTGTTCTCGGTGCGAATCAAATTTTTACTTGCGCTTTAGTAGGTAACTCTCGCAATTATGACCTCTTGGTTCGTAAATTCCGAGACGACAACCGCAACGGCATACAAGACGGAAGCGAACCGGTCGTTGCTAACGTCCCCTTCACGTTGGATTTGAACCGGAACGGCAGCTACGATGCTGCGACAGAACCTCTGGTATTCACTGACGCTACTGGTATTGCTCGGTTTAATAATTTGCGCCCAGCCAACTACTCGGTTTTGGAAGTCTTCAATGCTCCAGGCGTTCCCAACCCGTTGCCCATTGCAACTGGACCGAATCCGGTTAACTTTAGCGTGCCGGGCCCTAACACGGTGCCTACAACGACTGTGACGAATCCACCAACGCCGGGAATAGTAAGGTTAAGTAGCCTCGACGATGAGAATGAGCTGCTTGAGAATGATCTGCTGATCAATGGCGGTCTTTTGTCTGCTTCGCAAGTAGGCAGCACTTTTGACAGCTTCGTAGTGCCTGAGAGTGCGGGTATTAGCAGCTTTATTGACCTTGATGCGTCGAGAACGGCGAGTTCGCTGACTGTAACGACCGACAATTTGGCTTTCGTCGATCCATTACTGTTTGCGGTAGTTCCTACAAAGTAGCTGTTCTGATGTTAAGTTGAGTCTCTAGTTTGAGACTCAGCAATTAGCAGATAACTTTTTTTAAACTGCACGTCAAATCATGTTTAGACGTGCTTTTTGCTGTTGTGATTATCTTAACAATTAATGCCGATCGCCCGAACTGTCTTTAGTAGTAGAACACGATCGGCAAAAAGAAGGATTCGCCGCTCCCAGAAAACCTTTATTTATAGAGGTAGAACTTAGCGGAATATGTTATGCCAACTCAACAACAAACCAATCCGGCTCAACATCAAGAACAGCAACCCGGTATTGAATCGCAGATGACGCCTGCACCTCAATCCTTCGCGTCCGAATATCGCGGTAGCGACAAATTGCGCGGCAAAGTAGCGCTAATTACCGGCGGAGACAGCGGTATCGGGCGCGCCGTGGCCCTGGCATTTGCCAAAGAAGGCGCAGACGTGGCGATTGCTTATCTTAACGAAGATGAAGATGCTAAAAAGACCAAAGAGGCGATCGAACAACAAGGCCGCCGCTGCATTTCCCTCTCCGGCGACATCGGCGACGAAAGCGTCTGTCAAAACCTTGTAGAACAAACAGTTAAAGAATTCGGCCACCTCGACATCCTCGTCAACAACGCCGCCGAACAGCACCCCCAAGAAAGCATCGAAGACATCACCGCCGAACAATTAGAGCGCACCTTCCGCACCAACATTTTCTCAATGTTTTACTTGACAAAAGCCGCTCTAAAACATTTAAAAGAAGGAAGTGCAATTATCAACACTACTTCTGTCACCGCTTACAAAGGCAACCAACAATTGTTAGATTACTCTTCCACAAAAGGAGCAATTGTTGCCTTTACCCGCTCCTTATCCCAGAGTTTGGCAGAAAAAGGAATTCGGGTTAACGGAGTAGCTCCCGGCCCGATTTGGACGCCGCTAATTCCTGCGACTTTCCCAGAAGAAAAAGTTGCTAAATTTGGTGCAGATACGCCGTTGGGACGCCCCGGACAGCCCGATGAAGTTGCTCCTAGCTACGTGTTTTTAGCTTCAAAAGATTCGTCCTACATGACTGGTCAAATTTTGCATCCCAACGGCGGCTCTGTAGTTAATGGTTAGGAAGGACTAAAGTCCTTACTACAAACCTTGTTTTTAAGAAGGACTAAATTTCTTACTACAAACCTTTTTTTTTTAAGAAGGACTAAAGTCCTCACTACAAACTTTTTTTTTGGTTTGTAGTGAGGACTTTAGTCCTCATACTTCCTTTTTTCGGCTTCTTAAAATAGTAATCCCGCCACGTTGGTAGCGGGATTGATAGGTTGCAGTTTAACTCTTTTCTAGCTCAGCTAGAATTGAAATTAGCTCGCTGCTCGATTAGTTCATCCCAGCCATTTCTTGCTGGATGGTGCTTTTGGCTGCTTTGAATTGAGTAGCCATTTGCTCCATTTGCGCTTCGCTCAAGTTGCGGCGAATTTGAGGGAACATATCATTTTCTTCTTCTTTGACATGAGCCTGTACCGCTGTTTTGAGCTGTTGGATTTGCTCTTTGAAATTAGAGGCGCTGGGGTTCAGGGCCTTGATCTGGGCGAGCATTTGTTTCATTTCTGCTTGCTCGTCATACAGTTGTTGAGTGTCGCTGTAGTAACTGCGAACTGCGGGATAAACAATTTGTTCTTCGGCTTCGGCGTGAACGCTTAAATCTTTGTACAACTGACCGAAGAATTCTTGCAGTTTTTGCGGGTCTTCCGTTTTTTCGATTTCCATAAATATGGTATCGACTTTGCGGTGATCCATTGTGATGATTTCGGTGATGTTCATCTCATCTTTGGTGCGGGTGACAGCACCGCCGATGATGCCGCTCATCGCAGCCATCGCATCTTGGACTCTGGCCCAAACGCCTTGGTCGGGGTCTTTTCCGGTCAGTTCGCGTACTCCCAAGATTTCCATAACTCCTTTGAGTTGTTCTTGGTGAGCGCGGTTTTCAAAGTTAACCGTGTTGAGGGGAACAATGGCGGCTTCGATGTCTGCGCCGACTACTTGAGCGGCTTTGTGAACTAACAAACCGGCCATTGTTTGTTTGTGTTTTAGCAGTTCGTGCTGGGTGACTTTTTCAAACAGTGTCAGTTCAGAACCTTGCATCAGTTTCTGAATTTCTTGGATCATTTGTGTGGTTGTTTCTTTGGGTTCGCTTTGAACTCCGTATTGCACGATTACGGTTTCTAAAACGCCCAGGTTTTTACGATCGTCCTCAAGCATATCGCGGAAGCGATCGCACAGTTCGGAGTCGTTGCAGGAGTTGATGAACAATTGCTCGTTGGCAATCAGCAGGTTTTGCAGCGCTTTCATGTCTGCTAATTTCATGCCGATCGCTTGGCGCTTGGTATCTTCTAGGGTAGCTACCATCTGTCGTTTCTCCTCTCGATGTCTTTAGTGTTCTTACATCTCTTAATTTATTGAAATATTCTGATAACTTCCTCTTTCTCCCGACAGATTCATTAATATCCCGCACAACCTATTGACTTTTTGAGCTAAAAATGGTAATAAATTGAGGTGAAGCGACTTGAGATTTAAAATTCTAAATTTGAGATTTGTATCAATCCACCCCAATTGTTGAAGCCGAAAGCGCTACCATAGTTGCAGCCGAAGTTAACTAAAGTTTAAAAATAACTAGCTTGTCTCAACTGCTCACTGCTTTAGAGTTCCCAGCCAATGTCTGGAAGCTGAATAATGGGTTAACAGTCATTCACCAGCGGATGCCGGCCACACCGGTGGTCGCGCTAGACGTGTGGGTGAGGGCTGGCGCTACGCTGGAGCCGGATTCTTGGTCGGGAATGGCTCATTTTTTAGAACACATGATATTTAAAGGGACGGATTCGATCGCCCCCGGAGAATTCGACCAGGTAATCGAAAACCGCGGCGGTGTCGCCAATGCAGCTACAAGTCACGACTACGCCCATTTTTTCGTCAACGCTGGGGCAGATTATTTAGCAGAAACTGCACAGCCACTAGCAGAATTGCTGCTGCGGGCTTCTATCCCGGAGGTCGAATTCGATCGCGAGCGAGATGTGGTGCTAGAAGAAATCCGCCAAGCTCAAGACAATCCCGATTGGCTGGGTTTCCAAGCAATGATGGAAACAGTTTACCAGCGGCATCCCTACAGGCGATCGGTATTGGGTACGGAAGAGTTGTTGATGTCGCGAACTCCTCACGAAATGCGCTGTTTCCACCGATCGCACTATCAGCCGGAAAATATGACGGTGGTGATAGTTGGAGGAATTGAGGAAGAACAAGCCAGAGAAGTTACCGGGAAAGCATTCGAGCAGTTTTCTGACAGGTGGGATTGTCCCAAATTAACCGCAGAAGCAGAACCGCCTCTGGTAGAAATTCGCCGTCAGGAACTCCACCTCCCCCGATTGGAGCAAGCGCGGCTGACGATGGCCTGGACGGGCCCGGGAGTTGAACAGTTGCAAAGTGCTTGCGGCTTGGATTTGCTCTCAGTGTTGCTCGCAGACGGGCGGACTTCGCGTTTGGTCAGGGAACTGCGGGAAGAATTACAATTGGTACAGGCGATCGAGAGTTCTTTTTCGCTCCAGCGGGAATCGAGTTTATTTACGATCTGCGCAGTGTTGGAAGCCCAGGATGTCGAAGAGGTGGAAGCTCGGATTTGCGAAAGGCTTTGGGAATTGCAGTCTGAACCAATTTCGGAGGCAGAACTGCTTCGCTGCAAGCGTTTGCTGTGCAACGATTTCGCTTTCAGCATCGAAACGCCGGGACAGCTAGCGGGTCTTTACGGGTATTACAGTACGATCGCCACTGCCGAATTAGCCCTCAGCTATCCTACCAGGATTCAGGCATTTAAGCCCTTAGACCTCCAGCGCCTAGCTAAACAATATCTCTCTCCCCGCCACTATGCGGCCGTGGTGCTCAAACCAGTCTAATCGTTAATCTGGTGAATATAAATATTTTTGGTACTGGATAGATGTTCGGCGTTTGTCCGCAGTTTTCTGTGCTGGTGGTGCACCCTACAGGATAGATGTTGTTATATTTAGATGTTGTGGGTCAGTCCGTACCCGGTATGACATCATAACAAGATGCAAATGGAAAATAGAAAAATGGCGATCGAGTAATTATCAATTACCAATTACCAATTACCAATTACCAATTACCAATTACCAGCTAAATTAACCATGAAAAATGAAATCCAGCGCACGGTTTTAGACAACGGTATTGTTGTCTTGGCAGCAGAAAATCCAGCAGCAGATATTATTGCAGCTAGGATATTCTTGCGGGCCGGCAGCCGCTGCGTGCAGCCGGAACAAGCAGGATTGTGTCACTTGCTGTCGGCGGTAATGACTAAAGGAACCGATCGCCTTTCTTCCATAGAAATTGCCGAACGTGTAGAATCGGTGGGAGCGAGGTTGAGTGCCGATTCTACTACAGACTATTTTTTACTCAGTTTGAAGACGGTTTCTGCGGATTTTCAGGACATTTTGGAGTTGGCGGCCCAATTAATGCGATCGCCCACTTTCCCGGAAGCTGAAGTCGAACTCGAACGCCGCATTGCCATATCGGCAATTCGTTCCCAGCAAGAACAACCGTTTGCGATCGCCTTCGAGCAATTGCGGCAGGCGATGTACAAGGAACATCCCTACGCTTTCTCTACTTTGGGCACGGAAGCTACGATGTCAAAGCTCACCAGAAACGAGCTCGAACAGTTCCACAAAACTTATTTTCGTCCCGATAATGTAGTTATTTCTGTAGCCGGCAGAATATCGACCGAAGATGCGATCGCCCTGATCGATCGAACTTTTGGGGCTTGGAAAGCGCCTTTAACACCCCTACCAACTTTAACCGTACCCCCCCTGTCACCCTCTCCTCAATCGGTCGTTACGGCGCAAGATACGCAGCAATCAGTGATTATGCTGGGCTACCTCGCACCCTCTGTCAAAAATCCCGACTACGCAGCGATTAAGTTGCTGAATACTTATTTGGGTAACGGTTTGTCGAGTCGGTTGTTTGTGGAATTGCGGGAAAAGCGGGGCTTGGCTTACGATGTTTCGGCGCTCTACGCGACGCGCTTGGACACGGCGCAGTTTGTCGCGTACATGGGTACGGCGCCGGAAAATACGGCGACTGCTTTTGAAGGATTGCGTACAGAGGTCGATCGACTGGCTGACACCCAACTAAGCGAAGAGGAATTGCAAGCTTGCAAGAATAAAATGCTCGGTCAATATGCTTTAGGAAAACAAACTAATTCGCAAATTGCTCAAGTTGTCGGCTGGTACGAAACCTTGGGATTGGGAATTAAATTTGACGAACAGTTTCAAGCAGAAATTGCCGCAGTTACTGCTTCTGAAGCTCGCGAAGCTGCTCAGAAATACTTTATCGAACCGTATATTTCTTTGGTGGGCCCGGAGGCGGCGATTACAGAGTTGGGGGCGGCGGTGGCTGTTTGTTAGAAATGGGCTGTTGCGTCATGCACCATTAAGGCAATTGAGGACACGGCAATTGAGCAATTGAGGACACGGCGCTGTGCCCTTCTTGGTGTCAACTTAACATTAAACCCATAGTCCGGCAAGGGTTGAAACCCCTGCCTCAAAGCTAAAGTCCTCTAAAGAGGACTCATGAGTTCTTCAGTCCTCTTTAGAGGACTTGTGCTATTAGACAGGGGTTTTAACCCCTGGCGGACTGGCGGGCCCACTAGCGGACTTGGCGGGCTGACAGCTTAAGTTAACACGAAGAAGGACACGGCAATGCCGTGTCCCTACTCAAATTAACCCGAAACTGGCGGCACTAATACTGTTAGCAGAAACTCCGCCCAGAGTTGCTAAAATCTCCCCAGTTTGGGCAAACCGAATTAAAGTTGCACCGCTATCTTGAACAATGGCTAACTGCGAGAAACTCAGCCCGTTACCCAATACTAACAAGTCTTTACCGACTTCAAAGTCAGTAATTGTATCAGTACCGAAATTAGCAGAAAGCAAGAACTTATCATTGCCAGCACCTCCTGTCAAAGTATCACTTCCCAAACCGCCATTCAGCAAATCATCACCCTTACCTCCAAGTAGAATATCGTTACCATCACCGCCAGTCAAAATGTCAGCACCGCGGCCGCCAAACAACGCATCATCACCGCTACCGCCGAGCAATGTATCGCTACCTTTGCCGCCGAAAAGAGTGTCATTTCCCGCGCCACCATCGAGGGAATCATTGCCCCTCATGCCCATCAACACATTATTCGCGCTGTCGCCAGTCAGGATATCGTCGCCATTCGTACCGAGAATTTGATTCGGGGAATTGCTGCCCA
>JAUBOH010000047.1:0-26107 GCA_036700145.1 Microcoleus occultus BM001215366
TCTTGAAGCTGGTGTCCCCACTGTTCGCAATAAAACATCTGGTCATGGTCAAGGATCACAACCCACAAGCGTGCCTGAATACTTAGCCGCATACGTGTTACACCTTACCGCTTCAAATATAGTTTTGCTTGTAGAAGCATATAAGGCTAAACAAGGCAACTTGCCATGAGGGGCGATCGCTCATTCATTCCCTCCCAACTTTTCTAGCAACGCCTGCCACGCCTCAATTTTCTGCTGTAACTACCAAGTATGATCGTACTTGATTGGTCAGCTATTGTTAGACGTTATAAAAAAAGTAAGCGTAAGAAAATTAATGAAAATTAGTCTAAACTATTTACACATTAATTAATCTGTAGATAGTTTTTTAGTAATGCCCACAAATAATAATATTGTCACCAGTTTCAAATTAACAGTTCAATTGTGAACAAATTTTTCGTTAGAAAGATAAGTTACCAAAATTATCAAATCTTTCTGGCTTTTGCTCTTTTAATTCGTACAAAGCAACCTCTAGTTTTAAATCATGATACTCTGAGGTTATAGTTTTACCGTGATTATAATATTGTTCTAAACTTATCTTTAAAGTTTCATCTGTAGGGTTACTATTCCTTTGAAAAATTAATTTTCTTACTGGCTCTATTTCTTGCTCGTTAATTGAATCATTTTTAAGAAATTGAATGCAAGCCTCATAATCGCTTTTATCCATATGCCTCTTAACATTTTCTATTCTTTTTTAAAACCAAGCTGTCAGATATTCTTTTTCGTTATTCATGGTTTTTGTTTTTGAGAAGTATAGTTTGCCATTATTATATTACTTTTATAATGAAAACAAAGATTCTCGCTTTAAAGCGGCTTGGAAGAGGGGTTCGACTCGCACCATTCGAGTTCCGATCGCCCTGGCTGACGCTACTCTGGAATATACCCGCAAACTCTATCGAAAACTCGAACCGCGTGACACACATGAAAAAGCTGCTACTCAAGACGATAACTCAGTTGACACGGCAAGTGATGAACCGCGTGACACATTAGATAACATCCATATCCTGACCTAGCTCCGATCGCAAAGAGGAAAAGTCTAAACCCTCGTTAAAGATTTTAGATGTAAAGATTTTGGAAAATAACACTTAGGAAATATTATGGGAGAAGCAAAGCGGCGACAACAAGTAGATCCAAATTACGGCAAAAAGAATTTTAAAAATAATATTTCGCGATTTGATAGTTGGAACGGTCGCTATACGACAGACGGAACTCCAATTACCAGGGCAACGGTGTGGGCGTGTGATGGTTGCTTAATGATTGGAGATAATTATATGATATTTAACAAAGGATCGTTAGCAGGAAAAATTTATTACCCTACCTCTCTGGAAGGTACGGAAGTGCAATTTAAAGCGCCTGTGACAAGCTGGGGTTTGATTGCTAAGCATTATGGCGTACCTATGCCTCTATTTCCTAAAATAGAAAATGGTGTAGCAATTGAATTTTGGGATTGGGTGCATGATAATAATATTCCCATTAAAAGAGTGAATTGCCCCCTTGAAGCAATGCGCCTTCTCTCTCAAAACGTTGTTGCAGTTTTTGTCTATCCACAGACAAATAGACCAAGAGAAAATTCTATTCCCACTCGTCAGATGTAGGATTTTCCGGCGATCGTGCAGATTTGGAAAACACGGAAATTGACATTTTCCCCACCTAAACCTCTAGCGGGATTTTTTCGACGGTCTGTTAAGTCTTTGCCGAAGTGAAAAAGATTTAGAAGACCGTCGGAAAAATAGCTACCAACCTCCTTAACTCTTGCCAGGACTCAAGAAAGCGTGTGTCACGCGCTTGACACTGTTTATCACGATTGTTATGGTAAATGAAACGCTTGACACAACTGATTCATTTGTTATGCCAAACCCTAAAGGACACAAAGACTCAATCAAAGATTCCCGTTTTAAAGCTGTTTGGCAGAGTGGCCCAACTCGCACCATTCGAGTTCCGATCGCCCTCGCTGAAGCTACACTAGATTATGCTCGACAGCTTGACCGAGGTGCTGAACCGCGTGACACAAATAATAATTTCAGATATGAAGTAGAGGTAAAGACAAGTAAATCCCCTGACACAAGCGGTTCGACCGATAAAGTAAACATATTAAATGATGAGGTTGAATCACTCAGGCAAGAATTAGAAGCACTAAGGGCTGAGAATCGACGGTGGGAAAAAGCTTTTAAGGGATTCGAGGAAGAAAAATACGAGCTTGAATGGGAAGTGGGAGTAGTGCGCTCACTACTTGGCTCAGCGACTTGTTCACCGACGCCACCAATGGCTGAATTTAAGTTACTAGAACCCGCAGAGGTACTTAACTTACTGAAAGGTAAGCGCAAGAAAACACAAACTGATTTACGCGATATTGAAGTTGTCTGGCAGATACTTGAGGAGTTAACCCCTGACAAGGGAAATTAGGAATTACGCCCCCTTAAAAAGGGGCTTTACTGGGATTGAACCCAAATATGCACCAATCGGAACCCCGCCCTTATGACGCTGTACTCGACGGTTCGGGGCAGCCAACACCCTGCTATGAATACCTTCTCCCAAGTGATTTTGATGCAGAAAGATTGTCCCAGTTAGTTTTAGCCAAGCGCGGCAAACGTGGGTACAGGGACACAGCAAAAGAAATAGGTATCCGTATCGCTATTTATCAGGCTGAAAACGCTTACATTAAGAATCAAGCTTGGGTAACAGAAATCCACTTTGAGGATTTTTTAGCTTTATGTAAGTGGTTGAGTATTTCTGCTGCTGAGTTGGTTCTCACCCTTACTCTGCAAAAAATTCTTGCCGCTCGCGGCGGTTCTGAGCCTGGCCCCTACGATGCTGTGATGGGAGGCTATCAACGACACAAAACTTAAGTAGTAGTTCCGAATTAATTACACAATATTTCTACTGAAACCCTTGCCTAGCAAGGAGTCTTTATGTAATTAATTTTGTGTGGTTACTTAAGGAAGCGGTTAAAGCAGTGCTAACAGACATTGAAAATAAGAATTTCCGACAATTAATTAAACTTTGGAAGAAAAGCAAAAGTCAGCCTTAAACCGAACGGTTAGACTCGATTGCTAAATCTTGGTGTATACCTTTCCTTGGTTTATACCTGAAATTTGGTGTGCATCATTTTTTCTGTTTGCAGTAATCCCGCTTGACGCACTACCACCGCTAACCAACGCTGTTGGTCGCCCGGATGTTTGCGGCGGGTTAATGGGCAGAAGCGACGAGAACTCAAGCACGATCGTTTTCAGGCTGATGACCGTCAGGCAATCCCTCTAACCAGATTATCGACAGATCGCTCTCGGCTCTTTGCTGCACTTGATTACAGCTAAACGAACTCTAGTTTTTTACCGTGGTGTACTGAGCTAGTTCCGGATCGCCTAGGAGTAGCTTAGAGGATTAATCATACAAATAAGACTGTCGTCTCAGCGCAAAAACCATATTTGGTTGTGACCCCTTTTGCTTTTGCGCCAAGTTACTCAGTCTTTTTTACCGGACACCACAAACGAGGTTTATCTTATGAAGCCCAACTTTTTATGGACTACAACTCCTGATGCAGAGATTCAGGATAATTCTTCTGTTTCTCACACAGAGCAGCCCCATCAACAAATTCCAACTATCCCTGGTCTGCCCAACCTAGATGATTTGGTCTATCCGAGTCTAATGCCATTCCTGATTTTGTTGATTAACATGACGGACAAAGTTCTTGTTCCTTGGATTGCTGCTCGCTGAAACCACAGAAGACTAAGTTGAATCCCGACAAAAAAGACTTGAGAGCTTTCAACTTTTTTACTTTCAACCAAGTTGTGAACATCCTAAAAGACAAGGACGATTTACCAAAGAGTTAGACTTTGATTGACTAGCACAATTAAAGTTTGTCGGGTATACACCAAAGCTTGTTTCTGACACTTTGGTGTATACCCGACTGTTGCAGGTACATCAGCTCTAATTTAGCTTGCGCTAATCCGCTTGAACTCTGACAGCCTCCTTGAAGCTTCCACGCTCCCCGGTTCGTTTTGCTAATCGGGGTGCGGGCTTTCGCAACATCATTCAAGAACGCTCCAAGCCAGGAATTTTGTTTGTTCTAACACGCTAATGAGTTTCGTTTTTCTAATTGATGCTGTGATACAATGAACGAGTTAAATTAAAGAGCGGTTAACTAATGGAAGATAATAAAATTTCTCAATTTATTCAAGCGCTTGCCTTCTTCGAGCTAGAGTTAAAGGAAATGATCGGTAAGCCTGGTTATGAAGATAGAAACGGCAAAGTGATTACCGTAAGAAAAAAAGGCGATAAGTCACGAATACTGTGCGCTTATTCAAGCTACGACGAACTGTTTGACTGGGCAAAAAAACAATTCCGCCACCCTATTTAACGCTTTGGTTGAGGATAATTTCACAGTCGTTTATCACCCTTGGGAAGCGGCCACACTTCCTGCCCGAAGCGATCGCTCCCGACAGCCTTGGTGTATACCGCTGCTTGGCGTACATCAACCCTGATTTTGCTTGCGGTAATCCCACGGTCTTTCACCACCATTAGGAAGCCGCCACACTCCCCGCTGCTGCGATCGCCCCATCTCCTCTGCGGTATCGAACGCGTCGCGGTTGTGACAATTGCTGCTGTACTGTTTGTAGTGATACGCCATACCCGCTTTGAGCATTTCCTCTTGCACCGATTGTTCGCCTGATGGTGACTCTAGCAATACTTCAGCCACACTGCGGCCGTACTTGTCTCGATCCATCTCAATAACTATGACTTGACCTTTTGCTTGGGCAACTAGGGAACGCAGGTAATTCCTAGACTCGATACCCAGGGGTTGCTTTGCTTCGGGCGCATCAATGCCGCACAGTCGGATCTTTTGTTCGCGATTGTCACACTTAACCCGAAAAGTGTCGCCGTCGTACACCGAACCATCTATAACGGAGCAGCGGAGGGATTCGGTTTCGCTGGGGCGCTTGGCTAGTTTTGGTTTATCGCTGTTGGGCTGTTGAAAGTGGAACCAAATCAAAGCTGCGATGGCTAACAGCGGTAGGGTGTTTAGGAACTTCTGCATTATACCTGCCTCATGGATGCCTTCATTCCCATTTCTTCAGCTATAGCTTTTGCTCTTTGGATTCCTTCTTGTTTGGAAGAAGGTGGGTAATTGTGAAAGGAAATTTGTAGCTTCTTAATAAATTCTGATTCAAATTCAGCAGAAATTGATATATTCAAATCCCATTCATAATTACTATTTAACATCAATCACTACCTCCAAGTTAATCTGCCTGTCCTTTTGACCAAGGTTTTTGATGCGGCGTACCTTACCCGCTACGGGTGATTTAATCTGAGTTATTTCCCGCAATTTCGATGCTATTTCCTGCTTCTGAGCTACCAAGCTGGCTACTTGGTACTGCTGCCTCTGCATTTCCGATTGTTGGCGAATCAGGTTGAGCGAATGTTGGTATTGCTGGTGCTGCTGGTCGCTTTGCGCTTTATCTAAGGCAGCAATCGCTTGATTTAATTCGAGCGCTAATTTGGCTTTTGTTTCGCTCCTCTTAGCTCGCTCCGAGGCTTCTGTTCTGATACCCTCCGCAATTTTATTCATCTTCTCTGGTTCCAGGAGGTTCCTCAAGTTTTCATCTTTAAACCTGAAAAAGGGTGTTGGTGTTGCGGGTAGTAATGGTTGACCGTTCATCAATTCAATTTCGCTTTTGATGCGGGCGATCGCGGCTGACTGCACTGCAAAATTAGCGGGTGGAAGGTCGGCTACTTTGCTCATAGAAGCGGATAACTGCTTGATGCTGATATCGATTTGATTGCGCTGCGCTTCCAAACTTTCGCGTTCGTCGGTGCGGTCGCTGATGATTTGATTGACCGCAACCAGAGAGCCTTCAGCAATCTTTAAATCGCTGAGGGAAATGACTTGTACCTGAATCCGGTGTCTTTTTCCAGGTTTCGATGCTGATTGCTGTAGCTGAATAATGGGTTGTTTTTGTAAATTGGGTACGGGTGTAAGTGCGCTTGGCTGCGGATTGAGGTTAATAAATGGTAAGAATCCCACAATTCCGGCTCCAAATACAGTTGCTAAATATTCCTTCATATGTTCTAGGTCATAGTTCTGGTTTGGGGCTAAATATCTTGGCTTCTAGAGAACCCGCGATGTATTGTCCGCTCAGGAGTTTGATGGCTGTTTCTAGCGGGCAATAGTTAAAAGTTATTTTATCACCGGTTAGTTTGGCAATCTCTAACTGTTTCGGATTGATGGGTATTTTAATTGATTGCGGTTCGTCAACAGTTAGCGTACCGGTCAGGAATACCAGTGCGTTGGGTATGGGTGCGACTGCGAACTCTTCTTCGTCAAAATTCAAAGTCTGAACTGAGGAAAATGCGGGCTTGCCAACTTCCGATGTGAGTCGGGAAGCGATGATGTTCGTACCCGTTTTGAAAACTCCCGTTTTATTCATCAATACAAACTCGCTGCCTTCCCCCGCTACTTTAAAATATTTGCCGTCTGCCGAACTGGAATCGCTGGCAAAAGTGCCGCTTACCCGAGCGTAAACGTGGTTTGTTGCCGCGTTCTTTTGGTAAGTCTCCGTTGCGTTGCTCCGCAGTCCGAGCGAAGTACCCACAAGTGCTGTCGGGCCCCCGATGCCGCTTAAGTTAATCGCTGCAACCAAAGCAAGCATCGCAATAGCCAGCACCCAGTATTCCCCGGTTCCGCCTGTTTGAAGTCGTTTGTTGGGATTGCTCACCGATATACACCAAGCGGGATGGGGCCAGAATAGCTGCACTCCCTGTTTGGTGAAACAGTCCGAAAAGCAACTGAGCAGGTGTCCCAGGGGCAGGCACAGCCAAGTTTGCCAATCCGCGTAAAAGTAAAGCGGTAAAGATGCTAAAGCGATCGCGCAAGTTGCCAGAAAGCAGTGAGTAACCGAACGGTGGGGATATCTATCCTCAATCCAGTTGCTGATGGGAAACAAGATTTGTCCCACCGTACTCGTAGATGTATCGATATCGGGAAGTTGACTGCCGGCGACCGCTAGCGCTAAATGCAGGGGATTGCCAGTGGTCAGAATAAAGCTCGTTCCCGCTGCTGCGATGATGCTGTGAGTTAAGGCCATCATTATCAGTTACCTCCCAACAGTGAAAGATGTTACAGCCGTTATTGTCCTAACTTCTTTTTCGCTCCTTCAACCCGCCCCAACTGTTTGGCAGCCATCGCCACAGTTAAAGCAACGCCGCCGAAGATTTGCCAGTTCTTGTTGCCCGTTCCCATTCCTACATAGCGCAGGATGGCAAAGGAAAATAAGGCAGCAATCAAAATGGGCATCATCACTAAATACTGGCGGTGCTCCATTGTTTGGTTGATACCCAATTTCTCTTGCCTCACTACTTTTCTAGCCAGCATCGGATTCCTCCCGGCCAGCGGTTGCAGTTGGGAAAGCCGGGCCGGTGTCAAGTCGAAATTCAACTTTGCCGCTTCATCCTGCATTGCTTCGCGGATTGCCCGATCGCTCGGCAGTTCGAGTTTCACTTCGAGCATTTCGATGAAAATATCCCGCTGGGGATTCGCCACCGCAAAACAACAAACTAGGCAACCGGCTTCGATTAAATCTTCGAGCCAGAACCTAATTCCCGTCGTCAATCGCTTTGCTTCGGGCAGCAGCAATAACGCATCAGCGGGAAGGCCCTGCGCGATTTCTTCTTTGAGCTGGTCTAGGCTGAGCTGCTTGATTCTGCCTTTGTCGTCCTCCACTTCGGTTGGAATGTCGAACTGTTCCGCTAACTGCTGCAAGAACTTCTTGCCGCTTCCTTTGTAGGTAGCCGTCGCAACTGAAAGCTCTCCCGCCAATTCCGAAGCAACGCCCGCTGCCACGTCTTCCAATCCGGTTCCCAACTCACCGGTGACGATGCAGCAGTGACCGTCGCGGATGGTGGAGCAGACTTTGCTTACTTCCTCTCTTACTTGTTGCCTTGATTCTGGCGGTGCCGCTGCAACAGTTGCTGAGCTATTGATGCGGCGTTCTGCTTTGGGTTGGCTGCTTCCCTCACCGCTTGCAGTTTCGCTTTGAGGTCGTCGGGCAAATCGTCCTCCGTCATCCCCGCCGCCAAGTGCAGTCTCACTAAATCGGGCATCGCCGCCTGCTGCACTTTGAGTTCGGCTGCTTCCCGAATTAATTGCTCCAGCCCGTCCTCATCCTCCTCGCTCCCCGGTATCTCCGGCTGCACGGGAATCTCCAGCGCCGATGCCAAACCCGAACTTTGCGAGAGCGCTAGCTGACCGCCACCGCCACCGAATCCCTCCATCTTCCCCGTTTCTTTGATGTGCTCGTTGAGTTCCTCCATCACTTTCATCTGCTCGGCGCTCAGATAGGTTCCCTCCGCATCCTTGTTTGCTTTGATGCCCAGGTACTTCAATCTGTCGTAATACTGAGATTTTTTGATACCCAATGCTTCGCAGGCTTCGTCGGGTGTTGTTCTGGCGGAAAGTGCTTGTGTCATCGGAATTCGTGTAAGTTTTGTGTGCTGTATTTACCATAATATGCGCTACTCGCTACAAAAAATCTAGCAAACAACCGGAATCAGAAACCGGAAAATCCAGCTATTTTGCTTACGTAATTACGCTACCATAGCAACCCACAAATGTGTATAATTAAGCAACATTAAGTGAGAGCAGGCTTATGGAAACTGACATGGGCAACAACCGGAGTGGAGCGTGGAACATGGGAACCTTGGCGAAAAGGCGCAGGAATCCCAAAACCGGGGAAAGCGTTGATATCTTGACTGGTGCGGATTGGGATGAGGGCGCAACCAGCAAGAACCGTACTGGAGTTTCGAGTATCTCGGAAAGCATCGGAGGCGATGACATTACAGATTGGGCGAAGTTTCGAGTGAAGGTTCCCGTGCAAGTGAATTTAGTAACGGACAATGCCATTGCAGCAATTGTGAACTCTAGCCGCAGCGTTGTTGTGGATTCGAGCGACGGATATTCGAGCAATCTGACAACAACATTGCAGCCGGGAGTCTACTTCCTTCAGTTCAGCACCGAGTCTTCAATTCCCTCTTTATTTAGTTCGCAACTGACATTAACTAAGGTTTAGCGATTAGTAACTCAATCAATGCAGATGATGGCATTGGGGCAGTGCTGTTCGATGAGGGAACGGACAGCGCTCCACTCGCCGCGCCCCCCAGACCATCCAAGTTTGTGGGGCAGGAAAGGAGTTAGTTGCAATTCCAACGATTTGCGGTGGAGTTTGGACAAACAAAGCGCCAGGGCACCGTAATCGGTATAGCGTTTCTTGCTGCCGTGTAAGTTTTGACCCGCCATGCTGCACACCCATAACTCGGGAATGGAGCTGACCCGAATCATTTGGACTTTGCCGGGAACAAAGCGCGCTCTACCTGCATCGGGGCCGCAGAAACGCTGATACTCCAACCCCACCGCCGACCACTTGGCTGCAATTGCTTTGCCCAAACCCGTATGAATCACACCCGTACAGCAGACCTGGTGAGCGATGATGCCCGTTTCGACATCTCGGATTAGTTTCAGTTTCATTTCTAGTACCATGTGCCGTATGATACTCGGTTGTTGGAAACTCAAAACAAATCAGAGTTGCTGAAAGTAATAATTCTGTAATAAATTGTAATAACTTGGATTAAAGATTAAGTTGGTGGAGCATTAAACTAACTTGAGAGAGTCAACTTGAGAATACCAAACACAGAGTATCTTGGTATGCAAAAGCACCGAAACACAACGAGTATCTTTGTATGCCAGTGCACCGAAACACAACCAATAGCTGCGAGTGCAGAAACACTGAAACACGACCAATAGTTCCGAGTGCAGAAACACCACAAATATCTCTGTATGCGAGTGCACCGAAACATCACCAGTATCTATGCAGGCAAGAGCACCGAAACATCACCAATAGCTCTGAGTACGGAAACACCGAAACACAGCCAATAGCTCCGAGTGCGGAAACACAGCGACTATCTTCTTGATATGCGGGGGCACCGAAACACAGCGACTATCTCAGTATGCGGGGGCACCAAAACAAACCGACAAACTCCGTGTGCCAGAATCTGGAAACAGCGGGGAATTTCGGGCAACGGGAGAAGCTGGGATGAATGCAACCGCTGCCCCAAGCGAGTCACTACCAGCGTCCGCAAACCTGGTAGTAATCCGATTCTATTTCGCGCTGGAGTTCTAATTGAGACAAGTAATATTCGAGGTGTTGTTCTGGTTCAATATATGGGGCTAATTGCTGTTGGTAGAACAGGGCGATGAATTGCACTAAGCTAATTAGGAGCATGGGATTGCGGTTCCTGTTTGTAGTTTTACAACCGCTGCGATAGCCGTTTTATCGAATCTTTATTTGTAATTGCCTTACCTGAATAATTGAGTTTTCTTATCCCCAGCAATCCCCTGATTTAGGCAGCAGCGCCAACCATCTCACTCGGGATTGCTGGGCAATCTAGCTATGCGAGTGCACCCAAACACCCAGCGTACAAATTCGGTGTACGCGCTCGCTTGGGATTAGATGCAGGGATTGGATGAATTGCCCCGGCGTCCGGTTCGCATGGAGCCCAACAGCGTACTCACCACGGTGCAGCGTTCGGCATTTCCTTTGGTTAGGTGAATGCGACCCAAACGTCCGTTACTCACACCCAGCCAGTTGTACTGCATCCGGTAGGCTCCATCTTTTTTATCGAAGTAGAAAGTGGCAGTTTTGATGACCACTTTGGGGTCGATGCCCGCACTTTGCCACTGGGGCGGTTCGTCAGTGCGGTTGACCGAGTATTCGATACCCTGGGGAGTTTGTCGGATCAAACACTCCATTGTTAGCCTTTCGCGTCGGGCTTCGGACTTGGCTTTTTGGAAGCACCAATAAATCCGATCGTTCGCAACGCTAACTTGTTGGGAATTCATAAATGCGAGCCAACCGGGAACGGCGATGGCACACAGGATGTTGAGTACCACGATGACCATCAGTTTCTCAATAATCGTGAATCCAGAATCAGTTGAATAGCGCATGGCAGTTGCCTCATATTGTTTGCACTTGCTGCGGTAGCTGTTTTCTGAGAATTTCTTTGTTCTTGATAGTTAGGGTTGTTGAAATGAAAAAGAGCGATCGCACTCGCTTGTAAGTACGATCGCTCGGTTATTCGAGAGTGCGGTTATTCTCGGTCAGCTTCAGTAACTCGGTGCTTTGCCGGTTGTTTGACGCTTTTGAGTCCGAGTTCGGCATCAATGTCTGCTCCGAGTAAAGCCGCGTTGCGTTCCATCCATTCGCTAACTTCGTCTAGGGTTGCAGCGCGGCGTTTCAATTTCCCCGGCTGCGGTTGTTGGGGCTTCGGATTCTGGGCTTTGATGCGGTTGGCTTGGTTCCGAGCTTCCTCAAACTCGAAGGGTTCGGCATTCTCGGCGACATCGATCGCTTCGTTGATGCGGCGAGTTGCCTGCTTTTCGGGTGCTTCAACTTGCTTTTTGGTGAGATTATTCTCATTGATTTCGATGAGGCGTTCCTTCACCCGTTGGAGGTTGCGCTTGCGAGCTTGAGCGGATTCCAAGTCTAAGAAGAAATCCGGTGCTGCGATGAATTCCTTGATGCCCGTATTCACTTTGGCGGCTAGTTCGAGCATTTCACCCAGGAGTTTGGCTGACTTGGATGTGAGCGCTGCAACTCCGGTGGTGTCGAAGTAAATCCTTCCCTGCCAGCAATTATCGCCCCGCATTTGCTCCACCAACACGTCCGGGATGTTCGAGAACTTGGGTGCAGAGATGGCGATCGTTCGTTTATTTGGATTGCGGAAATCTGCTTCGATGCGGATGCCGTTGGGAAGGTCGCTCGTGTAGCGGGGTATCGAATCCAGGGATTCCAAAGATTCATCCTCAATGCGTTCGAGGATGCGGTGTCCCCATTCGTCCAGGGCTACTCCGAGCAATTCTTCAGTGACAGCCAGCAAATCCTTGAGTTTGGTCAAATCTTGGATGCGGTCTAGTCCAAAAGTATCCTCAAAGTGATTGCTGAAACGCTCCCAGAGATGTTTGTTGAGTTGTTGGTAATCCCACTCATCCTTAGAGTAGGAGCCATCTTCATTGCGGCAACCTGGTGCGATGATAAATTGCTGCAATTCTCCCTTGGATTTAGCATCCATGAAGCTGGCCCGTTTATCGCGATGCTGCCAAGCAACTTGTCTCAACCCGTAGTAGAGTTTCTTGTAAGTTGAGAGCGCATCCTTGATAATGCTTTGGGCTTCGGCACCAATGACCGCTTTTTCTGAAGCTTTTGGTGCGTAGATTCCGAGGCTCGATTTGTTGATGAAGCTCATGGTCGTTCTCCTGATTGAATTGTGTTTACAACCGATGCGAAAGCAGTTTTATTTACTTTCGTTTTTTCTTTTATCTTCTTGTCTATGAGCCTTTTTATGCCTTGCTCAGGGCAATATTCTAGGAACGGTAGCGGACGATTCTGAGAGCCAAGTTATATTGATTGGCTAGGTTAATCATGTGCTGGGTTCCCCGCGATTCTCCATCCCAAAAAACGATACAGTGAGTGCTATACTGCGCCATAGATTCGTTGCGCCGATAACCCGCTGATTTACCGTATTTGTTCCAATCTGCGGGCATTACCTTGAGCGCCATTCCTCGCGATTGGGCGTAGCGTTCACCGAGGCGATCGGCACCCCTGGCTCCTCCTGATACTATTTCGATTTGGTCGGGAGAATAGCGTTGGAGGTACATATCCAACAGCCTTTCGAGTAGTTCGTAGTCTGTGAAATCTCTTGAACCGGCGATGATTACTTTCAGCATTGTCTTTTCCTCCGATTGTTAGTACAAAAAAAAGGCAGAGAGTAAAATCTCTGCCTCGTTTCTAAGCTAGGGTTAGCTCAGTTGTTGTTTATATTCGGGTCTCATTTTCCAAAAGGTGATGCTAAAGCGTTCTTGACTGTGCCACAAAATTGAGTGGGGCGATTTGCAGTTGAATTCGTAGATATCGCCGTCTTGCAGATCGATTATTTGTCGGTCATTCGGGAGGCCGATGCCAAACTTGGCTTGTCCGAGGTTTACAGCTCGTGCAGTTGTTGTTGCGTAGTTATGGTCTCGGTGCCAGTCGATTTGTCCGTTGAAGCTGATTAATGCTATATCGCAGCCTGGGAAAACTCGCTGAGCAAATTTTTCGATGCGACTGTCTGAGTAAGCTGGATAAACTCGTGCATTGGTTTGGCGCAAGTTACATTCGGCAAAAAGCCACATTCTCATGCGACCTGGAGCGTATCGGGATACATCGGGGCTCATATTTGCGATGCGTTCTCGGCACCAAGCTCTCAAATCCTCGATTGAATTCGAGTCTACTTTGTTGATGATTCTCAGCATTCTCTTTTCCTCAGTCACTACATTTTTAGGAGACAGAGGTGCGAGGAAAAGTTAGAGTTTGTTAGGCTTGCGTGAGCGCCTACTACTTCTTAGCTAATCGGGTAGTTGCGACCGTTTTGTTGGCTTCTCGCCCTGTGTTTAGTAGCAGTTGGCGAGTCTTCGAGCCTTACTGCTACTTGATACGGGGCGAGAAGCTTACAAAACTGCCAGCTACCCGATTGGCTTAGAAGTCGTGCGCGAACCAAGTCTTACAAACTGTTACTTATGTCAAGGCTTAGAGTTTGCTCTTGAGAAGAGGTTAGAATTGTCAAGATTTCAGACGCCGGCAACACTTAAAAATAAGTCAAATAATTCGTTGTCGGCGTTTGAAATCTTAGACAATTGTTAGCGAGTCGAAAGATTGCAAACTGTTACTTGCTCTCGGACGCTTACGGAGACTTAGCAAATACGGTTCACTTACAAACTGCAAATTTTCAGGGACTTGCTTGGAGGATAGGCTTTAATTAGTGTCAGTTAGCGAGTCTTCGAGCTTTACTGACACTTGGTAAAGCGTGTTCGCCAAGTGAGTTCCTGAAAATTCCTTGCAGTTTGTTAGTGAAGCCTATTTGCTTAGTCGGAGTTAGTGTCTGTGAGGCCTTGCACATTTTTCCGACCGCCTCTGTATACTACCCATGCTAGTGACGGCCCAGCGGCCTGAGCGGCCCCAAACAAATAAAAGCGAAGCAACTGCTTTTTTTGCGAGGAAGTTCGGGGGAGCAATTTCGCATTTATGCGGAATCCTCCCCCGAACTTCCGAGGCGTGTCTCCCCCCGAGGGGGCAGGGGGGGGCAACGAAACCAAAGCGAAGCAACCGTTTAAATTTCAAGTGCGATCGATAGTGCGGGTGATGAAGGTTTCTTTCATTGCGATCGATTGCAGCGGGCGATTCACGCTCGGGATAGCTTCGCTTCACGGGTAATAAGAAAGTCATCGTGTTGGGCGATCGCATTGGCAGTCAAGAAAGTGCAGTCGCGGTCAACAGCAATGATTCCACTAACCACGGGCGATCGTTGATGCAGACACACCCCCTGAAACACGAGCGCGCGCAATATGCACCGCTCCTTTGGGATATAATTGTCCTGGGATAACGCTGATTATTCTGGTAAAAGCGAGCATCAAGAGGATAAAAAAAGGACAAATTACACTTTCTCAAACGCTTATGGTGATAAGAAACTGGCTTTTTTGTTCTGTGTTTTAAACCTTCCATTACCACCCAATATAAAACAATATCGGTGAAGTTTAGTTTTAAGCATTTGCAGCAACTGTTAGGAGAGCACAAGAGCATCAACGGAGTTGGTTTCGAGTGTTTGTGGCAACTTGTAGAGCAACTTGAGAACAGGGCAAACCAGAATGTTACATCCAAAACCAGAAACTATTGCGAGCGATCGTACAGTCGCGGGGAAGTTACAGAGGAAGCTACTGCGGGCGGGGGGTTTGGTATTTCCTGCCGATGATTGGGACGTACCGATGCTGATGCCCGAATGGCAAGCAACGGGTTTGGAATTGCCCTTGGATGCTTGGGGGAGTAAAGCAAAGAAACGGGGAACTACGGGAACGTTCCACTTTTACCAGGACGATTACAAATTTACGCAACTGCTGTCGAATCCGATGGCATTGCCCGTGCTCTATCCCAAAGCAGCCTGTGAGTTGAATTTCAGCACCGACCTGAATACGCCCTTGGCTTACCTGATGGGATTGATTTATGCCAAGCGGTGGACGAGCCGGGTCTGGCAATCAGAAGCAGCGATTCGGATTTGGGTGGATGTTAACTTCGCAGCAGAACAGGCCGAGTGGCAGCTATTGGGAGTACCCAAAGGATGGAGGGCTTACTCGACCAGGGGATGCGGCGATAACTTCCAGTACAACCTAGACCAGTGGGAGATGGCGTGCGAGCGGGCAGAAACGAAGGAAATCGTATTTTTAGTAGTGGGAGGCGGCAAGAAAATCAAGGAACAGTGTACCGAGCGCCATTGGATATGGGCTCCCAGCTTTTGGGAAAGGGCAACGGGTAAGTTTGAGGGAGAAGGAGGTAACGATGGGCGGCAGGAGTAGCGGGGGATGGGGGAATAAATTTGAGGAAGCGCTTCAGAGGTTATCCATGCTGGAACAAAACCCGAATATGAAGGGAAAGTACGGCATCAAGCAAGTTAGACCGGGGCGCTGGTCTGTACTTCCTATAAAGTGGAAGGGGGTGACAAATCCATTCGGGCCATAGAAAAGTGAGCCATAAAACCTGCTTGGGGAGCCACTGTCACTTTAGTAGCCGTGGGTGCCGGTTCTTTAAGAACTTGCTGGATGTAATCGATTCTGGAGGTGAGGAAATCCAACTGTTCTCGGCGCTGCAACGCTTTAGCTGCTTCCTTGAATTCGGGAGAATCAGCCGTTCCTAAATGCACTACAAAGCTCTTGCCCTTTTTACCCGCTAAATCTCGGTTGGGAGAACGCAATCGGTAATAGATTTGATTGCTGTTGCTGGGTGAATAATCCTCAATGTAAGCACCTTGTGGTAGTAAGGTTTGACACCCCAACCGATAGCGCTGTTTTTTGTAATTGGCAAGCAAACGTTGGAGTTCTGTAGGTGAAGTGTTGTAAGCATGGAGGACTTTTGAGGGAACCTTGGGGATAGCCCAGATGCAGTTTTCTAAGCGCACTAAATCGCATCCCAATATTGCTTGCAGGTAAGCTTTTCCCGAGGTAGCGGAGTAGTGCTTTTCAAAGGTACTCCACTTGGTAATGATGCCGTCATTGAAGCGATATGCCGACTCTTTAGCCTTACCCGTTAACAATCCTACAATGAGGTATTTTTGAGCTAAATTCCAGGCGGCAATCAACACTTGTTCGCGTTCTGCCGGGTCTTCGATTACCGACAATACGAAGTTGAGCATCACCGCATCAGCGGGCAATGGAGTCGAATCGGGGAAATAGTACGGGTCGTAACGACTGATTACGGGATATCCCATTGCACTCAACCGTTCTGCATCTTGCCCGTAACCGCAACCGTAATCGGTGAGTGTAGTTTCTGGGGTAATGAACCCAAAATCAATGGCTCTTTGGCAAGGTCGCGATAGTTTATGGCGGTTGATAGCTGCTTTGTGGCGGTGTAACATTGTGTTTGGCGTTGGGTGCGCTGATTCAACTAATAAAATTGTACCTCCCAGGACTGGCCTGGGAGTGCGATTCAATTAGTAGGGAATATCATCGGTTGCCCAAGTATCTGTTACCCGGTTGCTAACATCCCAAGAGCTAACATTTCTAAGCGTTGTGGGTGTTTTCACAACTGCGGGAATTACCGATACCTTGACTTCAACATTGCGCCTTTCCCAAGAACGGCGGTTGTATGCTTTGAGTTGTTCCAAGTCCATGCCCCACTTTTGGGTAGCATAACTCACCAGTTGTTCCAGAGTAAAGCGCTTATCCTGGGGAGTTCCGAATACCTCTGCAAACTTAGCTTTGTAAGCGTCCCAGGAGAAGGTATCACCCTGAGCTATTTTAGATTTCATGAGCGCTTTTCCTTGCAGTTCTCGGATGGCATAATACGCGCTTTCCCACTCTTTCTCGCAGTAGTCTTTGACGGTAAAGCCATCGCCGAATGCTGCATCAAAGTTAGGAAATTGCGGTTGTTTGGCAGTTGTGCGAGCCATAGTGTACCTCGTTATCGTTGTTTTCACCATTGCGGTAGCCGTTTTGTTGCTGTTTCCTGTGTGCTTTTAAATTGTTTGAGTTCTGGGGAATCGAAATTACTCAATTCCCCAGACTTGAGAATTAACTCTCAGGTAAAGTTAACTGCGGTGATGGTGCAAGTTGGGGGAATGCGGGGATGGTCAAAGGGCGCTCCGGTTCCAGGGCTTCCCAAGTCCATTCTTTAGTTTCTCGGTCGTAACCCAAAAAGTGCTGTTTCCAAGTTTCTAGGGTGGGCTTTGTGTGCGAGGTAACGTAACAGCAGGCTGATTTCTTCTTTTCCCCGACTATTTGGCGCTCTACCTCGAACTCGAATACGCACAAACTCTTAAATGAAGCATTCTTAGGTTTAGCTGCAATGCGGTTTTGAATGGCGTGGCAAGCTGTAACCTCGGTGCAGAATTGCTGCCAGTGCTTGCTAAAACTTGCCTGATTCGCACCCTTAGCTTGATAGCTTAACGGAATTGAATGCAGCGGTTGATTATCCGAGTTGACCAAGAATACTTGGAAAAACTGGATATTACTAATGCGCTCGTTTTCCTTGCAAGCGCGATCGTACAAACCAATGATGACCGTTTGTTGCAGCTTTTCACTTTCATCGCGGTCAAAGGCGAGTACGGGTGTCTTGGGACAAACAATGATGCGGGGTTTGCGAATCAGGATACCCTGCTCGGTTTCTCCTGAATTGAAGGTGTACTCGATTAGCTGGGATTCGTCGAAATCTAGCCAACCTGCTTGTGCCATCTGATCCGCAGTTACGAAGTAGCCGCAGTGTTCTAAGTTCGATTCTCCCCGCACTGCTTGAATGCGCGGTAGCCGAGCGTCGGGGTCAACGAAATCGGGACTGGCAAACTCATCGCGTTCGATGGTAACTTCTACAATTTCGGGGATAGGCATTGCTTCGGATTGGACATCAGCATCGGATTTCTTAGCCATGATAAAGCCTCCTATTTTTCACTCCAAGCGAAAGCCATTTACTTTCACTTTCATTGGTTATTAGTTATTGAGTTTTAGCTCTGATGGGCTGCAAGTTTATAGTTCATAGCTTGCAGCCCTGCTAAGATTACTTGGTATCTAAGAGTTGCTTCAGGGGAGCAAAATAAGGCAGCAGCGCTTCTACTCCTTCGCGGGCAGCAACTCGGATAACATCAGCTTGACAGAAGGGAAAGTTTCGTTTAAACGGGTCTTCAAATTCATCAAAGTTTTGAGCAAATTCTACTTTCTGTGGATGTTGGGATAAGTGTCGGTGCCACAAAGCGATGTAGTATTGAATCCCCCAATCATCGATAGCAAAACTGGTGCCTTGTTCGTTCGACTTCACGGGTAACTCGCGATCGCCTATTTGCAGGCTACTTGCTTGCATCCTTGGCGCTTCCAATACCTGGCAGCAGTCCAGTTACCGGGTTCGGGGCAACCTTCAAAACGCTTGGCGCATTGGTAGTGATTCTCGATGGAATCCGTCGTACCAAAAGCTTTTACATAGCAAAAGAACGGGCTGTAGCGCTTGTCTCCCCGGGAATGGCACTGCAAGATGCGCTTGTCACCTTCAATGCGGTACTCACCCTCAAATACTCGATTGTTCATAACTTTCATCTCCACTTTGACGAGTTGTTGTACCCCAGGCGATAGCAGTTACCTGGGGCTTTTCTTTTTCTACCAATCAGCCGCTATTACCGATTTATTGGATTCGATGAAAGCGCTCCATATTCTTCACCTTCTGGGATGTAATCCTCAACTAAAGCGCCATTGATTTTGATTATCGGCACGGGGCCTTGATTGTCTTTAACTTTGTGATATTCGGAGCGCACTGCTTCCCTTACTTTGTCCTGCAATATTTGAATACAACAGTCCTCGTCCTCTTCTGGGTCTATTTGCGCCCACAAGGAACAACTCAGGTCAACTGAATTGAAGTTACCCAAGTTGAATTTACGGGTGTAGGTTACGGCGATGGTTCTGATGTTCATGATTTTGTACCGAGTAATGTTGCACCCCAAGCGATAGCCATTACTTGGGAGTTTTGTTGATTATCAAAGAAATGAGTTTAAAACCCCGTCCTTATAGGACGGCTTTAATTTTATATCTTTCAGAATTGAAGCCAAATATATGGTAGTATATTACAATAGCAAGTAAGGTCGAAACAATGCTAGTTTTTGAGTACAAAGTCAAAGCAAAACAGTTTCAATACCGGGCGATAGATGAAGCTATTCGGACGGTGCAATTCATCCGCAACAAATCAATTCGTTACTGGATGGACGCATCAACAGAGGACAAGATCGATCGATATGCTTTGAACAAGTATTCAACCAAACTGCGCGGTGAATTTCAATTTGTTAAAGACCTCAACTCGATGGCGGTGCAAGCTGCTGCCGAACGGGGATGGCTATCTATATCTCGGTTTTACGACAACTGTAAAAAGAAGACTCCGGGGAAAAAGGGCTATCCTAAATTTCAACGTGACAATCGCTCGGTTGAGTATAAAACCACCGGTTGGTCGCTCCATCCAGTTAAACGACGCATTACCTTGACCGATAAAAAAGGTATTGGAGAGCTTAAGTTATTGGGTAAGTGGGATATCCATACTTATCCAATAACAGCCATCAAACGAGTAAGATTGGTGCGCCGCGCTGACGGCTATTACTGTCAGTTTTGCGTTGATGTTGAGTGTGTTGATACCCAACCTCAAACAGGAAAAGAGATCGGTTTAGATGTTGGTTTGGAGTCTTTCTATACAGATTCCAACGGACACCACGAACCCAATCCAAAATTTCTGAAAAAGTCTGAGTCGAGTATCAAACACGCCCAACGCCAAATCTACAAGAAAAAGAAAGGATCGAATAACCGTCGCAAGGCAAGAGCGAGATATTCCAGAAAACATTTAAGAGTAAGTAGGCAACGGAATGAGCACGCTAAAAGGTTGGCACGCAACGTATGCAAGTCTAACGACTTAGTAGCCTATGAAGACTTAAAGGTTAGCAATATGCTCAAAAACCACTGCCTAGCTAAATCTATCGCAGATGCTAGCTGGTATCTATTTAGAATGTGGATTGACTATTTTGCTGCCAAATTTGGAAAACTAGCTGTTGCCGTCCCTCCTCACTACACGAGCCAGATGTGCAGTCAGTGCAAACGAGTTGTCAGAAAATCTTTAAGTACGAGAACTCATTCTTGCACCTGCGGCTGCACTATGCACAGAGACACAAACGCGGCAATCAACATTTTAAAGCGAGCAAAATCTAGGGGCGGGCAGCCCCAAAGTAACGCTAATGGAGTTGGAACCTCTACTCTACTTGGTGAGAACCTGGTAGAGCAAGTTCTGACGTTGAAGTTAGAATCCCCGCACTTTTAGGGCGGGGAGTGTCAATGATGCTGTTAGAAATAATCTGATTCAAAGTCATAGGACTGAGGATGTTGGGTAATCTGTTCTTGAGTCACCCACTTGGTTTCTCCCTGTCCGGTGAGACCTTTAACTCCGTAGTACCAAAGAGGTTCAGCCATCAATGAGCCGTGCTGCCACCTGGGGGCGTAGAGTTCGATGCCAAAGATGCGCTTTTGTTGCCAATCATCGGGGGGTAAATCTGGGGTGACAATCCACACTTTTTGACCGATGGAATGTGCAGGGTCTGGGATAATCCACTCGTCATCTGAATCGGCTGCTACTTCGAGGCAACACCGCATTTCGATGATTTGAGTAGCTGATTTAATGTGATAAGGCTGGGGAAGTTGAACGGGTTTATCGGAGTGAATTAGCATTAAGCTTCCTCGCTATTTTCACGCAAAGCGATAGCCGTTACTTTGATATTTTATTAGTAATTAAAACTATCATTCATCCAACAACTAAATTCACTTCAATAAAATGGCTAGCGCTTTGGTTGAAAACAACATCAATCAGAGCCATGAACCCGAACAAACCCGGTTGTTACTTGATACACTGGCAACCCGCCATCGGTAATCTGAACCATCCCAGAGGCACGGCATCCCATTATTTGGGCAGCACTAAGAAACCGGTGATCGATCGGTTGAGGGAACACCAATCCAAAACGGGAGCTCGAATTACCAAAGCCGCCGTAGAGCAAGGACGAGAGTTGGTGTTGGTGAAGACGTGGCATGGAGGACGCAGCAGGGAGCGGAAACTCAAAAAGCTGCACAACAACCGATTGCTGTGTCCCATCTGCAATCCCAATGCTGGTTGCAAGCGCCGTCAATCGAAGACACGCAAAAGCGGTGGAATAGCGATCGATGTTGTAGCGCGGGTTGATTAAGAAGTTACGGTTGGTTTCTGAATCTGTGGCAACTTTAAAATAAACTGAGTTGTCCGTCGCTGACTGCATTGCATCTTCGATTGCGCTTTGAGAGTCCACTACGCCAACCGGGATAAGATACAGCAGGCCATCCCGTGTTGATGAAATAGGGAATCTTAGCAACTTCTTGGAGCCATATCCGATAGGGCGTATATTCCCTGAAGCCAAATGGAAAGCGCTCCTTGGATATCCATTTCTTTGCCGCTTTGCCTTCTATGGTTTCACCTAACAGCAAGCATTGAGATTCATACTCTAAAAGAGCGTTGGCGATGCTGTGGATTGCTTTATCCCTCCAGGTAAATCGCTTCATAGGGTGACTCCACTTTTACTACGCTATCAGTGTTTTATAGCCATGCCGAGGCTGTAATATCGATACTTCCTCGGCATTGATAATTTAATTTTTCTCTGATTCCTGTTGTTGTTTCATAGATTCGGTAATTCTACGTTTGAGGGTTTCTAATGCCTTCATCGCCGTGTAATTACCTCGATTCGCTAGTTGGATGTACTGCTGAATCAATTCCTCGGTAATTTGTTGGTCTAACCATTGCACCAACTCTATAGTTTCTTGGCGGGCTTGTGGGTTGGTGTTCCCAAACATCTCGAACATTCCTAACTTCTGCATTTGCTCTAAAGTCATATCCTGTAAAGCTTTTACGGCTGCTTGAAACTCTTGTTCGGTCAATTGTGATAAGTCATCGGAATGCTGCTGTAACAAAAAGTAATCGGTTTCTCTGTACGCACCGACATACATTTTATTCAACGTGCAGTCACACAAAATAGCGTGTTCTGGTAACTCATCATCGGAACCTAAATTGTAAGGCTCCAAGTGAATTGCTAAGGCTATGTGTTCTATTAGAGGCGCATACACGGCGTGGTAGCTAAACGTAGCTATTGCTCTACCATTACTCCATGTGGCTTTGCTTCCCTGGTAGTAAAGAGCAAAGTATTGAGTGTTGCTGACTCCCACCATCTCAGGTAACATGGGTGGCATGGGTACGGGTAATTGGATGAAGTGCGTTCCTAACATTATTCTTCTCCTATTCAAATGAAAACAGCGCTTTATGATCATCTTCATGATTCTTGGCGTATTCGACATCTACCTGCTTTCTCAACGCTTCAAACTCATTGAATAAGTCAGTGCGGACGTACTTAGTATTCTTGAGACTAGATAGTTTGTAATAGGCGCGCTGCCACTGGTAAAAAGAGTTTAATGATGCCGTATAGTGCAGCAACCAATCGCAGTTGTTCAGGTGCTTAAATCCCCATTGTTTATCCGTCCATTCGATATTGGCATCTCTGCTATGCCAACACAGATACACGGCTCCTGGGAATCCTTTAAGTAGCACTATCTCGTAAAGATTCCAGGGTTTTGTGTATTCATGGCAAAGTTCTTCGTTGATGCACTCTCCGCATTCATCTAAGCCCATTTGCGTGCAATCTAATCCTAAAGTACAGTTCACGGTGTCACCTCATACTTGCTATGTTTTCTACCCTAGCGATAGCCGTTACTTTTAAGTTATTTCTGTTTTTTAGTTTAACATTAAACCCTGAAAATACCGCTATTTAGTTAGGATACTATCAGGGTCTAATGCTAAGTTTACCGAACTCTCAAGTGAGTTTCACGCTCTCCGAATCGTGCAATCCGCTCTGCTTCGATATCTCCTGATTCTAAAGCTTTTCGGATAGCTGAATTATCGGCTGATACCTCAATGCGTTGAAACTGCGGAGGAAGTTTTGCTACTTCACAAGCAAGTTTGAGGGGTAAGACTCCGCCATTCTTGTTGATAGTTAAGTGAAAGCGGTGCAGGCTAAGATTCTTCACACCCTGGGATTCGAGACAGCTCTTGAGTTGCGCTTTCATCCAATCAACTCGTTTGCTATCAGTCACTGCGAGTTTACTCAAACGTTCTGCTTCCGATGAGCGTTGTTTGCTCAGGGCGTGGCGGTTGGTAATCGCAGCGCAGTAGTTATCAACTTTGACAAGCCATTGCTCGTAGGTGTTATCTCGCTGTTCGAGGAGTTGTTGCACCGCTGCTTCTAATTCGGGCGTGATTTCTTCAACTTCGATGCTGTCGATTAGCTCGTCAAAGTCCTCCAGTTCAGCGGTGAGTTGGTGCAACGATTTACCGCGCACTCGTTCTTTTTCTCGGTGAGCCTCGCAACGACTGGAGATGAGAGCGCGTTGGTCTGGATTCATGTGTTGCCACGCCTGCTGCACGATGGACTCGGATTCAGGAGTCTCCGAGGTGTCGTGCTGTGCCGCTAATTGAGCTTTGAGGGTGCTTAGCGCTTCTATTCCCTGCTCTGATGCTGCTAGCAATTGAACGCAAACGGCATCCAATAAGGAAGTATCGGGCATAGGTTCAATCAATTCAGCGGAGGTAGGAGATTCTAGGGATGCGGGTGATTGCGCTTTCTTTCGGGGCATGATGTGTTTCCTATGGTTCTAATTATTTGCACCGATTGCGATAGCCATTTTGTTGTAGTTTTGTTACCTATTCTTTATGGGTTTTTAGGTAACTTTTCCAATAGCGGAGTTGCCCCAAGCGAGAACTTGAGGCAGCCTTGGCTAGGAAGGCATCACAAAAGTCAGATTAGCGGCGACTAATTGAAACTGAGCTTCGGTCAACCCTATGGTTTCGCCATCTTCGGTAGATGCAGCAGCAATTACTTGACCGCGCAGTGCAATACTTCGGCGGGTAATGCAGGTTAAGGGTAATTGTTTGTGTAAGAATTCCTCGTCGCAGATTAAGTCGATGTCGGGGTCAGTGAATTGATCGCGCACGTATTCGATTAAGGCATCTTCACCTTCAACCCCTACTCGGTTTTGCAGGTCTGCAAGTTCCAACTTCTCTGCTACTTCTAGTCTGTGGATGCCAGTGTTGTTAATCAAAGCGTAGAGCATAGGTAACTCCCTATTATTTACACCCCAGCGCTAGCCATTTTGTTTAAATCTTTTGTATATTTGTATTAATATTAATTTGATGCTGCGATGATGCAAAACAACTTGAAAAACCTCACAATACCGAGACACAAAGCTGCTCTCAAGCGCCAGGAATTGAGCTTACCAATGGCGGCTGCTGTTGATAGGGGGATTCTGTTACCCCATCACGCGCACTTGGATTATGGATGCGGTCGCGGGGATGATGTTCGCTTCCTTCAAGCAATGGGTTTCCGCTCGCGCGGTTACGACCCTTACTACTTTCCCCGCACTCTCAAAAGAGCGGTTGATGTTGTCACCCTGCTTTACGTTCTCAGCACCATTGAAGTTCCAGCACTTCGGTGTGAAACGCTCGTCCATGCTTACCGGCTCGCCCGTCAAACTTTGGTGGTAAGCGCTATCACCGGGCGATCGACCAATCATGCGGGCATTGCTTACAACGATGGCGTAATTACGCGGTGGGGTACATTTGAGAAGTGCTACTCCCATACCGAACTCAAATACTTAATCGAAGATACTTTGGGCGTACCTGCACGCTACTTGGCACACAATACCTACACCGTTGCTCACAACCCCAAAGCTCTTCCCCTGATACTTTACAGCAGCGATCGCCGTTACTTGAAAGAATGCCGCTCTCTCCTCTATTCCCAGCAGCAGGAATTAGAGAGTGCTTGGATTCCTCCCGCCGATGCCATTATTGAAAAGCATCAACAAATTCAACGGGGTCATCGCTATTGTTACTTTAGGTTGAAGTCGCGTTCTTGTTCTCTCCCTAACGGTAAGCGAACGATGCACCTGGGCTGCGCTACAAACGAACGCTACTTGGATGCTGTAGGGGCGATCGAACGCAGGGATTTGCTCCGCATCAACGAACGGAGGTTGCTGCGGATAGAAGCTATAATTAGTGGGATAAGTTGAGGATTATAGCGATGACTAAAGTTATCTCGATGAAAGATTGGGTTCCCGGTTGGGTGAGAGATTCTTACATGACCCAAGAGGAGGTGGATACCTTTAATGAAGAATGCCGCCAATCTCAATTAAAACAAGAGAATATCGAAAGTGCTTCGGATAATCAAGCGCGGTTGGTCGGGGAAGCCGTGGCTAAGTTGGAATCGCTCGACCGAGATAGTTTAGAGAAGTGGCTGCACCGCATTCACGCTGAATTGTTAGTTGAATTGATTAATAGTTAATCAACCGACTTTCACCTCAACTAAATGGCTGACGCATTCTTTATAAACCAATCTGAATAAATTTATTGCGATCGATAAAGTCTGAAGTAACCGAACAACTACTATGAGTTTTATTGAAAAACCGAAAGTATACACCACAGCCTATCATTGAGCTTGGTGTATGTTTTTTTTGAAATTTAATTAGATAGTTGCTATCCGTTTTAATGGCAACAGCCGAGTATACACCAAGGGGTCTGATGGGGTTTGGTGTATACTGAGGTATAGCCGAGATACGCGCAAAATAGGACATAACGTAAAGTTTTGTAAATATAAGACAAAATGATTTGAAGTAGCAAAGCCTGAAATGTTTAGCAGTAAAAGATGGACGCTTTTTGGGTCTGTACGAGGGCAGAGTATAACTAGGGGGTAAATGAGCAGTCATACAGAAACTTACGTTAAGGCTGAAAGTTTTACTGGATAAGCATTCTGGGAACAACTTTTTTTGTATCTCAAATACTTAAAGAGTTGAAAATTAAACTGTACCAATTAGAGCATAGCTTTTTTGGTACAGCTTTTTTGTACGGCACAGTAAGGATTTGAGGCTTTTAAATTT
>JAUBOH010000048.1:0-25786 GCA_036700145.1 Microcoleus occultus BM001215366
CAAACTGCGATCGCCGTTCAAGGTACTGCACTCGCCATGCTATTTGTTTGGAGTAAAGTCAGCGAGCGATACGGCAAAAAAGCCGTATATTTTATGGGCATGAGTTTGTGGATTATTGCCCAAGCCGGACTGTTTTTTCTGCAACCAGGACAAGTATTGCAGATGTACCTGTTAGCTGTTATGGCTGGTGTCGGAGTTTCTACTGCTTATTTAGTACCTTGGTCGATGATACCGGATGTGATTGAACTCGACGAACTCCAAACAGGCGAAAGACGGGAAGGTGTGTTCTATTCGTTTATGGTGTTGCTGCAAAAAATTGGTTTGGCGCTGGGTTTGTGGTTTGTAGGACAAGCGTTAGAAGCGGCTGGGTTTCTCGCCACAGTTCAGGGACAAGCACCACCTGTACAGCCGGATTCTGCACTGTTTGCGATTCGAGTTGCGATCGGGCCACTCCCCACAATTGCTTTAATTTGCGGTATGATTCTCACATATTTTTATCCGATTACCCGCGAAGTTCATGCAGAAATTTTGTTGAAACTTCGAGAGAAGAAAGCACAAAATCAGTAATCTGCAATCAGTAAGTTTTCAGGAATATTCAATGACAACTACAAACAACTAATTATGACTATATCTCTAGCAATCACCCATCGCATCAGTTGCAAACTTTTTACCCCTTTTATTTTCTAGTGTAAGTAGATGACAGTTTTTTTGACGAAAAAACATAACATTGCTGAATGCAATCCGCCCGCGTCGCCAAACCCAGAAGGCTTGAGTTTTTCTCTTATAGCCGATCGACTTTGAATTTACAGATTATTAATTTTTATGTCAATCTCGGACTTTCGGATTTGTTCGTGATACGATTTTGAGCGCCATTATTTGTATAAACTCCAGCAATCATCCAGCTCATCAAAAAGTTTACAATTAAAACAAGAGACAGTTTTGCAGCAAATTGATTCGATTAGTTGCCGCTCCCAAAATGTGCTGAATGTTGCTAATTATATTTACATGGAAAATGGCAAAATTTTTAGTCGGTCAGTTCGCGGATAAGTTAACAGGTGCTGCTGCTGTTGACGGCGAACCGAAAAATGTCATAATAGACGATCGGGAATACCAGCGCGATCGGCGGCTGAGGTTTACGGCAAATTGTAAAATTTTGGTAAAGTTACGACGCGACCTGCGGCGAAACTCAACGGCACCAGAAAAAGTTGTATAACCGCCCAGAAACCCTAAATACAAGCAGAACACAGCAGACAGAAAAGCAGTCGGCTACAACTATCTCTTGGGTTAATAAAAAAACTTTGGCAGCAGGCACAACATAGGAATTTAGTTATTTTTGTATACTATGTGAAAGTAGTGAGAACTATTAGAAGGAAGGGGCATTGACCAACCAAGAATCTCCTGTGATATCCTTAAGTCAATGGTGAAAGTATCAACCACAAGGTTCGCAGAACAGAACTGATTTTACCGCCCAAATATCAAAGAGGTCAACATGGAAACAGAACAGGACTCTCCTATCGTACCAATTAGCAACCAGAGCAGACAGGTGCAGCAATTTTCCGTTGACGAGGGAGAAGAGTCAGGTGCACCGCCTCCGAAAGGATTGAATCTAAAGCCGTTATTCAGGACTTTTGCGCGAAAATCCCTAGTCATTATTGGGATTATCGGTCTAGCAGGTGGTGGAGTTTATTTTCAGATCAAGGGAGGCAAGAAAACATATCAAGGCGATTTTCGGATGCTAGTGGAACCCGTGACAACGGAGGCAAGAATTGCTGACCCCGCAGCCCTCGCCAATCGCGGCGAGGGAGGGGCAGTGCCTAATCGAGAATTTTTTAGTTTGGACTACGCAACTCAACTTGAAATTCTCCAGAGTCCTCAAATGCTGTCGGCTATTGCTAAACAAGTCCAAAAAAAATATCCAGAAGTTACCGAGGCAATTCTTAAAAAAGGATTAGTCATTTTGCGCGTCGGAGACAATGAGTTGACGATCACTAAAATTTTGGAAGTTCGCTTCATGGGGCAAGACCCTCAATTAGTTGAGTTCGTTTTACAAGAAACTAAAAAGAAATATTTAAAGTACAGCCTTGACGAACGCAAGACTCGCATTGGTGAAGGTGTTAAGTTTATTGAAGACCAGCTTCCGGGATTAAACAAGCGCGTAAATGACCTGAAGTCGGAGTTACAGGTGATACAGCAGCAGCAAAAGATTACCGATCCTAAAGAACAAGGCGCGCAATTGATCGTGCAAGTTCGCACCGTAGAAACTTTAGAGTTAGAAACTCAAAGGCTGTTGCAGGAACAAAAAACACTGTACGCTAACTTGCAAAAACAATTAGATTTTACACCAAATGAAGCTATTGCCGCTTCAGCTTTAAGCGAAGAACCTCAATATAAAGAGTTGCTGACCAAGGTTAAGGAAGTAGAAGGTCAGATTGCTGTAGAAACAGCTCGTTTTAAATCGGCTAACCCTATAGTGGAAGCTTTAGAGCGCAAGCGGACTAACTTAGTAGCTTTGCTCAACCAGCAAACTGAGAGAATTTTGGGGCAGAATTTAGTAGGCACTCAAGCCAATTCAAAAGTTCAGAATTTTCAAAATTCGATTCGCATAGGCTTGATTAAACAATTGGTTGATACTGCCAACCAAGTTCAAGTTTTAGAAGCTCGCAGTCAGGCGATCGCCCAAACTAAAAACAATTTGAACCGACAAGCTAGAGAATTTCCCAGCATAGCCCGCCGCTACAACGAACTGCAACAGCAATTAGAAATAGCAGCCCGCACCCGCGATCAACTTTTAAGTCAGCGGGAAACTCTGCGCGTCCAAGCAGCTCAAAGCCAAGTACCTTGGGAAATGATTTCTGAACCCCGGATACCGCGAGATCCGAAGGGCGAGAGGATTCCAGTTGCCTCGAAAAATACAAACAAATTCGTGATGGCACTTTTTGGGGGGCTAGTGTTGGGTCTGGCAGTGGCTATTATCATTGAAAAGATCCGCAATATTTTCTACTGTGCTGATGACGTTAAAGATGCGTTTGACCCGCCTTTATTGGGAGCAATTCCTCTTAACAAAAATGCTAAAAAATTCCCGCCTTCTATTGTTAATGCCTATGCTTATCTGGAAGGGAAAGAGGGGAATAAGAAAAATGCTTCGGAATTTATAGAAGCTTTTGACTCTCTTTATACTAATATCCGCTTCCTTTCTTCAAATCGAACGATCGGCTCTTTGGCAGTTGGTTCGGCTACAGTCGGCGAAGGCAAATCTACCGTTGCTTTAAACTTAGCTCACGTGGCCGCGCTGGCGGGTCAGCGAGTGCTGTTAGTAGACGCGAACTTGCATTCGCCCAGCCTGCATTTGCTGTTGGGAGTGCCAAATGTCAAGGGATTGAGCAACTTGCTCGACAATAAAAACGAACCGGATGAAATTATCCAGCGATCGCCCGAGGTAGATAATCTTTTTGTCTTAACTGCGGGTCTTCCGGTTCCCGGTACTGCCAGACGGCTGGCCTCATCTGCAATGCAGTATTTAATGGAGGAACTTCAAGCAACATTTGACTTGGTTATCTACGATACGCCGGCGCTGGTTGACAGTAAAGATGCGAATTTTTTAGCTGCGCGCACAGATGGAATACTGATGGTTGTAACAATTCGTCAGGTCAAGTTTTCTGTAGTCAAAAAAGTTTTCAGTCAATTAGAAAATTTTGGCATACCCTGCTTGGGCACAGTTACTAATTACGCCACCAAAGGCAAGAAGTATCAAGCATCTAAATCATCAGTTGTGGAAGAGAAAAATGAATATTTGAATCTTTCACCAGTACCATCTAGCATCCGGAAACTAGCTCCTAAAAAAGAGTGATATCATGTCCGATCGACCACAATAAAATTGGTTTGTAGTGAGGACTTTAGTCCTCCCAAAATCTGAGGACTAAAGTCCTCACTACAAACATCTTGATTGCGAGTGATAAAGCTCGCCCCTCCTCATCACAAGCCCCCTGATTTATCAGGGTGTCCCTTTATTCAAATCTAGAATCTAAAATCTAAAATCTAAAATCTAAAATCGATTGATGGCGGACTAATTCCCATCCGGCTCGATAGGAAATGTGACGGTAAAATTAGTCCAGCCATTGCTGCTTTCAACCTCAATTTTTCCCTGCAACTGTTCGACAAGTTTTTCAACCAAAGCTAAACCCAAACCTGTACCTCCTTGTTTCCAGGGGTCGGCGTTGGGAACTCGATAAAATTTCTCAAAAATTCGAGGCAATTCCTGTATCGAAATGGACGATTGATTGCTGAGTTTAAATTGGATTTTGGCGGCGAGAGCAGTTGCTTGTCGCGGATTTTTGCCTTGTCCTCCATCTTCCCTATCTCCCTTTTTGCACTCAACTTTTAGAGAGATTTCGCCGTCATTGGCGGTATATTTGCAGGCATTGTTGAGGAGTTCTGCTAAAATTCGTGCCAAACTAGCGCGGTTGGAACTGATCGTGGGGAGGTGGCGATCGCACTCTACTTGTAAATGCTGGTGGCGGTTGTGGGCGCGGGTGTAGAACGGGTCGATAATAGTAGGGAGCCAGACTTCTAAGTTTACTGGTTCGAGATCGATCGGACAAGCTGCTGCTTCGAGCCGCTGCAAATCGAGCAAAGCATTAATCAAATCGGTTTCTCTGGTACATTCTGTTTCTAAAATTTCTAAATAAATCTGGCGCCGCTCTGTTGTGGGAGAAATTCTCAGCATATGAATAGCCATTTTCATATTAGATAAAGGTGTCCGCAGTTCGTGAGAAACTGTGCTGAGAAACTCATCTTTGAGGACGTTTAAATGCTGGAGTTCGTGAACTTTTTGCTGCAATTCGGCGGTGCGTTCTTGGACTTGGCGTTCGAGGTCGGTGTTGAGATTTTGTACTTGCTGGTAGAGTTGGGCTTGCTGAATGGCGATCGCGATTTGAGTTGCCAGTTGCAGCAGCAAATCCACTTCCGAAGGCTGCCACTGCCGGGATTTGGCACACTGATGGACGCACATCATCCCCCACAAATTGCCGTCTTGCAAAATTGGTACAATCAAATAAGCTTTGATTTGCGCTTGCTGGAATCGCGCATATTTTTCGGTACTCAAACCGGCTTGGTCGATGTCGGGGACGGCATAAATTTCCTTTTCTATCACCGAAGCAGATTCTTGCCAAATATTATCCGGTAATATTTCTCCTAAGAGAGAAGACCACTTTTCGGCAACGGATTCTGCCACGACAATGCCGAAATTGCTCGACTCCAAACGCATGATGGCTACTCTGTCGGCGTGCAAAACTTGCCGGACTTCATCGACGCTGGCGTGGAGAATTTCTTCGAGGTTTAAGGATTGGTGAATCCGCAAAGAAATTTGAGTTAACAGCCGATCGCGCAGCACCTGTTCGTGGAGTTTGGCAGTCCGTTCGCGCACCTGCTGTTCCAATTTGGCATTGCGGCTTTGCAGCAGTTCCAATTTTTCCGCTTGCAGTTGATAAACCGACTGCTGCAACTGTTTGACAACTCGGTACATCTCTGTCGGATCGAGGACTCTGAGCAAGCTGGTTTGAGTAATAATTCCCAACAGTTCTCCGCGCCCCCCGCACACGACCAACCGCTGCACTTGTTGCTGCTGCATTTGTTTGTGCGCCGTCCACAGGGAATCGGAAGGTTGCAGAAATTGCAGGGGAGTTCTCATCACTTTTTGAGCTAGGGTTTGCTCGAAATTTAGTTCGAGAAACTGTGCCTGCACGATGTCGTATTCGGTAAGAATTCCCAGGGGTTGGTGAAAGGAATAGTGAAAAATGGAGGTATAGTCATCTTTGGGCTTCTCCATTGTTAATTCTTTGTTTTTTGTAATGACTACGCAACTGACTTGATGCTCTGACATCAGTTCGGTTATGCTCAACAGCGAGCTGGTGTGGGGCGCTGTAATTGGCGTAGTCATCAATTCTGCTACCCGCCGCAATTTGAGAATGTTTGAAGGCTGCAATACTTGGCGAATTCTTTCCCGCGTCAGCACTCCTACCAAGTGGCCGAATTGATTGACGATCGGCAAATAGCGAATTTTGTGCTGTCGAAATAAGGATAAAGCGCCGAATACGTCTTGGTCGTCGGATTCTGTCAGGAAGACCGACACCGGGGACATCACTTCGGAAATCGGTATTTTGTGCAGGGCTACTTTTTGCTGAGTGTCTATTTTGCCAGAAGCGATCAGCCTCACTAGGTCGGCGGGAGTTAATATGCCGATTAGTAGCCCGCGGCTGGGATTCTCCGATAAGTTCCCTGTGGTAATAGTCTGCTGGTTCTGCACCACCAGCACGCAGCGGGCTCGCACCTTGTCCGGCGCGGACGCTTCGGTCATCCCCCCCCGCTCTGAGGGTAAAGGTGTTTTGACTCTCGGACAACTGTTTTGCAACTGACTCATCAGGGCGATCGCCACTGCTAAGGAAGTTTCTGGCCCGGCAGTTAGAGGGTAGCGGTCGATCGCTTGTTCTAAGGCTGAGGAGTAAAAAGGCGGGTGGTAAAAGGGCATAGTTGATTGCAGGTTGTCGGAGGGCTGCGGCGCGATCGGGCAAAGCCTTGGGGAACGGCAGAAACACCTCGCCTGTGCTTGAAATTTAAATAATAGACTTTCTAATTTATTATTTCCACGCAATCTGAGCTTTATATTAATCCTCTCACTAATTCGCAATCTCATTCATCTCAAATCCTTGGGCGGTTTTTACTGCCTGCTTTTCTCCTGAGACTCCCCTATAATCAAAATAACCTGAATGTAAAGTTTTACTACAAGATTTACCCATAATGACAACTTTAAGCTTAGAGCAAATTGCAGCCAAGTTAGAAAGCGAAAATTCCGCCGATCGCATGGTGGCTTTGGCAAACTTGCGGAATGTGGCGGCAGCAGATGCCGTACCTTTGATTAAAAAGGTGTTGAACGACGAAAGTTTGCAAGTGCGATCGATGGCTGTGTTTGCTCTCGGGGTCAAACCGACAGCAGAGTGCTATCCTATTCTAGTCAAATTGCTAGAAACTGACCCGGATTATGGCATTCGGGCTGACGCTGCGGGTGCTTTGGGCTATCTGGAAGATATCAGAGCTTTTGAGGCTTTGGTACGGGCTTTTTACGAGGATACTGAATGGCTGGTGCGCTTTAGTGCTGCGGTTTCTCTGGGGAATCTCAAAGATCCCCGGGCTCGCGATGTGTTGCTGAAAGCTCTTGAATGCGAACAAGTTGTGATCCAGCAGGCGGCGATTTCGGCTTTGGGGGAAATTAAGGAAATGGGGGCGATCGATCGCATTCTCAATTTTGCTCAGTCTGAAGATTGGTTGACGCGACAGAGGCTGGCTGAAGCTTTGGGCAATTTGCCGAGTGTTAAAAGTGTTTCGGCTTTGAAATATTTAGAAAAAGATGGCAATTCTCAAGTATCTCAAGCGGCAACAATTTCGCTCGATCGTTTGTCGAAAGCACAAGGATAACAGATACCGATACTTTGGTTGTAAGTGTTTCATTTCCGCGCTTTTAAGGCGGCGATGAAACACAGATCCCTTAATTTATTCAGTCCTCTGCTAGCTCAACCGATTTCTTAATTTTTGAGGTGACAAAACAGGAATCGGCGACCCTGCGAATCCATTCACATCCCGAGTAACGATCGCCTCTAACTCTAACTCGATCGCACACGCTATCTGCACCGCATCTTCAAAATCCGGCAATCCCAGCGCAATCGCTTGCTCCAGAACCTCTCGATCCACCGCACAAATTTCCATCAATGCCAAAAGTCGAGTTACGGCGGCAATCGCAGCTTCAGAACTCTTGGTTTGTCGTCCCACCAAATAATGCACATCCGTAACCGTTGTCGCCGACATAAACCCTTCAACTCGCCCCGATTCAACTGCATTCAGTAAAAAAGCAGCATCCGCTACAAAAGGCTCGCGGGCAAGCATTGCATCCAGTAAAACATTGGTATCAAATAAAACTTTCATCAGAGATACTTTTGCACTAACCGCTCATCCAACATTGCCTTTACTTCGGCATCTGTAGGTGGTGGCGCGTCCGTTTTCGCAATGCCAATTAAACTCGCGGCTAAACCCTTCGGTTTCACCTTCGATCGGGGTTTCGGTTGGAGCGATCGCATCAAGGCATCGATCAACTGCCATCGCTCCTCGGCAGACAACCTCAGCGCTCGGTCTTGAAGTTCGCGTAACGTCATAGTAATTTTATCTTTGACAGAAAACATTGGACAAGCAGGTCAGTATATAAATACCCCCGCTTCAAATTTTAGCGCCTCAAGTGATATAATGTTAGCTTCTTAAAAACACTTAATTTTTCGGGAGAGGGAGTCAAATGCCCTACAGTCAATTTAGCGTCGAACAAATTAAGACAAATTTTGGCATAACTTTGACTAGAACGGTTGGCTTGTTTGCCGACATCCCCGAAATAGAACCCAGCAGTTTTTTGCAAGAAACTTTGCAATTCAATCTGCCTTTAGCACTAGAAATTAATTCAGAAAAAGCTCGCTCTGAGCTAATTGTCGCGCCGATATTAGTTGAAATTAAAAAAAGGCTACCGGAACGGATGAGTTTATTTTCCGGTCGAGAATTTAATATAGACGCTGCTAGGGGTTTGAGCGGGTATTGCGATTTTCTAATTAGCCGATCGCCCGAACAGTTAGTCATTGAATCCCCAGTTATCGCCTTGGTTGAAGCCAAAAATGACAACATTCAATCCGGCTTAGGACAGTGCATGGCAGAAACGATCGCAGCACAAATATTTAACCAGCGTCAAGAAAATGACATTCAGACAATTTATGGAGTTATCACAACTGGCAGTATCTGGAAATTTATCCAACTAGAAGGAAGTGCGATCGAGATTGACACCAACGAATATTTTATAAATAATGTTGCTCAAATACTCGGTATCTTAATAAAATTTATAGAGTCTTGAGTGAAACCAGAATGTATTATTGAAGCTGCGATGGCAAATCGCAAGTTAAAATAGTTGTTAATCTCCTTTAACCAAAGCCAGCCATGAATCAAGCACCCAATCCTTTTAACTCAAATCCCTCCAATCCCCTAGACCCCTTGGAGCAAGAACTTGACGAGCAAGGTGAAAACTTGCCCAGACAGTACCACCCGGCAACTAAAAAAACTCTGCAAAAAGTCTTTATTATCCTGGTAGTTGTCGGCGCAATTATTGGGGGAATTTTATCTGTAGGGGTGATTTCGCTGATGCAAAAGGCCGGACTCACTGATGTGCCGGCGCGGGTACAGAGTCCGAAGTAATACAAGTCGGAAGGATATTTCAATCCTAAATGCACTGATTTTATGGGATGAAGCTTGAGAAAGTATGATGTTTTGTATGGATTTTTTCAAAATAATTGATGCTTAAAAATTCGACAGCCAAGCCCGATCGCATTCAACAGCCGCCAATTTCGGAAAAACTTGTCTCCGCTGGCTTTCACGCTCTTTCTGACCCCCTGCGGATTCAGATTCTGGAGTTGCTGCGCCAACAGGAATTGTGCGTTTGCGATTTGTGCGATCGGCTTGGAGTCAATCAGTCTAAACTCTCTTTCCACCTCAAAACCCTAAAAGAAGCCGGTTTAGTTCGCAGCAGCCAAGAAGGGCGCTGGATCTACTACAGCCTCAATTTAGCTCAGTTTCTCGCCCTCGAACAGTACCTGTCGGACTACCGCCGGTTTAGCCAGATTCTGCCGGCGCGCCCCTGTTCTGACGCGGGTTGACCAATCAACATTTCTTAATCAGTTAATTGCCTGTTTGTCTTCCCCCCTACTTGACATATCAAATTTTATTGATATGATTCGATTGTACCCCTTACTTATGGGATTGGGTGAAGTCAATGAACCCAGCAAAAAAGTCCAAGGTTTTCGCACTAGGTATAATTGCTTTGACGATCGGGCTTCTCAACTCCTGCGCTCAAGTCCAGTCGCAAGAGTCGCAAAGCATTAAAATAGACGGTTCCAGCACTGTGTATCCAATTACGGATGCGATGGCAAAAGAATATCAAAACACGAATCCCAAAAAAGCATCAATTACTGTTGAATTTTCCGGCACTGGCGGCGGATTTAAAAAGTTTTGTGCTGGCGAAACTGACATTAGCAACGCCTCGCGACCCATCCGCCCCGAGGAGATGGAAGCCTGCAAAAAAGCTGGCATCCGCTACTACGAATTGCCTATTGCATTTGACGCTCTCACAGTAGTAGTCAATCCCAAAAATGACTGGGCAAAAGACATTACCGTAGAGGAATTGAAAAAAATTTGGGAACCCGCCGCCCAAGGAAAAATTACCCGCTGGAATCAGATTAGACCAAATTGGCCGAATCGACCGATAACCCTCTACGGTGCAGGCAAAGATTCCGGTACATTTGACTACTTCACAGAGGCAATAGTAGGTACTGCGAAAGCCAGTCGAACCGACTATACAGCTAGTGAAGACGATACAGTTTTAGTGCAAGGAGTTACTAAAGACGAAAATGCTTTAGGTTACTTTGGATTGTCCTATTATGAAAAAAACAAAAGTCAATTGAAAGCCGTAGGTATTGACAGAGGTAAAGGAGTAGTATTGCCCTCGCGCGAAACTGTAGAAAAATCTCAGTATCAGCCCTTGGCACGACCTCTATTTATCTATGTCAGCTACAACTCAGCTCAAAGTAAAGTAGAACTACGCAATTTTGTAGAATTCTACATGAAGAAAGCCCCTACTTTAGTTAGTTCTGTGGGTTATATTCCTTTACCGAAAGAAGGATATCAACTGATTTATCAGCACTTCTATAATGGCAAGGTAGGGACTGTTTTTGGTGGTAAAGCTCAGCTTGATTCGACAATAGGAGAGTTATTGCGACAGCAGGCAACTTTTTAGGTATCAGTGGTTATCTATCAAATGTTTTAGCTTGTTAGCTGTTAATCTAGTATTGGTAACTAAAATCTAACAAGAGAGGTAAATTTATCACGGATCGACTCAATGTTTAAGTCAGTTTCTAAGACGGCAAGCAGCTTGTTCTCGCCGGAGTGCAGAAGAGAAGCAATTGCAGAATTTTTGGGTACATTTATCCTAGTGTTTGCTGGCACGGGCGCGGTGATGGTCAACAAAATTAGCCAGGGTGCTATCACTCATTTAGGCATCAGTTTTGTCTTTGGAGCAGTTGTCGCCGCGATGATTTATGCTACCGGCCATATTAGCAGCGCTCACCTAAATCCCGCTGTCACATTAGCCTTCTGGACGAGCGGTTTTTTTCCAAAAAAACGTGTCTTTCCTTACATCTTAGCGCAGTGTACGGGCGCGATTGCAGCTTCTAAACTGCTGCTAATTACTTTAGGTGAAGTAGCAAATCTCGGTGCAACTGTTCCTCTGAACGGTAACTGGTTGCAGTCTCTAATTCTAGAAACTGTATTGACTTTTATCTTAATGTTTGTTATCCTCGGTTCTGGACTAGATAGGCGTGCTCCCATCGGCTTTGCGGGAATAGCAATTGGCTTGACTGTAGGACTGGAAGCCGCATTTATGGGGCCAATTACCGGAGCAAGCATGAATCCGGCGCGATCGCTCGGCCCGGCTTTAATTGGCGGCATTTGGGAACACCATTGGGTTTACTGGGTGGCTCCGATCTGGGGAGCACAATTGGCAGTCGCAGTTTATCGGGAACTGTCGAACGGATTTCGGGATATTCAAGTAAGCGAGGAAAATAAATGAAAAGTGTGATGTTTATTTGCCAGAAAAATCCTACCCCTGTCGGATGAGGCGACTGCAATGGACGAACAACAAGCGCAACCAATTTCAGAGAATTTGTGGTGGGTGATTCCAGGTCAACTGGCAGGGGTGCGGAAGCCAACAGCCGAGGAACTCTCTACGCTTCAATCAGTAGGTATTGGGGCGATCGTCTCTGTAATGGACGATGCTTCCAATCTGGATTTGTATGAGCTTGCAAACATTCCTCACCTTTGGTTGCCAACGAAAGGCGGTACTGCACCCAGCCAAGAACAGATTCAGCAATTGCAAACCTTTGTGGATAGCCAGAATCATTTGGGGCACGGGGTTGCAATTCACTGCACAAGTGGCAGACGACGCACCGGAACGATGCTGGCTTCCTACTTGATTCAGGCAGGTTCGTCTTATGACGATGCGATACTCACTATTCTGGATGCCAATCCCAACGTTGAATTGAGAGAGGCGCAAACCGCTTTCCTGCAAGAGTTAGCAGGAAAACAAACTTATTCTCAATAGCCCCATTCTTATAACTAATTAACGCTACTCATGACTCGTTTTGATCATCCTCCTCGCATCCTGTTTTTATACGGCTCTTTAAGGGAGCGTTCTTATAGCCGTTTGTTGGCAGAAGAATCGGCTCGCATTATTCAGGATTTCGGTGCTGAAGTTCGGTTTTTCAATCCTCTTGAATTGCCGATTTACGGTAGCGTTCCCGATACGCATCCCAAGGTTCAAGAGTTGCGGGAATTGAGTTTGTGGTCGGAGGGTCAAGTCTGGTCTAGTCCAGAAATGCACGGCAATATTACGGGGATTCTAAAAAATCAAATTGACTGGATTCCTTTGAGTATTGGGGCGGTTCGACCGACTCAAGGCCGCACTTTGGCGGTGATGCAAGTTAGCGGCGGTTCGCAGTCTTTTAATGCTGTGAATACTTTGAGGATTTTGGGCCGCTGGATGCGGATGTTTACGATTCCGAATCAGTCTTCTGTTGCTAAGGCTTATCAGGAGTTTAATGAGGATGGAACGATGAAGGATTCGCCTTATCGCGATCGGGCGATCGACGTTATGGAGGAATTGTACAAGTTTACTCTGCTGTTGCGGGAGCAAACGGACTATTTGACCGATCGCCACAGCGAACGGAAAGAAACAGCGGCTAAGGAGGCGATCGCGATCGCAAATCGCGCCCTTGAAGTTAATTAAGGCGATCGCGCAGGGGTTCGATCGTTCGGACTTTAGTCCTCAGATTTTGATGCGGACTCGCATTCCGAACGATCGAACCAATTTTATATCACAACCAACAAATCCCATGAAAAAAGTAATGTTCGTTTGCAAAAGAAACTCCTGTAGATCGCAAATGGCAGAAGGATTCGCTAAAACCATCGGAGCCGGGAAGATAGGAGTCACCAGTTCCGGGTTAGAATCAAGCAGAGTGCACCCGACAGCAATTCAAGTCATGTCAGAAATCGGCATTGATATCACCGATCAAACATCCAATCCGTTAAGCGAGTTCAATGCTGAAGACTACGATGCCGTAATTTCTCTGTGCGGCTGCGGCGTCAATTTACCCGAAGCTTGGGTGTTGCGAGAAGTGTTTCAAGATTGGCAACTCGACGATCCAGACGGACAGCCAATCGAAACTTTTCACCGCGTGCGAGACGAAATTAAAGCACGAGTTGAAACATTAGTTGACTCTCTCAAATAAGATTAGAAATTAGGATACGGCAGTGCCGTGTCCCTACAATATCATTCTGGGGTAGGGACACGGCACGTGCAGTAAAATTACCCGGCGATTGAAATCGCGACTACAGAAACAAAACCCGACGAAAGCGGGTTGAATAATCAAGAATTTCTCTTCAGTCTGCGGAGGCAGACTTTGATTGTGTGCCCGTAAAACTTCGCGGTTTCTAACCGCCGAGGCTTTGTAACGACTAATTCAAACGAGGCTTTGTCGCGAATCATTCAAATCAGTCGCTGTCGCTTATCCCGAATTCGTGCTAAATTATCAGAGGTGTTCCGCCAGAACGCCTCTAAATTCGTTGCGAGCAAAAACTAAGTAGTTTAGCACATGATTCAGACAGCACTCACGCCTTTCAGAAAAAAACTCAACTCAGCTTTAACTAAAAAGCAAATTACAGTTTTACAAATTAATCTGGGAAAACGCTGCAACCTCGCTTGCACTCACTGTCATGTAGAAGCTAGCCCGCAACGAACAGAAGAACTTTCCCCGGAAATTTGCGACCAATTAATTGAAATAATTCGCCGTTTTCCTCAAATTCAAACTGTTGACCTCACCGGCGGTGCTCCCGAAATGCTTTACGGTTTTAAACCGCTGGCGGAAGCTGCCAGGGCGAGTGGTAAAGAGGTAATTGTTCGTTCTAATTTGACGATTTATTTTGAAAACGGGTTTGAGGATATTCCCGAATACTGCGCGCAGTACCAACTCAGAATAGTAGCATCTCTCCCCTGTTACCAAGCGGACAATGTGGATAAAATGCGCGGCAACGGTGTTTTTGACAGTTCGATTCGGGCGCTGCAAAAGCTAAATCAGTTGGGATACGGGAAAAATCAAAATTTAATTCTGGATTTGGTGTACAATCCGCAAGTGCCGGCAACAGACAAGTTTTCGCTAACTGCGGAACAAGGCAAGTTACAGCAAGATTACAAGGTTTATTTAGCAGAACATTTTGGGATTTGTTTCAATCAATTGTTCGCGATTACTAATTTGCCTGTGGGACGGACTAAGTTTCATTTGGAACATAAGAAACTGCACAAGCCTTATCTCGGGTTTTTGGAGGATAATTTTAATCCCGGTACTCTGGAACATTTAATGTGCCGCAACGAATTGTCGATCGACTATTTGGGCAATGTCTACGACTGCGATTTTAACCAGATGGAAAATCTGCCGGCGAAAACTGGCAGCGGGGAACAGATAACTGTTGCTACATTGCTGGAATCTGGCAGTTTAGATTTGATTCAAGAGGTGCAAACTGCTGCTTATTGTTACGGCTGTACGGCGGGTAGCGGTTCTAGCTGCGGCGGTACTTTGATTTAAGAAATACAGGACATGGCAGTGCCATTTCCCTACCCTAGAAAATGAAATACAGTAGGGATACGGCACTGCCCATAGGTGTCAACTTAACGTCAAACCTAGTCAGAGACTGTTGTTTGACAATTAGGCCCAGATCCCCCCTAGCCCCCCTTAAAAAGGGGGGGACAGGAGTCTTCTCAAAGTCCCCCAACAATCAGGGGGATTTAGGGGGATCTAGACTTAGAGAAAAACGAGATTTATCAAGGCTTTCAGGCTTAAGTTGACACCTATGGGCACGCTTGAGTGTCCCTAGCCGGGAAACGACGGTGTATGTAATGAGAGAGTGGAGAGTTTAGGTAATGAATGATTCCCGATCGCAAATTGGTGAAAATCCGCCGCCATTAAACAAGTGGAAGCTAATTTTAGGGGTTGGTTTAGCTGTCGCTTTGATTGTGGCGGCCAAGTTTTTTAACTTTCAAGGAATTCTGAAAAATGCGCTGGAGTCGATCGCCCATCTCGGCCCTTGGGGCCCGGCAGCTTTTATTTTAATTTACATTGTCGCCACGGTTCTATTTATCCCCGGTTCGCTGCTGACTCTCGGTTCTGGCGTTTTGTTCGGAGTCGTTGGCGGTTCGGTTTGCGTGTCCGTCGGCTCGGTTTTAGGCGCAACTTGCGCTTTTTTGGTAGGGCGGTATTTAACTCGCGACTGGGTTTCTAAACAGATAGAAAACAATCAAAAATTTAAGGCGATCGATGCAGCAGTAGCCTCGGAAGGATGGAAAATTGTCTTGTTGACGCGGCTTTCTCCAATTTTTCCATTTAATTTGCTTAATTATGCTTTTGGAGTCACGCAGGTATCTCTAAAAGACTATTTTTTCGCATCTTGGATCGGCATGATTCCTGGAACTGTGATGTATGTTTATATCGGTTCCCTGGCGGGGAGTTTGGCTGCACTCGGAGCACAAGGGCGATCGCGCACTGCTGCTGAGTGGACTCTCTACGGCATTGGTTTGCTAGCAACGATCGCCCTCACAGTCTATGCAACCCGCTTGGCAAAAAAAGCTTTAGACGAAAAAATATCTTGAATCGATAGCGCAAATTAGTATAATTGTCAACCGAAATTTCCCATAGATTATAATACATTGCTAAGTAACAAAACTCCGTATTTTCGCTGTTTTATTTATAATGATTTTGTTATACAAACAAGATAGGTATTAAAGATATCGTAAAGCACTAATCTCAATTAAGTAAACTGAAAGTCTAAAAATCAAATTGATGCCAAATATAAAATGCGATCCTCTTCTGCAAGCTTCGCTAACGGGCGATCGGCATAAAAATTGCTTGCAGTCAGGACTGTAAGTCATGATTGGTTCAACCAATGAGGGCTCAAACCCTGATTATTTGGTTGATTAATTCTCCCGGATGACGAATAAGAAATGCCGTTCGATCAATTTGACTCTCGATGAGAACATTTGATGATGCAAAACCCAGCAAATCCAGCCAGTGATGTGTCAGCGCAGCCACCCCACCAAACAAAAAAGCTGCGCCGCTTTTGGCAAAACATCAGCAGTTCTGCTAAATCAGGATGGCAACAAGCACACAGTCTTTGGCAGCACAGACGGGGGCGCCGCCATTTGCTCACCCTGCTAGTTCTGGGCTGCACGGCTTTAACTATTAGCAGCACTGCTTGCATCAGCTATTTTTTTGTGCGCGGACTAATCCTCGACAATTTAAAGGAAGTAGCACTATTAAAACTAGAAAAAGGCACAGACGAAATCGACCGCTGGCTCAGCAGCCGCAAAGCAGAAATAGAAACCATTGCTTACGATCCTACGGTTCGCACTCTCAATTGGAAATTAGTCGAGCCCCGGTTGCAAGGAGAAATATACAGGTTAAAAGAGTATTTCATCCTGTCATTAGTTCAACCCGACGGCTCAGTAATCAACACTCTAGGCAACCGCGCGAACAGCAAAGACCGCCAACACTTTCAAAAAGCAATGGCCGGGCAGATCAACGTTTCCGACCCGCTGATCGGCCGCAGTACAAAAGTTCCGACTATCGTCATTTCAGCTCCTATTTTGGCCTTGCCTCCTGCTCCCAATCAAGTAATTGGAGTCCTCTCGGGCAGCATAAAATTAGACCGAGTAGCATCTGTGGTTAACAGCTTGCAATACGGTTCCGAAAGTTATGCTTTTGCGCTCAATTCTGAAGGAGTGCCCATTGTCCATCCCAACAATAACTTAATCGGAAATATCGACCTGCAGGCCCCAACTTTTTTACAGTCACAAGACCCCGAACTCTCCACAATTGCGCGGCAGATGATCGATCGCCAGACGAACATCAAACTGGTAAAAATAGATAACAAATGGGTTTATGTCGCCTACGCTCCCCTCAAGGAAGTTAACTGGTCGATGGCTTTAGTAATCCCCCGCGAAAATATTGAATCCCAACTGCAAGCATTAAATTTGCTGACATCCGTCGTCGCCGGACTGCTCGTCCCAGCAATGCTAGCAGCAATTTGGCTGATTTACTCCTCCGAAAACAATCGCGCCCAAGCCGAGCGAGAAGCCATGCTCAACCGCATTGCCGGACGCATTCGGGCTTCCCTAGAATTAGACGAAATCGTGCAAAGTACAGTAGAAGAAATAGTAAATTTGCTGCACCTAGAACGGGCGGCTTTTGGTTGGTACGAACCGCAAACCAAAATGCTACAAATTCTCTGGGAATCTTGCCAATCTGATTGTCCGACAGAAGCGATCGAGTTTGAGCCTTATTTTGTCGGAAATTTGTCAGTACGTAGTGGCCAATCAGAGCCAATTCTTCTGTCGAACGAGACTTGGGCCCAGGGTGCAAGTCAACCGATCGCACTTAATGCTAATAGTTATTTAGCCGTGCCTGTCCAGACTCAAAACCAGCCGCAGGGTTATTTAATTTGCAGCCACGCTACTCATTGGTTTTGGAGTGGAGAGGAAATTCAACTGATAAAAGCTGTGGCCGACCAATTGGCGATCGCCATTACTCAAGCTCACCTTTACAGTCAAACCCAAGACCAAGTAAAACTGCTCAATAATGCCTTAAATGAACTGAAACAAACTCAAACTCATTTAGTGCAGAGCGAGAAAATGTCATCTCTCGGTCAAATGGTGGCGGGGATAGCGCACGAAATCAACAATCCAGTTAACTTCATCTCGGCTAACTTGCCTCACACCAGCAAATATACTAAAGATTTATTAGAATTGGTGAGTTTGTACAAACAAACATTCCCAGAGGTTCCCCCGGAAATCGCAGATTTTGCCGAAGAAATAGAGTTGGAATTTATTGAGGAAGATTTGCCGCATATCTTGAATTCAATGAAAATAGGAACCGATCGCATTCGCAGCATAGTTCTTTCTTTGCGCAACTTTTCTCGCCTCGATGAATCTGACAAAAAGCAGGCGGACATTCACGAAGGTATGGAAAATACCTTGCTGCTGCTCTCCAACCGCATCAAAAATGGAATTTATGTAGTCAAAAGATACGGGAAAGTGCCTTCAGTCGAGTGCTATCCGTCTCAGCTAAATCAGGTGTTTATGAACTTGTTGAGCAACGCGATCGATGCCTTGAACGAGATCGATCGCCTGGATAAAATTATTACTATTTCCACGGGAGTAGTTCGCGAAAATGGTGGAAAATTTCTGAAAGTGGCGATCGCCGATAACGGCCCTGGCATTTCCGACAGCGTTAAAGACCAAATATTTAACCCATTTTTTACTACAAAACCCGTGGGTAAAGGCACTGGTTTGGGGTTAGCAATTAGTTACAAAATTGTAGTGGACGGACACGGCGGCAGCATCAAAATTTCTAAACCTCCGGGCGGCGGCACGGAGTTTTTAGTAAAAATTCCGATTAGTAACGAGCTGCTAGAAGCAAGAAGGAAGAGGGAATTAAGCCAACAAATTTTGTAACGGCGGTAATGGAGAGAGGTTCGAGGGGAGAAACAGGTTCGATTAATGCTAAGTTGACTGCCGTTGGTTATACTAATTCCCAAAAGTAGGGAAACGGCATTGCCGTTTCCTAATCCCGCGCCGGACACGGCAGTGCCGTGTCCCTACGGTTAGGTATTAAAATTAAAGTAGTTTTTGTGAAAGGAGTTTTATGGCTGTTGGCAAGGATACAATTTTTGAGCGCTTTTTGTCGCCCCTGATGCGGCTGGCGATCGACGAATCAGCACTGAAACGACTCTACGAAGGTATCGACTGGGAAACAGCGGGCGATCGCTACCGACAACCAAACCTAGTTTATCCCGAATATTACAGCAGCCAAAACTTTCACGGCATCAAAAACGGCTACCTCAATCCCGGTGCCGCCGTTTCCTACGATCCAATTACCCAATACGTTTTGCCTCCCAACGAAACCATCGTCAGGCAATGCTTAATTGACGCTGTGCGGGTGAAACCGCGCCGAATCATCGATTTGGGATGCGGCACCGGTTCGACAACGCTGATGCTCAAGCAGGCTTTTCCCGAAGCGGAAGTTATCGGGCTGGACTTGTCGCCTTATATGCTGGTAGTTGCCGACATGAAAGCGCAAAAAGCCGGCTTAAATATCGAGTGGTTGCACGGAAATGCCGAAAGCGTTGGTTTTGGCGATGCTAGCTTCGATTTAGTCGCTGCTTCCTTGCTGTTTCACGAGACGCCGCCTGCTGTATCGCGGGCAATTTTGCGAGAAAGCTTCCGACTGCTGAAGGTTGGGGGACAAGTGGCAATTTTGGACGGAAATCAAAAAACTTTGCAGCAGACAGAGTGGCTGACTGATATCTTTGAAGAACCTTATATTAAGTCTTATGCGGCCGGCAGCGTCGATGCTTGGGCGGGGGCGGCTGGATTTGGGGCGGTGCAAACTCGGGAGCACTGGTGGGTACATCAGGTGACGCAGGGCGTGAAACCTCTACCAGGGGAAGATTTGGAACCTGTGCGTCAGGCGAAGGTGTGGAATTTGGGCGATCGAACTCCTGATTTTGATGGCGATTTACCGGGCATTCCAGCACCTGCTTGATTTATTAACTGTTGACTGTTGACTGTTAACAGTTAACTGTTGACTGTTAACTGTTAACTGTTAAATGACTAATAACTAATGACTAATGACTAATGTTAAAAGCAGTTTTCTTTAATTTTAATGGCGTTATTATTAATGATGAGGCGATTCACGAGAAAATAATCGATCGACTGATGCTCGATGAAAATCTCCAGCTCAAACGCGGTGAGTTTCGAGAAGTTTGTTTGGGAAGGAGCGATCGCACTTATATTACCGACCTACTGAAGCGCCGCGGAAGATATCTCGCAGAAACATATCTCGATCGCTTGCTACTAGGCAAGGCAAACGCTTACAAAGCTCAAATAAATACTTTGCCGAAACTGCCGATTTATTCGGGTTTAGCAGAATTTATTGCCAAAATTCGAGTCGCCGGACTGAAAATGGCCGTAGTTAGCGGCGCAATGCGATCGGATATAGAATTAGTGTTAGATCGAGCCGGTTTGGCAGCAGATTTTGAGTTAATTGTCGCAGGCGACGACAAGACGGCGAGCAAACCGGAACCCGATAGCTATCTGTTAGCAGTAGCGCGCTTCAACCAGAAATATCCTGGCTTAAACCTGCAACCGATCGAGTGTTTGGCGGTGGAAGATACCTTTGCGGGGATTGAAGCGGCGAAAAAAGCGGGGATTCAGGTTGCGGGAGTGACTCACACTTACCCGTTTCACATGATCCAGCGCCAAGCTAATTGGACGGTGGACTATTTTGCAGATTTAGAGTTGGACAGAGTGGGGGAGCTTTGCTCGATCGCCCCCAAATCGCAGTCCGCAAAAAACACTTGACGTTTTTAACCGTTACGTGCTAATCTAAATGACGGTCTGCAAAAATAAGAGCAGACGTGACCTGTAAGCCTTTGAGATTCGGCAATCCCGCATCTAAAATGGTAAATTCAAAGTCAATCAGGGGAATTAGCTCAGTTGGTAGAGCGCTGCGATCGCACCGCAGAGGCCAGCGGTTCGAGTCCGCTATTCTCCATATGTCGAATAACACATTAATGTCCTCATAATAGACAATATCTAGCTTCAAGTTCCAGAGGAGGCGGGGAGTGCGATCGCAAACTCTGCTCCCGATCCCAAAGATGAAATTATCTCTATTTTCCCCCGATGTTTTTCCACAATCTGGTAGCAAATTGCGAGGCCAATACCAGTGCCTTTTCCCGGTTCTTTAGTTGTGAAAAATGGGTCAAATAGCTTACTTTGGATTGCGCGTGGAATGCCAGGGCCGTTATCGCAAATTCGCACCAGAATTTGGCTACTGTCCAACTTTTGCGTCTGAATTAAAATCTGACGAGTTTTACCTTTTTTCGAGTTATCCCCTGACTCTTCAAGTGCATCGATCGCATTTACTATAATATTCATAAATACTTGATTTAGCTGCGCTGGATAACACTCTATTTGCGGTAATTCTCCATAGTTTTTGACAACTTCAATTCCATGCTTGAGCCGACTGTTCAAAATCAATAGTGTATTGTCAATGCCTTCATGGATATCAACTAACTTCATTTGAGCTTCATCTAAGCGAGAGAAGTTTCGCAAAGACAAAACGATTTGCCGGATGCGTTCAGAACCTATTTTCATAGATTCAAAAATTTTTAGTAAATCTTCGGTGAGAAACTCTAGTTCTATATCTGCGATTTCTGCTGCAATTGCCTCGGTGGGTTGCGGGTATTCCTGCTGATAGAGACGAAGTAAATTCAGCAAATTTATAATATACTCGTTGGCGTATTCTAGGTTGCCGTAAATAAAGTTAATCGGGTTATTTATTTCATGGGCTACGCCTGCCACCATCTGCCCTAAACTGGACATTTTTTCGGTTTGAATTAACTGAGTTTGGGTGTGTTTAAGTTCGTGAAGCGCTGCTGTAAGTTCTTCTGTTCTTTCCTGTACTCGCTCTTCCAGAGTTTGGCGAGCCAGCTCTAATTCATCGGTGTATTCTGCTACCCACTGAACTAATTGATTGATGGATTTTGCCAAGGTTCCGACTTCATCTTCTGTGGTTACAGGTACTTGCAAATTAAAATTTGCTTGTTGAGTAATAGTTTTAGCAACGCTGGTTACAGATTGAAGAGGAATGGCGATCGCCCGGCTGGTACAGATGGCTAGAAAAATAGCGATCGCGACTGACACTAACATACTCACTACGATGATTTGCACTCGCAATTCCTCAGCTCTATTAAAATTAATGTAGGCTTGTCTCTGCTGTGCCTTAGCTACTTGTGTCATCAAGCTCAAACTCTCTGACAGCCGCTCAAACTTAACATCAATCTTAACTGCTTTATCCCCTCTAATTAAATCCAATACCTGCTGCTGTGCCTCTTTAACTTCATCTGGTTTTAGTGAGGAGGGAGCTATTTGTTGCCAAAAAGATTTGATAAATTGAGAGTAGGAATCTGTCGCAGTTGTGTAACCGTTTAACAATTGCTTTAACTCAGCAGAATTTACTGCTAATTCTGTGGAATGTTCTTCACTAAATAAAGCTAATTCAGCAATAATCTTTTTGACTACATCAACATCTTTCAAGAACTTAGCAGTTTCATATTCAAACCAGATTGAATCTCCCAATACAGAGATTAGCCGTTTGGGATGTGACTGTACTGCTTGCACGGAATATTCTAAATCCCTGAGCAAATCTTGTTGCTCGTCGGCGAAGGTCAAAGCTTGGAAAGCTTGCTTTTGGTAATAGTCTCCACAGATCATTCCCCCTGTGGTTCCTAGTACGGCTACTCCAATTGCTAGGGCGTAGCCATACTTAATTTTTTTGGCAATGCTTAAGCGAGAAATGAAGCGGTTAATTGCAGTTAAGGGAGTTTTTTTGATAGAAATTTTGAAATCGCGATCGCCCTCAGTGACAGCGGCTTTATTTTTTCGTCTATTTAGGATAAGATTGTTGAACTTTACAGCCACACTCTCCCCCTGTTCAAATTTCTGCATACAGCCAACCTGAGCTAAATTTTAACAAGTTTATTTAGTAAATGCACATAAATCAAGTCTTTTATTCGTAGTAGAGGCAATATCTCCGATAGTTTATGGATTAAGGGCTAAAGCCCTTAATCCATAAACTCGGCATTAGATAAAATTTTACCTTAAAAGACATTCCCCTGACCAATAGCTTTATAAACTTCGCGAATCATGTTATAATCACTGTCGTTTGCTGGCACCAGTTTAGCTCCTTTATACTTGGCATTAGCTTTCCCAAGTAAAATTGCTTCAATTAGTTGATCTTGATTTTTAACCATGCGATCGCGCATTGTTTCCACAACAGCACTAGGCAGATTGCTACTAGCTACAAATAGGTCATTAGGCAAAGGTTTTCCTGTTGCGATTAGCCGAAACTCACTTTCAGATAAGCCGTCGCTATTAAGCAAATCTTTGTATCTTGTAGCACCGATTGCTAAGGCATCAACTTCACCCTTTTTGAGAGCTTGTAAACCTTTTTTACCCAACATTGAGATTTTGAAGTCAGACTGGGGATTTAATCCAGCTTCGAGTAGAATTTTAGTAGGCCCTAAATGACCGCTAGTTGAACCTACTTCCCACATTCCTATTGTTTTATCTTTCAATTGTGCTGCTGACTTAATCTCGCTATTGGCAGGAACAGCAATAATTGAGTGATAGTCGGGGCGGGTGATGGCAATGACGGGAACAGCATTTGTCCGGGCGCGAATAATCACATATTCAGATGGCCCTGTTAGAGCTAATTTGAGCTGACCCGACTGGAGAGCTACGGCTGCTGTTGTATAGTTATCTACTGGGAAAAATTCAATTTTTTTCTCCAAAATTTCCGCAATAACAGTCCGAAATGTTTGATAATTTTGCTGCAAATCTTCTGCACCCTTAACATCAGTTACGGCAAATTCAAGGGTTTCTGGTTCACTTACGGTCAAATTGGAAGAACTGCGATTAGATTGATTTACTGTTGTAGAACAGCTTGCTACAAACAATAGGGATAACCCAACAAAATGCCGCCGCTTCATAATTTTTAGGAGTTTTAGTGGCAGTTAAAAATTGCATTACTATCATAAGCTATTTGGAATAAGCTTTCATTAAGGCGGTGTTAAGATAGAGATTGCATCGCCTTCTCTCCCCTGTTTTGTCCCTAGCCGAAATACTTCTTGCATGGCTTGAATATAATCGGGGCGCCAGTCTCGATAGCCGGAATAATCTAAAGCGTTGAGGCCAATGCAAACGCGATCGGCATTGAGAGTTTCGGGCCAGGCTCGGCCAAAACTTAGAAAAATTGTATTGCGATCGGGAACGTAGGTGATGGGGGTGCTTTCGGACATTCGATCGAGGGTGCGATCGCCCTCAAGCGTCTGCCTTTCATGCAACGGCTCCCTTCGGGAGCGTGAGCCTCAACGGAGATCCGCTCGGGTACAATTCCGTATCACCAGCACGCCTCAAGAGGACTTTAATTGTCTAATCAACATTTTAAACTTTAATTTCCTTAATAATAAGTTTTGTATCCAAACATACAACGCTCTGCTTAAGGGAGTCTTAATATCAAGTCGCTATATGTTATTATTTTCAATCATCTGACTCATCTATTCAAGAGTAACCAGAAAAAATGACAAAGCGATTCGATCGGCGGAAATTTCTTTTATACGGTTCTGCTACCCTCACCTCAAGTTTATTTCTAAAAGCTTGTAGAACTCCGACTCCCACAGCAACCCCAGCCGCTTCTCCAACAGCAACAGGAACTACACCTGCAGCAAGCAGCGGAAACACGCTCAAAGTAGGAATTTTGCATTCCTTGAGCGGCACAATGTCAATCAGCGAAAAAAGCGTGGTCGATGCCGAACAATTAGCGATCGCAGAAATCAATAAAGCAGGCGGGGTACTCGGGAAACAAATCGAAGCAATAGTAGAAGATGGCAACTCAGACTGGCCGACTTTTGCCGAAAAAGCCAAAAAATTGATCGACCAAGATAAAGTTGTCACCGTCTTTGGCTGCTGGACTTCCGCCAGTCGCAAAGCAGTATTGCCGGTATTTGAAGAAAAAAATCATATGCTCTGGTATCCCTTACAATACGAGGGTCAAGAGTGTTCCAAAAATATCTTTTATACCGGGGCGGCCCCGAACCAGCAAATCGAACCAGCAGTAGACTGGCTGTTGGAAAATAAAGGCAAAAAATTCTTCTTAGTCGGGTCTGACTACGTTTTTCCCCGCACGGCAAATACCATTATCAAAGCACAGCTAGCAGCCAAAGGCGGGGAATTAGTTGGCGAAGATTACATACCTTTGGGCGGTACAGAAGTCACGCCAATTATTACTAAAATCAAAGCAGCTTTGCCAGACGGCGGCGTCATTTTCAATTCCCTCAACGGCGACAGCAACGTAGCATTTTTTAAACAGTTGCAGGGTGCAGGTTTGGGGCCTGACAAATATCCGTCTATGTCGGTCAGTATTGCGGAAGAAGAAGTAAAGGCGATCGGTGTAGAATACCTCAAAGGTCACTACGCCGCCTGGAATTACTTCATGACTGTGGAATCTCCCGCAAACACAAAATTTGTCGAAGCTTTCAAGGCAAAATACGGCAAAGAGCGAGTGACTAACGACCCGATGGAAGCAGCTTACATCATGGTTTACCTGTGGAAGCAAGCCGTCGAAAAAGCAGGGACAGCCGACGATTTGGAAAAAGTGCGGGCAGCAGCTTTGGGTCAAACGTTTGACGCGCCAGGGGGCAAAGTAACGCTGGAAGTTAACCATCACCTTTCTAAATTTGTGCGGTTGGGCGAAGTGAGAGAAGACGGTCTGTTTAACATCGCTTTTGCTACGCCTGAAGCAGTGAAGCCGATTCCTTGGAATCAGTTTGTCGCTGAAACAAAAGGCTTTTCTTGCGATTGGTCAGACCCCGCAAAAGGTGGCAAATTCAAAGCTTGATCGGTAGCCAAGACCAATTTTATTAATGTTTGCAACATATCTTCGATCCCCCCTAGCCCCCCTTAATAAGGGGGGGACAAGAGTGTTCTTTCGTCACT
>JAUBOH010000049.1:0-8895 GCA_036700145.1 Microcoleus occultus BM001215366
ACCACCATAATTCAATTGGATTAAAATCAGGAGAGTATGGGGACAAACACAAGATAGAAGCACCCACCGATTCAATCTACGGGCTTAATTGAATCTACTTTATGCGCCGCTGGTAAGTTATCCATCACTACTACTGCTCCCGACCACAATTGTGGCACTAAACATTTCTCGATAAACACCTCAAATACTTGGCTATTCATCGAGTTGTCTATCGTCATTAATGCTACTACTTGTGTGAGACTAATTGCACCAATTACTGTGACTTTCTGACCTCGATAAAAAGGTTTGACCGCATAGGCTCTGCTTCCCCGTTGGGAACGTGCATGAGTTCTAGTTAAACCTAGTAATACTCCAGTTTCATCTAAACATACTAGATTTTTTGGGTCGATATGCTTGACTTTTTCCCAATACTCTAACCTTAATTTCATGACTCTTTCAGTGCCGGCTTGGCTACTTCTCACTGTTTTTTTTTACGATTTAATCCCAACTTTTGTAAGGCGTTACACATGGCTGTTCTACCCACCCAATTTCCCGTCTTCTTGGCAAATACCTCACACAATTCTAGTAAGGTTGCATCGGAATGTGCTGCCACTATTTCTCTCAAAGAAGCTGTGGAATTATTCAAATGACTGTATCTCGGTTTCCCCCTGGGTTTCGGCTGTAAATTCCCCTCTATTTTTTGTTGCTTGACCAGTTTTTGAACTAAGCTTTTACTGCAAGCAAATATTTCTGCTGTTTTTCTGCTCGACAGCTTCTGATCTAGATGGGCTGCTACTATGAAAGGCTCGCAAATCTACTGAATATGCTTTCATTGGTGTATTTTTTTAATCTATTATTATTGTACCTCATAACACCCGGAAGTGCTGTATCTTCGCCTTGCTTTTCAAAATCCCAAAAAATTCGGTTCCAATTTACTCCATCATAAAGATTGTAGCGACCAGGGGAAAAATGGTGCGATCGCTGACTGACACCCACAGGATTGCAAACAGGAACCAGCCAAATTTCCCCGATTAACTGACTGCTGTCTTGGGACATTAAAAACTCAATTAATTGGTAAATAACGGCATTGCCGCTAATCTCAGCACCGTGCAGGTTAGACTGGAGATAAGCCTTTTTGCCGGGAATCGCGCCTTGGAACTGATAGACTTGCAGTGAAAGCCGATCGAACGCAAGCAAGCTGCACCACAGGAATAGTCGAAATAACAGGAATCATAAACAGGGGAATTGGGAATTGGGCATGGGCCAAACAGGGCATTGGGCATGGGGCATTGGTAACTGGTAATTGTTACTAATGACTAATGACTAATGACTAATGACTAATGACTTCATAGCCGATTTGCGGGCGTTGGTCTAAAATCAATACAGTCCTCTGCTGCCTTGCTTTCAGCAAGATTTAAGCATACTTACCCTGCAACCTTATAATAATCCTTGTGTCAGACACTGCCCAGAACCGCCCAGAGCTGGATCTGAAGACTATATTTCCATTCGAGCTAGATAACTTTCAGACAGAGGCGATCGCCGCCCTCGATGCAGGCAAATCCGTTGTCGTGTGCGCTCCCACAGGCTCCGGGAAAACCTTAATCGGCGAATACGCCATCCATCAAGCACTCTCAAGGGGACGGCGCGTCTTTTACACCACTCCCCTCAAAGCCCTCTCCAACCAAAAACTGCGCGACTTCCGCAATCAATTTGGAGACGACAACGTAGGTTTGCTCACGGGTGACATCTCCTTCAATCGAGATGCGCCGATTTTGGTGATGACTACCGAAATCTTTCGCAATATGCTCTACGGTACGCCGATCGGAGCAGTCGGTGCTTCCCTCACCGGAGTTGAAACCGTGGTGCTCGACGAGTGTCACTACATGAACGATCGCCAGCGGGGTACAGTCTGGGAAGAATCGATCATCTACTGTTCCGGCGAAATTCAACTGCTCGCCCTCTCAGCAACAGTTGCTAATAGCGCCCAACTCACAGACTGGATTAACAAAGTCCACGGGCCCACAGAGCTTGTCTACTCAGACTTTCGGCCAGTGCCGCTGCAATTCCACTTCGCCAATCAAAAAGGGATATTTCCCCTGCTAGACGAGACTGGGAAAAGAGCTAATCTGCGGTTAATCCCCAAAAAGAAGGGGCAAAAAGTAGAAAGAGGTAGCATCCCCACTCCGAGTTTGACCGAAGTTTTGTCTCGGTTGGACGATCGAGATATGCTACCAGCAATTTACTTCATCTTCAGCCGTCGCGGGTGCGACCAAGCAGTAGCAGAAGTAGGCAATTTCTCCCTGGTTGACGAAGCCGAAACAGCCGAACTCAAACGGATCATTGACGATTTTTTACAGCGAAACCCAGAAGCAGAACGCTTCGGTCAAAAAGAAGCACTTTTAAAAGGCATCGCCGCCCACCATGCAGGTATTTTGCCCGCTTGGAAAGGTTTAGTAGAAGAACTCTTCGGCAGAGGTTTGATCAAAGTCGTATTTGCCACCGAAACCCTAGCAGCCGGGATTAATATGCCCGCCCGCACCACAGTCATTTCCACCCTGTCCAAGCGCACCGACAAGGGACACCGACTGCTAAACGCTTCAGAATTCCTGCAAATGGCCGGTCGGGCCGGTCGGCGGGGGATGGACGAGCTGGGGCACGTGGTCGCAGTTCAGACGCGCTTTGAAGGCGCAAAGGAAGCCTCTTATTTGGCAACAGCCAAAGCCGACCCCCTCGCCAGTCAGTTTACGCCCAGCTACGGCATGGTGCTGAATTTGCTGCAAACACATACTCTTGAGGAAGCTCAAGAGTTGGTAGAGCGAAGTTTTGGTCAATATCTGTCTACCTTGTACTTGGAGCCGCAGCAATCGGAATTAGACCGATTGCAAACAGAATTGGAGTTACTCGAAGAGTCCTTGGCGGCCGGAGGTAATGTCTCTACCCTGGAAAAACAGCTCGCCCATTACGAAAAATTGCAGGGAAGACTCAAAGAAGATAAACGTTTGCTGAAAACTTTATTGCAGCAAGCTGAAGAAGCGCGAATTAAGGAGATGTCGGTGGCTGTGGCTTTTGCAGTGCTCGGCACGGTTCTGAGTCTCAAAGGCAAGCACGTTCCGACAGCTAAACGATCGCACACAACTCCCGTGCCCGCCGTATTGGTTGCCAAAACCGCAGGTTCAGGCCAAGCACCAAATTTGGTGTGTTTGGGCAAAGATAACCGCTGGTATGTCGTCGCTATCAGCGATGTAGCTACCCTGCACGCCGAATTAGCCCGATCGAGCGGCGCAGATACCTTGAACCCGCCGTCGGAAATGCCCCTGAGACTCGGCCAGTGTCGCATGGGAACTGAAGAAACTGCTTCAATTGCTGGATCGATCCCAGAATTGCCCGCACCGGAACCGAGCTCAGAGGCGATCGAGCAACAGCAGAAAATCGCAGCCGTAGAAGCTCAACTAGAAATTCACCCGGTTCTAGAATGGGGCAATCCCGGTACTTTGCTCAAACGCCAGCGCCGCCGGGAAGAATTGAAAAAAGAAATCCGCAAAAGCGAACAAGACTTAGAAAAGCAGCGAGCTCGCTACTGGGAGCAATTTCTCAACTTAATTGACATCTTGCTGAATTTCGGCTGTTTGGAAAGAGTAGTTTCGGCAGATGGAAATCGAGATGACTCCTCCGACAGATTGGTGCCCACAATATTAGGCCAAGCTTGCGCCGCCATTCGCGGCGATAACGAACTGTGGCTGGGTTTGTCCCTGATGTCTTCGGAATTTGACGAACTCGACCCCCACCACCTCGCTGCTGCTTGCGCGGCCTTAGTTACAGAAGTTTCTAGGCCAGACAGTTGGACTCACTACTCGCTGTCGCCGGAAGTTTTGGCACCTTTGGACAATCTGCAAAAAGGGCTGCGCCGCCGATTATTTCAAGTGCAGTACCGCCACGAAGCTGCGATCCCGATTTGGCTGGAACGGGATTTAGTGACTTTGGTGGAACAGTGGGCTCTGGGCGTTGAATGGCTGGAACTGATTAGCCATACGAGTTTGGATGAAGGGGATGTGGTGCGGATTTTGCGCCGGACTTTGGATTTCTTGTCTCAGATTCCTCATGTTCCTCACGTCTCGGATTCTTTGCGGAGGAATGCTTGTCGGGCGATGCAGTTAATCGATCGATTCCCGGTGAATGAAGCTGCGAGTTGACAGTTGACAGTTGACAGTTGACAGTTGACAGTTGACTGTAAGCATTAGTGTCAAGTTAAGCCTGAAACCATGTCTAAATCAGGGTTGTAGCCGAGTCTAGATCCCCCTCGCATCCCCCGAATCGTTGCGGGGACTTTGAGCAGACTCCTGTCCCCCCCTTCAACCAGGGGGGTTAGGGGGGATCTAGACTTCGCTACAAACAAGAGAGACGGTCGGTTTAACGTGTTTGTTGACACCAACGGGCTGTCAACTGTCCCGCATCTAAATTGTATTTTTGGTTTTTCAAGCAAATGCACCCACATTTTAATCTAAAATCTAAAATCAAAAATCCAAAATTGATCGATCGCCTATTTTCCTGATTTAGGTTGCAGGACAGGATAAAAAATTGTATGGTGCGGATCGATCGCTCTTAATTGTTATTGAATTTTTTCCCCTTGTGGTGTGGTGGGTAATTCTCATATATATGCAACAAATCAAAAAGCCCGATCGAATGCCTGAGACCTGCTCCCAGGCTCAAAAAAATCGCTTTTTCACTTTCTTGCAAAGAGTCTTAATTGGAACTCTAGCAAGTACATTACTCAATCTCTTCATCCTATTTCCCACTCCGAGTTTCGCTGAAGTAGCTCTGGGCGTTGTTCGCAGTTCCGAGAATTCTCCCGATTGGGTGAAGATTACCACGCGCCTCTGGGAAAGCGGCATTGCTTACAAACCAATCAATCTCGAACAAATCAAAAGTACGGCGGATTTAGCAGGCGTTAACGTGCTGTTTTTGCCCAACATTGAAACTTTGACTCCGGCGCAACTTAAAGTTTTAGAAGCTTGGGTCTCACAAGGCGGCCGCTTGATTGCTTCGGGTCCAGTCGGGCGCAGTTCCCCAGCTTTGGTGCGCCAATCTTTACGATCGCTCCTCGGGGCCTATTGGGCTTTTCCGTTAACCCAGCGGGCGACACCGCAACCCCGCACGCGCTGCCGGGATCTCGCCTGCACCGCTTCTAGCAATTGGGTGCCGGCTGCACAACAAAATGCCTCAGTCCTAGGCGGTGTCTTGATTCCCGCCGACGCGAACAGTCAAACTATTGCTACCTGGAAGGACAGTTCCGGTTCCTCCGCAGCGATCGCCACCGATCGCGCTACCTATCTCGGCTGGCGCTGGGGCGGCGATGGTTCGGCAACTGTAGATAAGGCTTGGCTGCGCGCCTCGATCGCCCGCTGGGGAGGAACTGTCGGCTCGCCTGTTGCGCCGTCAACAGCCGCCGCGCCCCCACTGCCAACTCCCCCCTCCAGAGTCAGGACAAACACGCCTAGTTCGCCGCGCAATACCCCGCAGAGCCGACTTTCTCCCTCTCCCTCCCTTCCCGATCCAGTACCTGCAACTTTTACAGACCCTTCGGATCAGTCGGCACCGGCGGGTTTGGACGTGCAGGTAAATTCTAATAAGCCGATCGTCAGCATTGAAGCGTACTTGATGCGCCAAGAACTCACCAACCTCCTCGGCAGGTTTGAAAGCGCCCTGACAGCATCTAATTCAGGTAATACGCCCGTTAATCTGACTGCTGCGAACACTGCTCAACTGGTGGCGGGAAGCAACAGCGGCGGCGGCCCGACAGCCAGCCGCCCGCCTGTTCTGCAAGGGCCCAGAGCGCGGGCGATCGCGATGGCGCGACAGGCTTTGCAGAGTTTTGACCAACTCCTGCAAGAGCAAAACTACGCGGCAGCTCGATCGCAGTGGGTGGAAGCGCGGCAGTTGCTATGGCAAAATTACCCCCAGGAAGGACAGCGCGTCGGGGCGGAAATTCGGGCGGTTTGGCTCGATCGCGGTACGATCGTCGCTGCGCGATCGGAACAGGGTTTGGCGGCAGTGTTCGATCGACTCGCCGCCGCCGGTATCAACACCGTTTTCTTTGAAACTTTGAATGCCGGATATACCATTTATCCCAGTCAAGTTGCACCGCAACAAAACCCTCTCACAGTTGGCTGGGACCCGCTGGAATCGGCCGTTAAATTATCTCACGAGCGAGGCATGGAATTGCACGCTTGGATTTGGACTTTTGCCGCCGGAAATAAACGCCACAATACTTTAATTGGTCAGCCGAGTTCTTATCCAGGCCCGGTGCTTTCCGCTCATCCAACTTGGGCAAATATTGACAATAAAGGACGCATCCAAAATCCTAATGACGGTAAATTTTATCTCGATCCCGCCAACCCGGAAGCCCGCAGTTATTTGCTGCGAATAGTCAGCGAAATTACCAGCCGCTACAAAGTCGATGGAGTGCAGTTAGACTATATTCGCTATCCTTTTCAAGATGACAATGCAGGTTTTACCTACGGTTATGGTGCTGCGGCAAGGCAGCAATTCAAGCAGTTGACTGGTACCGACCCGGTGAATATTTCGCCTAGTTCTGGCAATTTGTGGCGGCAGTGGGTTGAGTTTAAAACTAATCAAATTAATACTTTTGTAGCTGAAGTTTCTCAGCTTTTGCGGCAGAATTATCCGCGCACAATTTTGTCGGTGGCGGTGTTTCCGCACCCCGAAAGTCAGCGGATTTACAAAATTCAGCAAAATTGGGAAGTTTGGGCCCGCCAGGGCATTGTAGACTTGGTTGTGCCGATGACTTATGCTTTGGATACTAACCGACTTCAGCGCGTTACGGAGCCTTTGGTAAAGGAGCAAATGCTCGGTTCGGCTTTGATTTCTCCGTCGGTTAAGTTGTTGACTCTCCCGGAAGTTGTGGCGATCGACCAAATTCAAGCTTTGCGCGATTTGCCGACTGGGGGCTATGCTATTTTTGCGGTGGAAAGTATCAGCAGCGGGATGCAGGGATTTTTTAACCGCACTCAAGGACGGCCGGTGCGTTCCACGAATGCGGAGGAACCGATTCCTTACCGGCAGCCGTTTGCGGCGGCGGCTTCGCGGTATACTGCTCTCAAGCAGGAGTGGAGTTTTTTGTTGGCTAACAATCAGTTGCGGGTGTCGGAATCTGAACTGAAAGTTCTGCAAAGTCGATCGGACGAATTGGGTCTTGCTTTGAGTAAATTGGCGACAAATCCTTCTACGGAAAGTTTATCAACTGCTAAAAGATTGTTGGCGAGTTTTCAATCTCAATTTCAATCTTCGATGCGCTTGCATTCTGCAGAAAATAGCTATCAGGTGCAAACTTGGCAAAATCGTTTGGAAAGCTTAGATATGCTGTTGCGTTACGGCGAAAGGATGGAGTTGAATCGCAGGTAAATGCGGTTTTTGGGGTGCGTGCGGCTGTGGATAGTGCGATCGTACCTAATCATCGGCGCCAGTAGTTGCCCAAAAACTCTCCGCGAAAATACGCTATAGTTATTTAAATTCATACCCTGTACTATTGTCAGTAAGGTACAATCCCAGCCCTGCACTCATAGCAATCTCCATTGCCTGCAATAAATAGGCGGTGGACATCTACAGCACTTTTCAGGTAAGTGCTCTATCGTGTCCCCTCGAACAACCACAATAAAATTGGTTTGTAGTGAGGACTTTAGTCCTGATAAAATCTGAGGACTAAAGTCCTCACGACAAACACTTTTTATTAGGTAATTAACCGGATTTTATCTGACTCGCTCGTGTATCGCTCCAAGATTTTAACATCTACTAATTTCCCTTGCCAATTTCAATTACTCTTAGGATGAATATGTTTCCTAAACGCCTCAATCGCTTTGCTACCAAAATTATCGGCAAAGCTCCATTACAAACTGTGTTCGTAGTTCCTTTTTTAGTGCAAATTGTCGGCACGGTAGGAGTTGTAGGTTGGCTGTCGTTCCAAAACGGTCAGTTGGCAGTCAACGATGTTGCCGCTCAGTTGCGAGCAGAAACTACCGATCGCATCAAAGACCGCATTGAAAATTATATGTCAATTCCCCACATTGTCAATCACCTAAACGTTCAAGGCGTAAAATTGGGGCAGTTGAACCTCGAAGAAAAACAAAAACTAGAACACCATTTTCTCGAACAAATTCAATACTTTGACTCGATCAGCATCATTTACACAGGCAAAGAAAATGGAGAACACTCAGGAGCAATCCGCACTAAAGAGCGGACTTTGATATCGGCTGCGGACAGCTCTACTGGCAATAAATTAGCTCGATTCACTGCTGACTCTCAGGGAAATCGCGTTAAATTAGTAGAGATTTCACCCAAAATTTATGACCCGAGAATTCGCCCTTGGTATATAGCAGCAGCAGCGGCAAAAAAACCTATTTGGACTCCTATTTATACAGATTTTTTGACAAGAGAACTGGCAATTACTGCTGCTTTGCCTATCTACGACGACGCTGGCAAGCTGTTAGGAGTAGTTGGGAGTGATTTGCTGTTTTCCAAAATCAAAGAATTTCTCGTCAGCCTCAAAATTGGCAAGTCGGGACAAACTTTTGTGATGGAGCGATCGGGGATGTTAATTGCCACTTCAACGGCGACTCAAGAATTCGCGGTGGAAGGTAAAGAAGCAAGACGCATCAAAGCTTCAGCCAGCGAGAATCCAGTAATTCGCCAAACCGCGCAGCATTTAGATAAATCCTACGACAGCTTAGCTAAAATCACTAATTCTCAACAGCTTACCTTTGATATTGACGGCAAGCGAAATTTTATGCAGGTAGCTCCTTTTAAAGACGATCGCGGGTTGGATTGGCTGATTGTGGTAGTTGTGCCGGAGTCCGACTTTATGGAGCAAATTAACGCCAATACGCGCACCACTTTTTTGCTGTC
>JAUBOH010000049.1:8995-21528 GCA_036700145.1 Microcoleus occultus BM001215366
TTTTTGGGCGAGTTTGGGAGAGCGCGACCGGATGATTCAAATGTTAAAAAACAAGACGGCACTTCACAATTACGAACTCAGGTTTCGCAATAAAAATGGTGCAGAAAGAACGGCGCTGCTGTCGATCGAAACCATCGATATTGACGGAGAAGCTTGTTTTCTGTCGATTTCTAGCGATATTACCGATCGCCAAAAAGCAGAAACCGCCCTCCGCGAAGCAGAAGAAAAGTACCGCAACATTTATGAAAATGCTTTGAATGGAATTTTTCAAACAGCCGGCGACGGGAAATACATCAGCGCTAACCCCGCTTTAGCTAACCTCTACGGTTACGAATCGCCCGCAGAATTAATCGCAGCACAGCCGAATTTCAAGAACCAGCTTTACGTGAAACCCAACCGCCGCAGCGAATTTTTAGCGCTGATGAAGGAGTGCGGGATACTGTCAAACTTTGAATCGGAAATTTACCGCAAAGATGGCAGCATAATCTGGATTTCCGAAAATTGTCGCGCTGTCTGCGATGCCGCCGGAAATCTACTTTATCACGAAGGTTTTATTGAAGACGTTACTGCTAGCAAACAAGCGGGAATCAAAATGCAGCAGGCGAAAGAAGCGGCCGAAGCAGCCAACAAAGCTAAGAGTACCTTTCTCGCCAATATGAGCCACGAATTGCGATCGCCCTTGAACGCAGTCATCGGCTTTGCTCAAGTCATGATCCGCAGTAAAAGTCTGTCTCGGGAAAATCAAGAAGATGTCGGAATTATCCTGCGCAGCGGCGAACATTTGCTGGCTTTAATCAACCAAGTTTTAGACTTGTCAAAAATCGAAGCCGGACGCACTACCGTCTATGAAAAAAGCTTCGATTTGTATCGGCTGCTAGGCGATTTAGAAGATATGTTTGCTCTCAAAGCTGAGGAAAAAGGCTTGCAGTTAATCTTCGACCAGGACGCGGAAGTTCCCCATTACATTTGCACTGATGAAGTGAAACTGCGCCAAGTCTTAATAAATTTGCTCAACAATGCAATTAAATTTACTTCGGAAGGGGGAGTGTCCGTGCAAGTTAAGGGAGGCAGGCGGAATGTACACAAAAATAGGGCTGACCAATTGCCCGGCCGCTACTGGCTGCATTTTGAAGTTCAAGATACCGGTGCAGGCATTGCTGCTGAGGAAATTAATCAGTTGTTTGAAGCATTCGTGCAGACAAAAACAGGTAAAGATTCTCAGGAAGGAACTGGTTTAGGTTTAGCTATTAGCCGCCAGTTCGTACAATTAATGGGAGGTGAAATTACTGTTAGCAGCGAAGTCGGAAAGGGTGCAGTGTTTCAGTTTGACATCCAAGTTCATCTGGTTGAAGCTGCTGATATTGAAAGCAAAAAAACTCAACGTCGAGTTGTGGCCCTCGAACCGAATCAGCCGAGTTACCGGTTGCTAATTGTGGACGACAAACCTTTGAACCGCCAACTGTTGGTAAAACTTCTGAGTCCCCTCGGATTTGAGTTGAGAGAAGCTAATAACGGTAAAGAAGCGGTGGATATTTTTGTGGAGTGGGAACCGCATCTGATTTGGATGGATATGAGAATGCCCGTGATGGACGGGTACGAGGCAACGAAACAGATTAAAACTACAACTGGCGGGCAAGCAACGGCGATTGTGGCCCTGACTGCTAGTGTTTTGGAGGAAGAACGGGCGGTGATTCTTTCGGCTGGTTGCGATGATTTTATGCGGAAACCGTTCCGAGAAGAGGATATCTTTGCGGCAATGGGGAAACATTTAGGAGTAAGCTATATTTATGAAGATCCAACAGAAGTGAGTGTGGCAGGTGTAGGGGAGTCAAGTCAGGAGGTGCTAACACCGGAGGCGATCGCCTCTCTTTCTCCCGACTGGATAGCCCAATTTAAGCAAAATATTTTGAGTGTGGACATGGAGGCGATCGCCAGTTCGATCGCACAAATCCGCACTGTCAACCCCTCTCTTGCTGGCAAGCTTCAAGATTGCATTAATAATTTTGAATATGACAGAATTTTGAACACGATCGAACTCAGCGAGAACCAGTAAATACCCGATGAATTCAACTTTACCGAAAACCAATCGAGCTAATATTTTAGTAGTGGACGACACGCCAGAAAACCTGCGGCTGCTGGCAGGAATTTTGAGCGAAAAAGGCTATCAAGTTCGCCCGGTTCCCAACGGCAAGCTAGCACTGTCTGCCGCTCAAAAAATGCCCCCGGATTTAGTGCTGCTGGATATTATGATGCCGGAGATGGACGGCTATGAAGTTTGTCAGCACCTCAAAGATTCTGAAGTCACAAAAGACGTTCCGGTGATTTTCATCAGTGCGATTAACGATGTGATGGATAAAGTTAAAGCTTTTGGAGTTGGGGGAGTGGACTTTATTACTAAACCGTTTCAGGTTGAAGAAGTTTTAGCTCGGATAGAAACTCATTTAAAAATTTGTTCGCTGCAACAAACTTTGCAAGAAAAAAATCAAGATTTAGCAACTGCGATCCATCAACTGCAAGCCACCCAAGAGCATTTGATTCAATCGGAAAAAATGGCGGCACTGGGACAACTGATTGCCGGCATTGCCCACGAAATCAATACTCCGCTGGGCATTATAGGTTCCTCTATTGATAATATAGCGAATTTCTGGGACGATAATTTAGCAAAAATGCCTCAGTTTTTTCAACAGTTGTCTTCAGAAAGCCAAGCTTATTTTTTAACTTTACTGCACAGAGCTACCCATCAAGAAACTTTATTTACCAGCCGAGAAAAGCGGAAATTTAAGCAGCAGTTGACGCGGGATTTGATGGCAGAATCTGTTGATAATTCCGAGGAAATTGCCGATACTTTAGTTGATATGGAAATTTACGAAAACATCGAACACTTGTTGCCGCTTTTTAAATTGCCGGATTGGCAAGTAGTTTTAAATACTGCTTACCAGTTTGCGAGCTTTAAAAAAAGTATTAGCCTGATTCAAAGAGCGACAGCGAAGTCTGGAAAAGTAGTATTTGCCTTGAAAAGCTACGCTCATTTCGATAGCAAGCAAGAAAAAGTCGAGGCGAACTTGCACGAGGGCATTGAAACTGTGTTAACCCTTTATCAAAATCAACTGAAACAGGGTATAGAAGTAGTTAAAAATTATGGAGATATACCCAGAATTGTCTGCTATCCCGATGACTTAAATCAAGTTTGGACGAATCTCGTTCACAATGCCCTGCAAGCAATGGATTATAAAGGTATTTTGACGATTGAAACTCAGCAGCAAGAGGCAAATATTATGCTTAAATTTACTGATAACGGCAAAGGCATTCCCCCAGAAGTTATTACCAAAATTTTTCAGCCATTTTTTACGACTAAATCTGCGGGCGAAGGTAGCGGTTTGGGATTGGATATTGTGAGAAAAATTGTTGAAAAACACGAAGGCACAATTGCTGTAAAGTCTGTACCCGGGCACACAACCTTTACAGTCTCGCTGCCAATCTATTAACCAAAACTTACACCTGTTTTAAAAAAGAATGCAGATCCGGACAAGAAGCTCGAAACCATGATAGTCATCAGTCATGCCTAATTGAAAATCTCAAATCTACATTTTTTTAATGGTATTGCCCGCAGGGGGCTGATTCTCGGTGACACTCGCGGCACTCGGGCTGACAAACACAAGATTTATTGCGAGAAACCGGGTTTCTGTTCGGAAGTCCGATTAAAATAAGATAGGGGAGAGATATCCTGCATCCTCGCCCGAAATCAATAACCTAGAAGCAAGTCATGTCGGTAAACCCACTTAAATCAAAGCAGAGAGGAAAAAATGAATAAGCCTGTAATTCTTTGCGTTGACGATGAACCGGATATCTTGAATACTCTCAAGATGCAGCTAAAGAATGAATTTAAAGATGATTATTTTTATGAATTAGCTGAAAGTGGTGCTGAAGCTTTAGATTTACTTGAGGATTTTGAAGAAGCCGATCAGGTAATTGTGGTTGTTTCTGATTGGCTGATGCCGGGAATTAAAGGTGACGAACTTTTAATTAAAGTTCACCAAAAGTATCCTAAAATTATTACAGTGATGTTGACGGGACAAGCGGATGCAGCCGCTGTTGAGCGGGCCGTCAAAGAAGCTGATTTATACTGCTGTTTGTACAAACCGTGGAAAAGCAAAGACTTAATAGAAACGATAAAATCTGGGCTGGCTAAGTTATGAAAAAACCTGTGATTGTGTGTATTGATGACGAACCTGACGTTTTGAATAGTTTAAAGATTGAACTGAAAAAGGCGATCGGCGATCAATGTATTATTGAAACGGCGGAAGGAGGGGAAGATGCTTTAGAGTTGCTGTCAGATTTGCAGGCTGATGAGTACGAGATTGCTTTGGTGCTTTCCGATTATATCATGCCGGATATTAAAGGGGACGAACTGCTCAGACGAATTCACGAACGATCGCCGGATACGCTGACCATTATGCTGACGGGGCAAGCAGATTTGGAAGCTCTGAGCAATGCTATAAAGTATGCTAAATTGTACCGTTATATCCCTAAGCCTTGGCAAAACGAAGACTTAAAATTAACGGTGGTAGAAGCAATTCACAGTTACTTGCAAGACCAAAAGTTGACAGATGAAATCCTGAAGCGGCAAGAAGTAAATGAGGAGTTAAAGGTAGTGAATGAGGCACTGTCTGCGAGTGAAAGCCGCCTGAACCAATTTTTAGAAGCTTTGCCAGTGGGGGTATCTGTTTATAATCCCGATGGCTCGATCGCCTATTTCAACCAGACAGCGCGCGATTTGCTGGGTGCAGACACGATCCCGGAAAGCACTGCGGAACAATTAGCTGCAACTTATCAACTTTATGTGGCCAATACTGATGAGCTTTACCCGCCGGAGAATCTGCCAATTTTGCGCGCCCTCAAAGGAGAATTTGTCAGGGTTGACGATGTAGAAATCCGTCAAGATGGTAAAATAATTGCGATCGAGATCAATACTACGCCGATTTTTGATGCTAGCGGAAATATTGTTTATGCGATCGCCGCTTTTCAAGATATTAGCGATCGCAAACAAGCCGAAAAAATACTAGCAGATTACCAGCACACCTTAGAAGCCCAAATTGACGAACGCACAGAACAACTGCAACAAGCCGCATTAGCTGCTGAAGCCGCAAACAAAGCTAAAAGCACGTTTCTGGCCAATATGAGCCACGAGTTGCGTACCCCTCTCAATTCCATACTCGGGTTTGCACAAATCATGGAACCCAGCCCCAATCTTACTGCCGAAAACCGAGAAAATCTGAGAATTATTCACCGCAGCGGCGAACACTTGCTGACGCTGATCAATCAAGCCTTAGACTTGTCAAAAATCGAAGCGGGGCGGATGATGACCGACCCGAAAAACTTCGACCTCTACCGCTTGCTTGACGACTTGCAAGATATGTTTCAACTGCGAGCACAAAGTCAAGAATTGCAGTTGCTTTTTGAGCGGGAGGCTGACGTTCCTCAGTACGTGCGAACGGATGATGTTAAACTGCGACAAGTGCTGATCAATCTTCTCAGCAATGCCATAAAATTCACGCAAATTGGTGCGGTAGTATTAAGAGTTAGAAAATTAGAAAATTCGGGAGTTGTTGATTTATTGGATAGTCCAAAAGTTGTGTTTGATACCACAACAACTATTCGGGATTTTTCGATAATTAGCAGTGATTCTGCAACTGTTGAATTGAGGGAGGAGGCTGAGGATTCAACTCGGTTTCAAGTAATTTTCCTTCAGTTTGAAATAGAAGATACAGGAGTTGGCATTGCTGCGGAAGAATTGGGCAATGTTTTTAAGGCATTTGTGCAAACAGCTTCCGGTCAAAAAACTCAGAAAGGCACGGGTTTAGGATTGACGATCAGCCGTCAATTTGTCCGCTTGATGGGAGGAGAAATCGTGGTAGAAAGTCAACTGGAACTCGGCACTACTTTTAAATTTGAGATTCCAGTCGGTGCGGTTTATGCTGCTGATGTTCCCGCCGGGCCAATTAACCGCGAAGTTACTGGGTTGGAACCAAATCAACCGTGCTACCGGATTTTAATTGTGGACGATCGCGAAGACAACCGCCAACTTTTAGTCAAAATGCTTTCTCCCTTGGGTTTTGGCCTGCAACAAGCCACTAACGGCCGCGAAGCAATCGAAATCTGGGAAACTTGGCATCCCCACTTAATTTTGATGGATGTGCGAATGCCAGTGATGGACGGCTACGAAGCTACTAAACAAATTAAGGCCAGAATACAGCAGAGAGAGCAAGAGCAGCAAGGAAACGGGGAAATGAGTATGGACGATCCCGACTCCCCGATTCCGAAGATTGTTGCTTTGACAGCTAGTACAATTGAAGGAAGGCGATCGTTTGCTTTATTGGTCGGCTGCGACGATTTTATTAGCAAACCTTTTCGCAAAACAGATATATTTGATACCCTCAACAAACATTTGGGCGTGAGGTATCTCTACTCTAGCTCAACGGACTCGATCTCAACAGGCGATCGAAGCAATCTATCTGACTCCCAGTCTACTGCTGCGCTTGCTTATTTAGCCAAACTTCCCGCAGAATGGATAGACAACATGAAGCAGGTAATCCGCAGTGCTGATTTTGACTTAATTGCCAGGACAATCGAGGAAATAAGGGATGCTCATCCTGAATTTGCCGAAATCCTCCAGGGTCATCTTAATAATTTTGATTACCAGAAAATTCTCAATTTAATTGCCGAGGCGGAGGAATCAGAGAATGCAGATGAAAGCGGAGCAAACTGAAAACTATCAAGCAGATATTTTAGTGGTTGACGATACGCCAGATAATCTGCGTTTGTTGATTAGAATTTTGCAAAAAAATGGCTATAAAGTTAGACCTGTTACTAATGGTTTTTCTGCCATAGATGCGATTCAATCTAACGCACCAGATTTGATTTTGCTGGATATTATGATGCCGGATATTGACGGATACGAACTTTGTCAAAAATTGAAAGCCCAACCGCAATTTAGGGAAATTCCGATCATTTTTCTCAGCGCGCTAGAAGAAGGAATAAATAAGGCAAAAGCTTTTGAAGTGGGCGGCGCAGACTATATCACAAAACCTTTTCAGGTGAAAGAAGTATTGGCGCGAGTGAGCAATCAACTTACTGTGCGTTCCTTGCAAATGCAATTGCAAGAAAAAAATGAAAAATTGACAGATCAAAATATTCTGTTGCACCAGGAAATCGCCGAACGCCGCCAGGTTGAAATGGAAACGAGGTTGCTGCTGAAGGCCACTCAAGCTATTAGCAAATCGGATAATTTTGAGTCTGCTATAGATGTGATTTTAGGTTTAATTTGCCAAACTATTGAATGGAATCTGGGCGAAGCTTGGATTCCTTGCAGTGATGGCGTTTTAAAATGCGCTACAGGCAGGTATGTCAGCGACTTGAGTTTTGCCCAATTCCGACAGACAAGTTGGCAGTTAACTTTTGATCCCGGTGTGGGACTCCCTGGAAGGATTTGGGAGTCCCACCAGTCTGAATGGATCGAGGATGTTTCTAGTGCACCGGAACAAGTTTTTTTGCGATCGGAAATTGCGGTAAATGTGGGATTGAGAGCGGCTTTTGGGGTGCCAATTTTGGCTGACAACCAAGTGCTAGCTATTTTGATTTTTTATCGCGAGAAAGTTCTGGAATGTCAGCCGCGCTTGTTGGAATTAGTGAGTGCGGTTGCTACGCAGCTCGGTTCGCTGATTCAGCGGAAACAAGCGGAAGCAGCGCTGAAATTGCAGCAAGAGCAAACAGAGAAATTGCTGCTGAATATTTTACCGAAACCGATTGCCGATCGCTTGCAAAAAGAGCAAAAGTTGATTGCGGATCATTTTGATGAGGTGAGCGTATTGTTTGCTGATTTGGTGGGTTTTACAGAGTTTTCGACTCACAAAAGCCCGACGCAGTTGGTGGAAATTTTGAACGGGATTTTTTCGGAGTTCGATCGGTTGTCTGAGTTGCACGGGTTGGAGAAGATTAAGACGATTGGGGATGCTTATATGGTGGTTGGGGGTTTGCCGACGGCGCGGGAGGATCATGGGTCGGCGATCGCACTTTTAGCTTTGGATATGCAGGCAGCTTTGAGGAGGTTTAATGTCAAAGTAGGAGAAAATTTTCAATTGCGGATCGGAATTCACAGCGGATCGGTGGTGGCGGGAATTATTGGGATTAGCAAATTTAGTTATGATTTGTGGGGGGATACTGTTAATGTTGCTTCGCGGATGGAGTCGAACGGATTGCCTGGTAAAATTCAAGTGACGGCGGCGACTTACGAGCGTGTGAAAGATCAGTTTGTTTTTGAAGAACGGGGTAATATAGCGGTTAAAGGTAAAGGAACAATGCTGACTTACTGGTTGATTGAAGAACAAACTAAATCTATTTAGTTTTTCTAGGTCAATTTCAATTAATATTAAAATTAGATCGAAATCGCACTTTCTGGAGGGCTAATCCTTTGCAAACAGTTGAAACAAAATCGCCGACAGCATTGAAAAGAGTCCTAGTTATTTTAATATCACTGCTAGCTGTAGCGGTACTGTCGATCGCAACTTTTATCGCAATTCCGGGAGAAAAAACAATGTTTGCTGGAAAAAGACCTGCCAATATCGGAATTCAGTCAGGAAAACTCGCAGCGTGTCCGAGTTCCCCCAATTGCGTCAGCAGCTTCAGTCAAGATGCTGAACACAAAATCGAGCCTTTGACGTACGTTTCGTCGCCGGAGGAGGCAATGGCAAAGCTGAAAGGGGCGATCGAGTCCTTGGGAAAAACTAAAATTATCACCGCAACTGATAATTACCTCTATGCGGAGTTCACCAGTGCTTTGATGGGGTTTGTTGATGACGTTGAATTTTTGGTGGATGATGGGGCAAAAGTCATCCACGTGCGATCGGCTTCGCGTCTGGGAGAGTCGGATTTGGGAGTTAACCGCAAAAGGATAGAAAGTATCAGAACTCAACTAAATCAACTCTGAACTTAAAATTTCTAGCTTTCCCGAAGCCCCTCTCCGTAAGATGAGGGGCTTTGATTTTTCTATTTCACTATTATCTAATGTTTATTTGTAACCACCGACTTAACAATTATTAACAGTAGGGATACGCAAATGCCCTTCGTCGTGTCAACTTAAGCCTGAAAGCCTTGATAAATCTCGTTTTTACGCCAAGTCCAGATCCCCCTCGCATCCCCCGAATCGTTGCGGGGACTTTGAGAAGACTCCTGTACCCCCCTTGCTAAGGGGGGCTAGGGGGGATCAGGGCCTAATAGTTAAACAACAGTCTCTGTCAGGGTTTGACGTTAAGTTTACACTCCTTGGGCTCTTGGAGTGTCCCTACGGTTCGCTTGCATCGACACTCCCGCCGTATTCCTATAGTATTAAACGCCCTAAATTGTACACTTCAGACTTTAGGGAGAGGTAAGTCTATCAATTAATTTTTACTATTAATTTAAGTAGAGCTAAAGAGGAAAAAACACATGGCACTTCAAAAAATCGAAGAATTTTATCCTAACTATAAGGAAGAAATTTTTGCGGGAGACGACATCAAGGGATTTGATGTTTATGCCGGCGACTCTGATGAAAAAGTAGGCACCGTTTATGACGCTTTGGTTGATGAAACGGGTCGTTTTCGCTATCTGGTAGTTGATACAGGTATCTGGATTTTTGGCAAAAAAGTATTGCTGCCGATCGGCTCGGCCCGCTTCGACTACGGAGCCCGTCGCGTCCACGCCACAGGCCTTCGCAGCAAAGCTCAAGCAGAACAATTGCCTGCTTACAATGAATTAGAACCAGTAGATTACGATGGCGAAGAAAAGGTAAGAGGCGTTTACCGCAATCAAGACACTGCTGCGGCAAGCACTGCTGTAGCCAGCACTGCAACTCCTGCTAGCTACGATCGCAGCAACTACAGCTACGATATCGATCGCCCCCTCTACGAAACCAACGAACAGAACCACCAAAACCTCAAGCTTTATGAAGAACGCTTGGTTGCCAACAAAAACCGTGCCAAAACAGGCGAAGTAGCAGTTGGGAAGCGCGTGGAAACCGAAACAGCGCGAGCTTCAGTACCCATTGAAAAAGAACGAGTGGTAATTGAGCGAGTAACGCCCGTAGAAGCGGGTCGAGTAGTTTCCGTCGGTGAGGCTGACTTCCAATCAGGGGAAGTTGCACGCATGGAAGTCTACGAAGAAACGGCCGACATTCACAAGGAAGCTTTCGTGCGCGAAGAAGTAAACGTCAGAAAAGAAGTTGTTCGCAGCACGGTTGACGGCGAAGAAACCTTGCGTCGTGAAGAATTAGACATTAAAACCGATGGCACTCCGGTTGTAGATAATAAAGCTATCTAAACCAACCGCAGCAGGTGTTACATAGGAATTGCGAATTTGTGGCATCGCGCAATTCCTACGTGACGGGGCGGGCGGGGTACAAAACTTGTTTGGTTTTGGCAAAGTTTATGCGCTTTCCCCGCCTTTACCAATTCATAATAAAAATCCCTAAGCAGGAAAATTTAAAAAATGAACGGTCAAGCATCAGCAGAAAAAATAGCAACTGCAAAATCAATTACTCGTCTCAACCGGGTGCCGGAAAAAGTCAGAACTAAGCTAAAAAGTTTTACAGTCAAAGACAACCAAGGTCACTTGGTAGGCAAAATTAAAGATGTATATTTTGATCCTAACGGTCAGCTAAATTTTGTGGTTGCAGGGCTAGGCACGCAAAATACCAGGAGTTTTTTAGTAAGTATTAAGCTGCTAAAAAAAGTCGATTACCACCAAAAAGCGCTGTTTGTAAGTATTAATTCGGAGCAAATCGAAATGCTGCCGAAAATTTCGGCAAATGGTGAGCCTCAGTCTTTAGGATTTTCCTCAGAACCGTTAAGTGAAGTGAGCAACACCGAGTCAACTAATCCCTCAACATTTATGTTAAATCAAACAGATGCCGATCGCACAAATGAGAATTTGGAGACAGGTGAGGAGGAGGAAGACTTTGATATTGTCGATCAAGATGTAATTCGCCTGCTAGAAGAACGATTGGTGATCAATCGCAGCAAGCGCAAAGTTGGTGAAGTTATTGTCCGCAAAGAAATTGAAACTCGGATGGTACAAGTACCTATCCAGTGGGAAAAGTTGATTGTGGAACAAGTCGGCGACGATCCGAAGGTGTTGGCCGAAATAGATTTGGGCGAGGGAAGCATAACGGGTATAGATTTGACGGAGATGTCTAGCGATCGCCTCGAACCGACAGTTAAGGCGGAATTTACCTCGGTGCAGAAAGCGAGCAAAATCTTAAATGCGATCGCCTCTCAACCCCGCCACGGTTGCGTAAAAGTCCGCATAGAACTGGTTTTGGAAGACAAGCAACTTGAGGATACTTATCAAAAATGGATGATGGAAAGCCACTCAGATAGTTAAACTATTCGTCTTCCTCGCTGTGGACTTTTCTTCTATTAGCGATCGACTTCAAGCTAAAAGCCGACTGTGGCGTTCGGTGCTGTTGGGAAACTTCACCGCCACCTACTAATATCATGTCCGGTAAGTTAACCATAATTGTGGTAGGGACGAGTTTACAAATTTTTATAATCCCAGCCAAAATTCTGTAAACCCGCCCCGGCCGAGATACTTAAATTTTGAGCGATCGGCATCTCGACAAAATTGTACCGAATTGCGGTAAAATTGTGCTAGTCAAATTTAGAAGTATTTGAAAATGCCCAGCACAATCTCCGACATTAAAGTAAAAACGATCGCAGGCGCAGACAAGCAGCTAGGAGAGTACGCAGGCAAGGTACTCTTGATAGTTAACGTAGCTTCCCAATGCGGCTATACACCTCAATACAAAGGACTCGAAGAATTGAACCAGAAGTACGGCGCTGCTGGACTCTGCGTTTTAGGATTTCCCTGCAACGACTTCGGAGCACAAGAACCCGGAAGTAACTCAGAAATCGTCAATTTCTGTAGTACAAAATACGGCGTTAGCTTTGAATTATTTGACAAAGTACGCGCCAAAGGCAGTCAGCAGCACCCGCTGTACGCTAAGCTGACGAGTGCAGTCGATCCCAAGGGTGAGGTTTCGTGGAATTTTGAGAAATTCTTAGTTAGCAAACAGGGTGAAGTGGTTGCCAGATTCCGCAGCAGCGTCGGCCCCGATTCCCCAGAACTGATCGCGGCCATTGACAAAGAATTGGCAAAATAAGCAGTCTAACAAGGGGTTTTTTAAGGGATTTAAGGGATGGATGTTTAGGGAAGAGGGAAGAAGTTAATATGCTTTTTTTCTGCTCTTCCCCATTGTTTGCAAGCCATCAGCAATTCACAAATACCTATGATGGGATTTAATTGGAGAACGGTTTAAGTTAATGGAAAATACATCGGGATTAGATTTAGCTGTAGGTTTACTGGCGTTTGCGATTCTGGGAGGCGGGCTAGCAATGCTATTTGTAGGTATGGCATCGTTCCCTAAAGAAAAATAACTATACATTGACTATAATAACATTGGTTCGTAGTGAGGACTTTAGTCCTTTCCTCATAGAAGATTTAGG
>JAUBOH010000049.1:21628-25764 GCA_036700145.1 Microcoleus occultus BM001215366
AGTGAGGACTTTAGTCCTTTCCTCATAGAAGATTTAGGACTAAAGTCCTCACTACGAACCTAACAACATTGGTTCGTAGTGAGGACTTTAGTCCTTTCCTCATAGAAATATCAGCACTAAAGTGCTCACTACAAACTTTGGATTAATCTAGCAGCATTCAATTTTAATATTCGGAATTGAAACATCATGCAAACTAGCGAAAACATCGTCAAAATTACCCTCGCGCCGGGAAACTTGCGCCGCGTTCACCACATCGCTTTAAACGTGCGAGACATGAAAGCTTCCCGCGACTTCTACGGTACAATTCTCGGGTTGCGGGAACTAACAGGTGCAGAAATTCCCGCAAGTTTAACAGCAATGGTAGCTGCGGGTAAAGTCGCTAATTTCATCACTCCCGACGGGACTGTGATTGACTTATTTTGGCAGCCTGATTTGGAACCGCCCAACCCAGACCCGGAGAAGGCTTTTACTCGCGCCAACCACTTGGCCTTCGATATCGAGCCGGATTTGTTCGATCGCGCTCTCGAAGTGCTAAAGTCAAATCAAATTGCGATCGACAGCGGCCCCGTCACTCGCGCTACAGGACGCGGCATTTATTTTTACGATCCCGACGGATTTATCATCGAAATCCGCTGCGACGCAGTTTAAACAGTTGCGATCGGGCTTTTGGTGTGGGATGCACTTAGTGTGGGTAGTTTAGTTTCCCTCTTTGCTAATAGGTTGCTTCGGCCAAGTAAACCGAAAAGTTGCTCCCTTACCTTCGGCAGATTCCAGCGAAATACTGCCGCCTTGACCTTCGACAATTTTCTTCACCAGCGACAAACCAATGCCAGTATTTTCAACTTTATCGCGAGCTTCCAAGGTCTGGAAAATCACAAAAACTTTATCGTGATATTGAGGCGCAATTCCGGGGCCGTCATCTGTTACAAAAAACTCGTAAAAATCATCTAACTCTTCCACCGATATTTTTACGTGACCGGATTCGCCTCGATTGTGCTTGATTGCGTTGCTGATTAAATTAGCAAAAACCTGCTGCAACGGCAATCTTTCGGTCACAAAAGTTGGCATTCCCGGTTCAACTTTCACCTCAAATCCAGACGGCGGCGCCAACGAATCAATAATTTCTGCTAATAACTTCTCCACTTTTACTGTTTCTGAAGCTACTTGAATGCGTCCGACGCGGGAATATTGCAGCAGTCCCTCAATCAAAGCTTCCATGCGGTGAACTCTGCCGCGCAGCAGGTTCATTTGGTGCAGAGTATCCTCTGTCATCGAGTCGCTAAGGTCTTCTTCTATCCAACTGCTGAGATTGGCGATCGCCCTCAGCGGCGCTTTCAAATCGTGAGAAACTACATAAGCAAACTGGTCTAATTCTTGATTCCGCTTTCTCAAAATACTCGTCGTTTTAGCCAGCGTCTGCGCCGTCCAACTCAATTCTACAGCGCGCAGCCTGAGCGATTCCTCAGCTTGTTTGCGTTTCCTAATATCTTCTACCACACCCATCAGAAATTGAGTGCCGTTTTGTTCTCGCAGTAGCGAAACCGTCAAGTTTGCCCACACCAACTCTCCGTCTTTGCGGACATAGCGCTTTTCCACATGGTAATTTTCAATTTCTCCTGCTAACAATTGGCTCAATAATTCCAATTCGCTTCCCAAATCTTCGGGAAAAGTAATCTCCTGAAATCTTTTCTGCATCAATTCTTGGCGGCTGTAGCCCAAAATTTCGCAAAGTTTTTGATTGACTAACAGCAACTTGCCATCCAAACTCGCTTGGGCCATGCCAACTGCGGCTTGTTCAAAGGTATCTCGAAACCTCTGCGCGCTTTCGGCTAAAGCAATTTCTGAGCGTTTGCGATCGCTAATATCGTTACTGATTTCCAAAATAGCCAGCGGTCGATCTTGCTCGTCCCGCTGCAAAGTCCACCGACTCGCCACCGTTATTTTTGTGCCGTCTTCCTTGGTGCGAACCAGTTCCCCTTGCCAAGATCCCCGCTCAAAAAACACTTCTTGAATTGTCTCCAAAGGTTGCGTCCATTCTGTTTGCAAAAGCTCGTGAAGATTTTTTCCTATTGCTTCCGACTTCCGCCACCCGTAGAGCCACTTCGCCCCCAGATTCCAATAAGAAATCACCCCGTTCAAGTCTAGTACCGCGATCGTATCGTTCGCAAAATCCAGCATTTGCGCTTGCTTGCGTAGAGTTTCCTCAGCTTGTTTGCGTCCTCCCGCGTCGCGGCAAATTGCAATAAACAAGCGTTGATTTGCCAGACGCATTTCGCTCAGGGCCAACTCCATCGGAAACTTGGTTCCGTCGCTGCGAACTCCAACTGTTTCTTGCTGGTAAGTCTTGAGCTTAGCATTGGGATTTAACACAAAATATTCGATCGAATAATCTCCCGTGCTGGTGTCTGGCGGCGGTTGAGCTATCAGCCGCCGCAGGTTCGATCCAATTGCGCGATCGGTCTTTTCACCAAAAATCCTTTCTGCTGCGGCATTAAAAGACTCAATATTTCCCCGTTCATCCAAAGTAATAATCCCGTCAGCCGCATTATCTACTACAGCTTGAATGCGAGTTTTACTTTCTTGCAAGCCCGCTTCCCGCTTCCTCAATTCCTGCTCTAAACTCTCAAATAAATACCAAGAAGCCGCTGCACCCAAACCGCCGACAAGCAAACCAGCAACTTGCACGACATTAGTTAAATCTATCAACTCCCGCATTTCCACCTCTAAAGCGTTCTGGTAGCCTTCGCTGACCTCAACAAACGCATCAATTTTTTCGCGCAGGTTATCCATCTTCAATTTACCTTGAGCGAACACCTGAATTCTTGCCGGCGACTGTACTATTTTTTCCGAACTTTCCAGCAGCTTCAAAGTGTTTTGCAAGAAAATTATTTGCTGTTCGGTACTTTTTTTTATATCTTCAAATTGCCGATCTTGCCGTTGATTTTCTCGAACCATAACCTTAAGTTTAGCCAACAGCGGAGGCAAACTCTTCTTTGCTTCTAGGTATGGTTCTAGAAATTCCCGGCGCTTGGTTAACCCGTAACCCCGAATGCCGGTTTCCGCATCCACCACCGTTTTTAACAAGCGGTTAGTTTCCTGAAGTATTGCCTTGTTAGTATCTATTCGCCTTCTTACCTGTACGGTACTATCCCGGAGTCCTGCAATTGCGATCAGCGAAGCAAACAGACAAATCGCGGGGATAGCAACGATTACTGTTCCCCGCTGGCGAATTGGTCGGTCTGTCCAGAAAAATTGGACGAAGCGATCGAGCAAATACTTCACGGATATTGAAGGAGAAAGTTTGGTGTCAGTCTATCACTTTTTGGCAATTTATGCTAGGGATAAGTTCGTTTTTTTTGTTGGGCGATCGCCTGGGACTAACCGTGGATACTAGATTAGGCCCCTGCGATCGCTACCTGCTGAGAGTAACGGCAGATTTTTTAGCAAGCTTTTTAAACGGAGGCAAAGAGAAAGAAAGGGGTTTTTTCGGCAGCGAGACAGCAGGTGAAGCAGAAACGAGTCTTTCTGCTTTACCTTCGTTTTCGCCTTCTGCTTTTGCTTTCAAACTAGAGTCTGTTTCGCAAGCATTCTGAACTGTTGGAACTACAGTCCACCTCCCTGTCACGGGATCGCGATAGGAAGTGAAAGGGTTGATTTTTAGCGGTTGATTGCAAGGTTTAATCATGGTAGATGCACTCTTTTGATTCTGAGAACTTGCCCGCTGATGAAGGCGGCATTGCTATCTCGGCAGTAGAGGCAGCAGTTTGAAGGCTCAAAGGATTCGGCAAAAGGTACCCATGATGTTTTTGCGTCGTGAGACCTTTGATAATTCCTGATTTCCTGTTAACTTTTGCTTTCTACTGATACGCGACCATAGCATTATTTTTACCAAATTGCTTTTCTACAAGCAACCCCCCACCCCCCCTTAATCAGGTTGAGGTGCGACTTGGGAATGCAGCGAGGTGCTAGATCTGGCTGGCGGCACAAGTTTGGGATAATATAGGTATTGTAGGCTGGGAAAAAATGCTAGTTTGTGATGAGCAACAGAGGTCGATCGCGATCGGTGTCACAATTATCAATAGGAATTGGGAATTGGGAATTGGGAATTGGGAATTGCGAATTGGGAATTGCGAATT
>JAUBOH010000050.1:0-4277 GCA_036700145.1 Microcoleus occultus BM001215366
AGCGATCCGAAGGAAAGCCCGCCCCTACGGGGGCTACGCCAACGAAGAGGATCGCCTCTGGAACACAAAGCTCTGATTTTTATGCAGTGTTAGAAGTATTAGAGGAAGAAGAACAAGTAATTATCAGGGGTTTTCTGCATTGCGACCAAATAAATTATTATTGGAGTTTGCTCAATTGGCCAGCTTTAGAAGACGGTTGTTACCAGCTACCGCTATCTTTATTTGATGCAGAACCGTATCACTTGCTGCTGTACTGTCGCTACTTAGCACCAGTTGCTGTGAATCTACCTGTAGTTTTAGCTGCGGCAAAGGTAGAAGCAGATGTATCAGGATATCTGAAGGAAAGCAGAACTAAATTAACTCAATGGTTGCAGGGGATATTTGATGAGACTTGGTTTTCTATTGACGCAATGCTCGACCATGAAGTTAATTTATCTTTAAATACTAGAAGTGTCGATTTAGGGCTAAAAAAAGGCAAATTAATTGACTTACAAATGCAGATGGGCAGTCAAAATCTGGCGTTGCTGGTGAGTATCGCTAGAGAAGAGCAGGCTCAGTTAGGTGTTTCTATCCAGTTACATCCTACAAGGGGAAACAAGTATTTGCCACCCAATCTCAAACTAATTTTGCTATCTAAAGCTGGAAAAAATCTTCAGCAAGTTACTTCTAGAAGTCACGATAATTACATTCAAGTTAAATCATTTAAAGGTGAAGCGGGCAAATATTTTAGTATCGAGGTCAGTCTGGACGATGTTAGTATCAGAGAAGATTTTGAACTGTGAAACTAATAAATTTGTCTGGTGCGATCGCACACAAGATCGTTTCTGACTCAAAACCTAAACCTCAATGCCCAATCCCGCATCCGGTATCCCTCATGCAAATGACATTTAATTTATTTTAGGTTAAGAATTGCGATCGCCTAACTACGTATTTCGACTGATAAAGCTGCTATTTGTGGTAACATCAACCTATACTTTGTTACTACAAATGCTGAGTAGTGCAGTTGTGGCAATTCATATAAGGCAGTCTCATGAACAAGTTAGTTGTAATCCATCTGGGAAACGGTGACTTAAGCAGCGGATTTCCAAGAGTTACCGCTCAAATTTGGACTGCGGGGCATCCCCACCCGGAACAATTTATCGGCAGCTTGCCCCCCGCACCAAGCTTGATTGATTTGTATAGGAATTGGCAGTTAATTTACAATAACTTATGCTCTCGCAAACAATTGCTGTCTCCGTTAGCGGTAGATGAAGATGACGACGAACTCGAAATCGATGCTGCGGGAATAACTAACGTCTCTCAGCTCAGTTTTGATGAAGTATGTCAACAGTTACAAACAGGGATCAATACTTTGTTGAAATCTCCAGATTTTATCAATATTGAATTGCAATTGCGATCGGCACTAAATCCATCAGAAGACATTCAGGTAATTATTGAAACGGGCGATAAATTGCTGCGGCGATTGCCTTGGCACAGATGGGATTTCTTTAAAAATTATCCCCAATCTGAAATGGCTTTGAGCGTATCAGAGTATAAACGCGCTCAACCAAATTCCTCAAAATTCGGAAAAAAGCAAGTTAGAATTCTAGCAATTTTGGGCAACAGTCAAGGTATAAATTTAGAAACAGAAAGTGTACTTTTTAAGAATTTAGATGATGCAGAGATCGCGTTTCTGGTCAACCCGTCCCGCCAAGAATTTAGCGATCGCCTTTGGGACTGTTCAGGCTGGGACATTCTGTTTTTTGCGGGTCACAGTCAAACAGAGGGCGAAACGGGTCGGATTTATATTAATGAAAATAAGACAAATAACAGCTTGACAATCGAACAGTTAGAAGAAGCGCTCAAACAAGCTATTGAAAATGGTTTAACCCTAGCTTTTTTTAATTCTTGCGACGGATTGGGATTGGCTTTATCGCTAGAAAAGTTGAATATTCCTACAGTTATTGTGATGCGGGAGCCGGTGCCAAACCGCGTCGCCCAAGCATTTTTTGAATATTTTTTAGATGCTTTCGCCCAACAGCGGTTGCCTTTACATTTAGCAGTGCAGCAAGCGCGCCGGAGATTGCAAGGTTTAGAAGATGAATTTCCCGCTGCTTCTTGGTTGCCTGCAATTTGTCAAAATCCGGCTTTGGAAACGCCGACTTGGTTGCAGTTAGGTGGAATTCCTCCTTGTCCCTATCGCGGTTTATTTGCTTTCCGAGAAGAGGATTCATACTTATTTTTTGGACGCGAAAAGTTTACGGAAGATTTAGCGGCGGCGGTGAAAACAAAGCCGTTAGTAGCTGTAGTCGGGCCTAGCGGCAGTGGCAAATCTAGCGTAGTTTTTGCCGGGTTAATTCCAGCGCTGCGCCAGACAAGAATTCAGTTGCAGATTATCTCTTTTCGTCCCGGAAACAATCCTTTTAAAGCTTTAGCGGCGGCGTTATTTCCTCTTTTGGAGAAACGAGATAATCTCAATTCCGATCGTGACAGTGGGATCTTTTCCAGCAAAAATTACTGCACGCTCAAGCGTAAGATAGCGCGGTGTGCTGTGAGAAAAGCAGTGCCAAAAGCATTATTACAAGCAATTTATCGCAGCAAATTAGTGCAGGTGTCCGATTCCTCGAATTCCGAATCGAATGCCCGCTGCTTATTTGAACGAAAATTAGAAATTTTGCTTCAGCGAGATGACAAAGCTTTATACAAAATCATAGAAAATTTTGTGCAGCACAACCCAAGCGTTCGCTTAGTTTTAATTGCCGATCAATTTGAAGAACTTTATACCCAAACTCCCGAAGCACAGCACCAGCCTTTTTTGGATGGATTGCTGACCGCAATCAGATTAGCTGGAGGGTTTACTGTAGTTTTAACATTGAGAGCAGATTTTTACGGGCACGCGCTTTCTTGCCGCTCTTTTAGCGATGCTTTGCAGGGGGCTGTTCGCAATTTGGGGCCGATGAGTCGTGAAGAATTGCAAAGTGCGATCGCCCAACCGGCCGCTTTAATGCAGGTGAAATTAGAAGATGGACTAATAAATAAATTGATTGATGCAGCTTGGGGACATTCAGGACGTTTGCCGCTACTAGAATTTGCCTTAACTCAACTTTGGTCGCAACAGCTTTGCGGGTGGCTGACTAATCAAGCATACACAGAAATTGGCGGGGTGGAAGAAGCACTGGCAAATCATGCCGAGGCAGTGTATGCTCAGCTTTCCGAGGCAGACAGGATGAGGGCACAGCGGGTTTTTATTCAGTTGGTTCAGCCGGGAATAGGAACGGATGTTAACCGCCGTTTGGCTACTCGCAACGATGTCAATTCAGCAAACTGGGATTTAGTCATACACTTGGCATCAAATCGCTTAGTGATAACCAGCCGCTCTGAATCTACTTTTGAAGAAACAGTAGAAATCGTGCATGAATCGTTAATTATAAGCTGGGGTAGGTTGGGAAGTTGGATGCAGGTTAACGCGGAGTTTCGCCTGTGGCAAGAGCAGATTCGGACTGCAATTCAGACTTGGCAAAATAGCAATTTAGATGAAGGAGCTTTGTTGCGCGGGAAGCCATTAGTAGATGCAGAATATTGGCAGCAGCAGCGACGGGATGAACTCAGCGAGGGCGAGATACGTTTTATTGAGGAGAGTTTGAAATTTCGCGATCGCCAAGTTTTCCAGCAGAAACAAAGGCGAAAACTCACTATCTTAGGACTCAGTGCAGGTTTGGGATTAGCCTTGAGTTTGGCTGGAGTAGCTTGGTGGCAGTCGCAGAATTCAGCCATCAGCGAAATCAAAGCTATTAGTGCGTCGGCAGAAACTCTCTTAACCTCAAATCAAGCGTTTGACGCGCTATTAGAAAGTTTGAAAGCATCAAATAAAATTAAGGAAATGCCGGGAAGTCTGGCATTTTATAAGTTTCACGAAAAAGCCGCGATCGAGAAGGGAGTTGATAGTTTGTTGCAGGAAGCTGTTTATAAAGTCATAGAGCGCGATCGCTTGCAAAGTCACGAAGCTGCGGTGATGAGCGTGAATTTTAGCCCTCAAGGCAAGACAATTGCCACTGCTAGCGCCGATAAAACAGTCAAACTTTGGAATTTAAATGGTAGAGAAACTCAAACCCTCACAGGGCATCACGCGCTAGTTAATAGTGTTGCTTTCAGCCCCGACGGTCAGACAATTGCTACTGCTAGCGAGGACAAAACTGCCAAAATTTGGAGTTTAAAGGGCAAAGAAATTAAAAGTTTAATCGGGCATAAAGCTGCGGTTAATAGCATCAATTTCAGCCCCGACGGTCAAACCATTGCTA